>NC_007645.1:1200000-1500000 GCF_000012985.1 Hahella chejuensis KCTC 2396 | reverse complement strand
TTATAGTGAAAAGCTAATCCACATAATACATTTAAAACAAGGTGTTACCTTTCTGGGCTCATCCCGAAGTTACCACAGAAAGATAAATTGACAGTCTGCGTTTATACTTAACGCCATGACCAGGGATATGCGATCAAATTTGTTTGCAGTCCGGCGTAGGACGCCGACCGCTTCGGGGTTGCGTTTTTGCATGCAGCTTCCCGCAAGATTGTTTTGGCTGCTCTATTTCGCGATCTCCGCTTCTTTCTTCTTTTCGTCTTTTACCGCAGAAACCCTGGCCGCAGAAACAAGCAATGTGAATGCATCCGCCAGACACCCGCCCCAGGTATGGACGCTTGATATACAGGGAGCCATTGGACCCGCCAGCGCGGATTTGTTCATGCGCGCATTAGAAGAAGCCAATGAAGCGGGCGCCTCTCTCTTCCTGTTGCGCCTGGACACCCCCGGCGGACTGGATAAATCCATGCGCGATATGATTCAGGCGATTCTGGCCTCCTCCACTCCGGTCGCCGCCTACGTTTACCCCAAAGGCGCCAGAGCGGCCAGCGCCGGAACCTACATCCTCTTTAGCTCACATATCGCCGCCATGGCTCCCGCCACTAATCTGGGAGCCGCCACGCCGATATCAATCACCGCCCCTTCATCCTCGCCATCAAAGCCTGACACCGACGCAGAAGGCGACGAGAAAGGGCTCAGCACGCTGGAACACAAGCAGATCAATGACGCTGTCGCTTATATTCAGGGCTTGGCGAAACTGCGGGGACGCAACACCGAGTGGGCTGAGCAAGCCGTGCGCGACGCCGCCAGTCTGAGTGCGGAGGAGGCGTTGCAAATGAACGTCGTTGATATGATGGCGGACTCAACGGAGCAACTGCTGGCCCAACTGGAAGGGAGGGAAGTCAAACTTGATAACGGGGCGGTGACCTTAAAACTGTCTGGATATGAATTGAACCCTATCGAGCCGGATTGGCGCAACCGCTTTCTCGCGATTATCACTGATCCCAGTGTCGCCTATATCCTGTTGCTGATCGGCATTTATGGACTGCTGCTGGAAGCCTATAACCCCGGAGCGGCGCTTCCTGGCATCCTCGGCGCAATTTGCCTGCTGACCGGCCTGTATGCATTACAGCTGTTGCCTATCAGCTACGCGGGATTGGGGCTCATATTGCTGGGAGTCGCGCTGATGACTGCGGAAAGCTTTGCGCCAAGCTTCGGCGCCTTGGGTCTGGGCGGCGTTGCGGCGTTTATTCTCGGCTCCGTCATGCTGATGGACACTCACTTACCCGCCTATCAAATCGCCCTGCCCGTCATCATCGCCGTCGCCGCCCTATCTGTCCTGGTGCTTAGCATGTTGTTGCATTTCGCCCTGAAGTCGAGAAAGCAAGCGCTGGTGTCCGGCGCAGAAACCCTTGTTGGATCGCTGGCGGAAGCCATTGCCGATTTTGATGGATCAGGCAGAGTCGCGGCTCAAGGACAATTATGGATGGCCTATTGCGAGACACCAGTGAAGCAAGGCCAAAAACTCAGAATCACAGGAATCCAGGGATTGACCCTGGAAGTGGAGGCTATCTCATGATCGCTTATGTTGTCATGGCGCTGGTTATTATTGCGCTCTCCCTGCTGCTGACGATGTTCCGAGTCATGCGCGAATATGAACGCGCAGTGGTTTTCCTGCTGGGCCGCTTTTATAAAGTGAAAGGTCCCGGTCTGATTGTTATTGTCCCCATCATTCAACAAATGGTGCGAGTCGATTTGAGAATTGTGGTCATGGATGTGCCGACGCAGGACGTAATATCCCGGGACAACGTCTCCGTTAAGGTCAACGCAGTGGTGTACTATCGGGTTCTGGACCCACAGAAAAGCGTCATTAACGTGGAGAATTACAACGAAGCCACCAGTCAACTGGCGCAAACCACGCTGCGTTCTGTGCTCGGTCAACACGAGCTGGATGAGATGCTGGCGTCGCGGGAGGACCTGAATGAGGATATTCAGCGCATCCTTGACGTCCAGACCGACGGCTGGGGAATCAAAGTCTCCAACGTGGAAATCAAACATGTGGATCTGGATGAGCGCATGATTCGCGCCATCGCCAAACAGGCGGAAGCGGAACGTATTCGGCGCGCCAAGGTCATTCACGCCACCGGAGAGTTGGAAGCATCGGAAAAACTGCGCGAGGCCGCCTCTATTCTCGCCAAACAACCGCAAGCGATTCAGCTACGCTATCTGCAAACGCTCACGGAAATCGCCAGCGACAAAACCAACACCATCGCGTTCCCGTTACCGCTGGAAATTCTCAAGGCCTTCGGCATCCAGGAGAGTGAGTCCAGCTAATCTCCCGTCAAGCTTAAATCGCCCCTGAAAATCGACTCAGGGCATGGATGCCGAACAGGGATAGTCGGATAACTTCTGCAATACGTTGAATTGCGCCGCTGTAGCGGTTTTTATCTGATAAGTCACTTGCAGGCCTCCAAAGTCAAATTGGGCTTGGCCGGATGTGACCGTCTCAGGCGTAATCCGCGCTTGCTCAAGGAAACGAAACAACGCCCAATCCCCAAAGAAATCATACCGTTTTCGGTCGCCGTTCAACGTTTCTACTTCCACATATGCGTCTGGGTGGTTCGCCGGCCAGGAGAATTCGGACCAAAATCTCGGCCCAGGCGTGGAAGCCGCCTTTACCTCCCCGATCACCATACGAATCCGCCCAATTGACCGAGCCATTGTCAAAGGCTTAAGACTCACCCTGAAACCAGCCTTTAGCGCGGTTTCAGAAGAGGAAACCGCTGGACTCGCTATCAATGTTGTGGACAACGCCGCCATGACATCATCTCGATAGCATCCAACCTCTGCCGCCATCGCGTTCAGACAGATTCCTGCAAGCAACACAGCCCACATACAAGCCTTAACTATAGTCACCATTAACGCTGACTTCTCACGCCCAAAAAGAGACAAAAAATCACCTATAAACCTCCCCATTGCCAAGCCCGTCGCAGGATAGCATTATTGGCGAATCGATTTCAGAAACGGCGAAAATCGCCTCAAACAAAAAGCAGGGAAGCCCGTCACCACCACCTTCCCTGCCGTCATCCCTACAAAAAGTTATAACGAGAAAATTGCAATAATGACTACGAAGAAAACGGTGATGCTGAGCATGAACTTTCTTGTGGATATCGAAGAAAGCCCAGAGCACAGCACGTTAGCGTCTATAGAAGAAAAACTTCTATCTCAAATTAAACACATGCTTGAGGAAGAAGGCTTAGAGAAGCTCCCAAACTCCTCTTTCACTTTGAGTGAAAGTAGTGATTGCGGCCAGTGCAGCGCCTGTGGCAAGTGGGTGAGAGCAAGAAACTGGACCAGCAGCTTCTTGGATGTAATCCCGGCTGGCATCTGGAGCCATACTGATTTGCTCTGTACCTTCTGCTATCCCAAAAAACGCCAGGCGACGGAGCATGTGAGGTCTGAGGAGTGGAGTTCAAGTAAAGAGGAAAGTTTCTGGGAGCCCCCCTCGACCAAACCTGACGATTGGGGGAATTCTGGCAACGATGCATGGTGAGCGCTGAAAGTATTTTCAGCACCTCTTTTAAAACTACAGCGAGAGCGAACAACTGTGACAAAGAAGACCATCCATTTAAGCCTCACGTTAATGGTCGATGTTGAAGACCCAAATTCAGATACGGCCGCAAAAATGTTGGGCGGCGTAAAAGACTCTATCGCCGCATCTCTAAACGAATTTGGGGGCGTAAAGGAGACCAACTGGAAAGCATCGACAGCCCTTGAACTCGACCCAGACACAATGAATTGCGACAGATGCGCGAAGTGCGGCCAGTGGGTCAGCGTTAATAGTATCTGGGGCGGCCCTCATATCGACTCGTTACCCTATAGCGTAGAAATCGATAAAGAGCTGCTCTGCAATACATGCGCACCAGAGCCTGCGGAGTGGGCTCCAGCAAGAGAGTATATGAGAGACGGTAAGAGAATTAAGCCAAGTGAGTGGTTTATGAGCGAGGAAAGTTGGGGGTGTTCAGAGCCGACATTAGACGCAACCAATAATAGAAACGACGATAGCTGGGGCAATTGTGACTATCAGGATAATAGCTCCTACTGGTGAAACATCCTGGTTAGTAGTACCCATGAAGAGGGACAAGCCCTCTTAGCGCTCAAACTTCGTCGATAGCACAATCGACGACATGGTTTTTTCGATGCCTTCTATTTCGCCAATGTGATCCAGCACTTCATCGATCTGTTCCGTGGTTTCCGCGCGGATCAGAGCGATGAAGTCATATTGACCGTTGATCGTGTACAGCGACCGCACTTCGTCTATGCGTCGCAACGCCGTTTCCACCTGCTTGTTCAGCTTCGGATTGATTTCGATCATCACCTGGGCGCTGATGCGCTTCTTTTCATATTCCTTATCCAGACGCACGGTATAGCCGCAAATGACGCCTTCCGCCTCCAGCTTGGCGATGCGTTCATGCACCGCCGTGCGGGACAGGTTGAGTTTTCTCGCCAGTGACGAGGTGGCTTCCCGGGCGTTCGCCTGCAACAGATCGAGCAAACGTTGGTTTTTTTCATCCATATGACGATTTCACTACAGTTGTAGATATTTCGTCTAAATTTATCAGTAAATTCGTCACTATGACAGTTACAATCCGACATCTGCGCCTCCTATTATAGATTTATTCATCCAATAACAATTAGGAGAGGCACATATGAAACCCATCGTTGTTGTAGGCGCTGGCAAAATCGGCTCAATGATCACGGATTTCCTGAACGGCACTGGCGACTACAAAGTCACGCTGGTAGACCAGAATCAGGACGCGCTGGACCGCATCGCCGAAGAAATTCCCGGCATCTCAACTGTGAAGGCGAACGCCTCCAATCAGCAGGAAATGGAAGCGGCTTTCAAAGGCCACTTCGCCGTTATCAACTCCTGCCCTTTTGATATCAGCGCATCCATCGCTCACGCCGCCGCTGCACAGCAGGTTCACTACCTTGACCTGACTGAAGACGTCGCCAGCACCCGCTTGATCAAGTCCCTGGCGAAAGACGCCAAATCCGCCTTCATTCCACAGTGTGGTCTGGCGCCCGGCTTCATTTCCATCGTCGCTTATGATCTGGCGCGCCACTTCGACTCTCTGCACAACGTACACATGCGCGTCGGCGCGCTGCCCAAGTTCCCCTCCAACGCGTTGAAATACAACCTGACCTGGAGCACCGACGGGCTGATCAACGAATACCTGAATCCATGTGAAGCCATCGTTAACGGCCAGCTGCGCGAAGTGCCGCCGATGGAAGAGCTGGAGCATTTCTCTCTGGACGGTGACGACTACGAAGCCTTCAACACTTCCGGCGGCCTGGGCACGCTGTGCGAAACTCTGGAAGGTAAAGTGTCCAACCTGAACTACCGCACAGTGCGCTATCCTGGCCACCGCGACGTCATGAAGCTGTTGCTGAACGATCTGCGTCTGGGCGAGCGTCGCGACCTGCTGAAAGAAATCATGGAATCCGCCATCCCTGTCACCATGCAAGACGTTGTATTGGTATTCGCCAACGTCAGCGGCGTGAAGAATGGCCTGTTCCTGCAGGAAACCTTCGCTCGTAAGATTTACAGCCGTGAAATCAACGGTAAACTGCGCAGCGCCATCCAGATCACCACCGCGTCCGGCATCTGCGCTGCGTTGGACCTGTTGGCGGAAGGCAAACTGCCGAACCAAGGCTTCGTACGTCAGGAAGATATTCGCTTCGAAGACTTTATAAACAACCGTTTCGGCCGCAACTATATGGAAGACGACGGAAAACATCCTTCGGCTTCAGTGCGTCGCGTAGCCTGATCAAAAATGGGCGCGGCGACCCCGCGCCCCGGCATCAGGGTAAGTAGCGAACCAGGCGTTCGCTACAAGGACAACTAAACGCACTTACGACTCTTTACGGGAGGACCGCTATGAATATCCAAGAGATTTTTTCAGCCCTGGACATGGACCAGGGCATTCTTGCTTCAGGGGACTACAAAATCAGTTCCCCGGTTGACGGCAAAGTAATCGCTAACCTGAAACTGGACAGCAAAGACGACGTAGAAAAGAAAATCGCCGCCGCCGCGGACGCCTTCAAAGCCTGGCGTCGCCTGCCCGCCCCTCAGCGTGGCGAGCTGGTGCGTATTTACGGCGAAGAACTGCGCAAGCACAAAGAAACCCTGGGCGCCTTGATCACGCTGGAATGCGGCAAGATCATTTCTGAAGGCCAAGGCGAAGTACAGGAAATGATCGACATCTGCGATTTCGCGGTGGGTCTGTCCCGTCAATTGTACGGCCTGACTATCGCCTCCGAGCGCCCCAATCACGCACTACGCGAATCCTGGCACCCAATGGGTCCGGTCGGCGTTATTTCCGCGTTCAACTTCCCTATGGCGGTTTGGGCATGGAACAGCGCACTGGCGCTGGTTTGCGGCGATCCTGTGATCTGGAAACCTTCCGAGAAAACGCCTCTGTGCGCCCTGGCCTGTCAGCATCTGCTGGATAAAGCCATCGCCCGCTTCGGTAACGCGCCGGAAGGCTTGTCTAGCGTCATCATCGGCGAACGTGAAGTCGGCGAGCAACTGGTTGACGACAAACGCGTACCATTGATCAGCGCCACCGGCAGCTGCGCCATGGGTCGCGTGGTTGGCCAACGCGTCGCGGCTCGTTTCGGTAAATCCATCCTGGAGCTGGGCGGCAACAACGCCATCATCGTTGCGGAATCCGCTGATCTGGACATGGCCACTCGCGCCATCGTGTTCGGCGCCGTCGGCACAGCCGGCCAGCGCTGCACCACCACTCGTCGCATCTTCGCTCACGACTCCATTTACGACGAGTTGTTGAGCCGTCTGAAAGCCGCCTACAAGCAACTGCCTATCGGTAACCCACAGGAAGCCGGCACGCTGATCGGTCCGCTCATCGACGGCCGCTCTTACGAGCAAATGGAGCAGGCGCTGGCTGACGCCAAAGCGAAAGGCTGCGACGTATACGGCGGCGGACGCGCGCTGGAAAAAGAGTTCCCGCAGGCTTACTACGTGAACCCAGCGATCGTGGAAGGTGGCAAAGCGATGACTAATAATGCTCACGAAACCTTCGCGCCGATCCTGTACTTCTTCCGCTATTCCGATCTGGAAGAAGCGATTGAACGTCAGAACGACGTGCCGCAAGGCCTGTCTTCCGCCATCTTCACTCTGAACATGCGTGAAGCGGAACTGTTCACCTCTGCAGTGGGCAGCGACTGCGGCATCGCCAACGTCAATGTCGGCACCAGCGGCGCTGAAATCGGCGGCGCATTCGGTGGCGAGAAAGAGACTGGCGGCGGCCGTGAGTCCGGCTCCGACTCCTGGAAGGCGTACATGCGCCGCTCCACCGCGACAGTGAACTATTCTTCCGAGCTGCCGTTGGCGCAAGGTATCAAGTTCGATCTCAACTAAGCCTTTGCTTAGTTGACTTGAAAGGAGAGCTTGCAGCTCTCCTTTTGACATCCGCGCCAGGACGCGCGGTTCGACAGGTCAGGATTTTCCTTATTGGTTTAACGCTTATTAACATGACAATGATATTGGCATGTTAATAGCCAGACGCATGGATGCGCCTGCGCGGCGGCCAGCTGCGGGAGACAGGGCCTGACATGCGCAGGCCCTGTCGTGGCGGACAATATAGAAGGAAGCTATTTATCCGCCTGATTAATATATACCGATGATGTACGGGAAGCTGTTTCCGACTGTGCGCCTGTAACCGGACTTCGACCGAAGCCGGATCTCCTCCTTTTCTTCCAGAACGCCTGAGGCGTCTGGACGCACGCCGGTCAGACGAACGTCAGTATTATTTTCAGGATTACGAGCCGTACCATGCAAACTACTGCGCTTTTCAAACTGTTGTCTTCGCTGACTGACGCCGCCAAGGCTCAGCAATTGCTTGATTCCGTCCAATTGCACCCCATTTTCGCCCGGCCTCACAATGACGACGAGCCGCTCAACCGCGCCGTCATCGCCCAGGCGATGAATATGATGTTGTTTGACGACCTGCTGGAGCGAGTGCCGGAAGGCAAGCAATACGTGGCGGAAAAACTGGCGTCCGGAGAAAAGGTCGTGTTCGACCATGGCGCGTTACGCACCGTAGCCTGGGAAAACCAGGCGCTGCCGATGGGTTACAAAGCGTTTGCACGCATCCTGGAGCCCCTCGGTTTTACCGTGGCCGGGCAGTATCCGTTGCCCAAGCTGAAAATGTGCGGCTTCGTCTACACGCATGCGGACCTGCCCCGCGATATCGCCCAATACTTCGTCAGTGAGCTGTACCCGGAGCAATTCACTAAATCTTTCCAGGACGCCGTCGACAGAGTGGTGTCCGTATCTTCCGATCCATTGACGCCTCGCTCCGCAGAACTGTTGCAGAAGCTGGCCGCAAACGGCGTTCTGCCTCTGGCGGATGCGGCGGAATTGTTGCCCAACCTGCTGCAGTGTTTTGACCGTCAGCACGGCGTACCTCACCTGCACGACTATCTCGCGCTACGGGAAGAGTCCGCGGAAATGGCCTGGATCTCCACTGAAGGCAACGCTTTCAACCACGCGACCGATCGCGTGGGCGACATTCGTCAACTGGACGCACAGCAGCGAGAGCTGGGTCGCCCGATGAAGGATGAAATTGAAGTGGCGCGCAACGCCAACATCATGCAGACCGCTTATCGCGCCACCAAAGTAAAACGCCAGTTCAAAACGGATCAAGGCGTCGAAACCCATGAAGTTCCCGGCTCCTTCTTTGAATTCATTCAGCGCAACGATATCAATGAAAGCGCTGAAAAGGGCATGGACCTGCGCTTTGACAGCAGTAACGCCCAAGGCATCTTCACCATGACTCGCGCCACTGAGAAAACGGCCGAGACAGCGGAATGCTAACTCCAGCATATTGAAGAATTAGCGCACATCGTCGCTCCGGCCAGGCTTTGCAAGCCAGCGGCCTGGACCGAGGTTGGCCATGTGCGCGTTTTTTCGCTTATTTTCAGCCGGTCAGGCTATACTCCCCTCCTCGATCAACACCAACAACGCCACGCTCACAGACTTCGCCATGCACGCAACAGGAATCGGCGACTCACGCCCCCTACTCATTCTTTACACCCCTCACCGCCCGCCCATGCCCCAGTATGAGCAGATGGAGGGTTATCGTTGCGGCATTCCTGGAGAAACGGAAGTCATCATCAAAGAGACGGGCAATCATTGGCGCAAAATTTTTTCCATCTTCGCCAAGATAACGCAGGGGGTGTTGTTTCCAGAGGAAGACTGGCGCGCGGTGCGGGACAGGCGTTTATTCACGGAAGGCGGCGCGACGGCGTTGCTGTTTCAACAACATCTGCTGGAGACGCCAACAGACCATCAGCCTCCCTTGCACTTTATCGGGGGACAACAATTCGCGGAAGGGTTCTCAACGCTCTCCCAAACACCTCAAGCGTTAGAGGAAGACGGTCGTATCCTGCGAGCGGGAAACGTTTACCTGACGCCCTATCTGGACTACAGACAGTTTCCCAATGCGTTGATAGCAACGCTGCTCGCAGACATAGCGCGTCAGGGGCTTGTGACGACTAGGCCGTCGCCGGTTTAATCTCGACTTTCAACGGAGGAACCCCCAGCTTTTCTTCTTCCTGCAGACACTGCAACGCCAGTTCGGAAATCGTACGGCGATAGGCGTAACGCATCACCCGCAAACAACGGTCGCTGATCTGGAAGATCGCTCCGGCGTTCAGCTCATCCAGCTTTTCCTCTGGATTTACACCCCAATTCACCGCGAACTCCGCCAGAGTCTGTTCTTTGCTGGTGGAAAAACGCAGGTCGATATTGGCGGAGATCTGATGGAACTGACGCAAATATTCTCTCGCCAACTGCACATGTCGCGCCGCCGCCTGAGCAAAAAATTTGGGTCGTTCTTCTTCATCCTGGCGATACAGGGCGTCAAGCGCCGCCATGCATAACGGCAGGCTGTCCCAGATATCCCGCAATAAAAACAGCTGGCGGAAAGTGTTGTATAGCGACTCCGCCCGCGCTTTTTCCTCCGCGGACATCTGCGCCATCGCCAGATGCATGCGTTGCGCCACATAAGCGTCCAGACAGCGGCTTAACTCACCCGCCATCCGTTTCACTTCCGTACGTCGATCATCCAGGCTGCGTTGCACGGAGCCGATATCGCCGGCCTTCACGCCGAAATCAGCCGCGTCGATGTTATAACCCGCCTCCACATAGGCCAGCCCTACCTGAGCCGCCTCCATATGCTGATAGGCTTCCCAATACAGCTCCATTTGCGCCGTCGCGCGCGGAATCTGGCCTCGCAGTTCGGTCACAGCCCCAGCCAGATCAACCTCCGTCGGCGTCGCATTGAACGGCTTCATCAGGCGCATGGAGAACAAGTCGGCGAAGTAACGTTTCAGGGCTTCTTCCGACTCATTCATTTTGGAATGAACATCCCTGATTTCCTCAAAGGAGCACAGGTACTGCTCGGGCTTCTCCAGCCCCATTGAATTGTAGATGCGCAGCGTGACGATTTTGCACAAGGCGTCAAAATCCGGCATTAACTCAGCGGCGGGAAACTCATCGCTCCAAATCGCTTCGTAGCCAAGAGACTCCGCATGGGCGATACGATCGTTATCCGCCGGATGCGTATCCCAAACATTGGTCTGGCGCTCGTCCATTTTCGCCCGCACCGCGTCGATTTCTTCCTGGGATAATTCCGCCGCCAACTGGGCAATAGTTTGCGGCAGGTTGTCGATGAGGCGGTCTTCGTTCCAGGCGGATTGCCAGATCTCATCTCTACGTTGCTGCGACATGGACATATTCCACAGCGCCACCGCCGTGCTTTGGAAAGTCTCGCTACCGGCGATCCAGCTCTCATAGCGGTCCGCGTCATACTCCATCTCCCGCGACATCCAACGAGTGACGCGCAAGTTGAATAAAAACAGGTACTTCAGAATCAGGCGCGTGCCTTTAATCATGCCTTGCGCCGCGATCAGCGCCACATCCAGCGCAAAAATGGGAGAATACTCCCGCCACTTGCTCAAGCGTCGATCCCAGGCGTCAGGATAGAAGGCGCGACTCGCCATCCAGGCATTGGCGGTGTTGACGATATAGTTGGCGATCATGGCGTTGCGTTGCGCGAAGTGCCCGAACTCATGCCCCAACACGCCGATAAATTGCCGGCTGTTCATGCCCGCCAACAGCGGCAGACCGACGGTCAGGGTCAAACGTCCCTGAAACAGGCTCAGCAGCCCTTTTTCCGGGGCGACGTGGGCATTGACCTCGCCATCCACGTAGATTTTCACCGGAGCCGGCAAGCCCATACGTTCGGTAAGTAGCTGCACAAGCTGATAAAAGCGGCGATACTTTTTCGGATTCAGCTCCAGGGTGCGGTTTTCGTAGTCGCGACCAAAGAACGGCTTCAGCAGGAACAAGGCGAACACGGTTCCCAGCAGAACCGGTACGAACAGCATCAACGTCCCCATCGCGTTGGTTTTACGCACCGCCAGAATATCCGGGATACTGATCCCGTACCAAACCGTTCCCACTATCGCGCAGATTGTCAGGCTGATGTAAATCAAAGGCGCTATCAGGCTCAACAAGGTCACGCTAAACAGCCCCAGTTTATAAGCTGTGGTTACCGGTAGTTTGGGAATAGGTTGATGCAGACGCTGCTTCGCCAGGGCAAGCACGTCTGTCTGCGCGTCGGCGTCTTTGCCCGGTTTGGCGCCACTGGCTGACGATGTCGCAGTGGGTTGCACAGGTTGCGCGGCGGCTGTCGGCGGCGGCTGGCTGGGTTGCAGCGTCACCGCCAGCCCCAGACGACCAAATAAGGCCTGATATTTTCTGGCGTCTGACGTAGACAGCGATTTTTTGATGACTACCGCTCCGGTCAGCAGACGCTCGACTTGCGCGTCTGACAGCTTCAAACGCGCAACAAGGTTATCCCGCACCTGACGCTCTTCGAAACCGGAAAGAATTTTACCCTGGCTGATGACATTAAACTGGGAGGAAGCAGGTGCGCTCAAATCGACATCCTTTGTGGTGGCGGCAAAAGGCGGCAATTTTATGCGCCAAAGCTGATATTTTCTAATCTTTTTAGGTATTTTTACGCGAAGAAGTGTAACCGGCGCGGAAGAATTTATGAACAGCGCGCGAGCATATTGCCGGCTATTTCAGACAGGCATCGCTTGAGCTCTGATAACTGCGTCAAATCGACTATTTTTCTTTAAGTCATATGCAATGCGAACCATGCGGAAACTGTTCATGAAAACATCAGCTGCTATCAGCGCCCTTTTAACACTACCTTTTTTTCTGACCGGCTGCGCCGCTTCCCTGGAAGACGTCCGGGAAGCGCCTTCCGATCTGAAGCTTTCTCCTTTTACAGAGGTTAAAACCGATTTCGTCCACCACTGGACCCAAAAAGTTCACCCCTTCAGCGGCGCAGCGGTGCTGGACATCGACGGCGATGGCAAAGAAGAGATTTTTATAGGCGGGGGCGAAGGACAGGAAGACGCCCTGTTGAGCCTGAAAGACGGCGAGTTACGCAACATCATTCAGGACACAGGATTATCCGCTTCGACGGCCACCTACGGCGCTACAGCGATGGACATGAACACAGATGGCGAGGTGGATCTTATTATCGCCCGCAATGATGGCGTCTATTTATATTTAAACAACAGCGGACGTTTCACTGCGCAAAAGCTGCCCGTACAACTGCCGGACAACACCGTCTCTTTCACCGTCACGGTTTCCGACATCGATCAGGATGGCGACGGCGACCTCTATATCAGCAACTTTATCTCTTTTAACGCTTTCAAAAGCGCCACCTTCAACGACCCCGGCCACGCCCGCGCCAATGTGCTCCTGCGTAACGACGGCGACCTGCAATTTACGGACATCACCCAACAATCAGGAACCGCTTCATTGCAAAACACATTTCTGTCCGTCTTCGTCGACCTCAACGGCGATCGCCTGCAGGACTTGGTCGTAGCGCAAAACACGGGAGAAGTGGAAATTTTCAAGAACCTCGGCGGCGGTCGTTTTGAATCTGTTCCCACCCACTCAGGGTTTGGCTTCTGGATGGGCCTGGCGGTGGGAGACATTGATCGCGACGGCGACCAGGACCTGTTTTTCACCAATATCGGCAACTCCATCCCCGAGTTTCTCTCCAGCGGAGACCTGCGCGAAGACCAGCGCCAGGACAGCGAATGGTTGCTATTGCGAAACGAAGGAGACTTTCGCTTCACCGATATGACCGAACCGTACCAGTTAACAGGTTACGGCTTCGCCTGGGGCGGCGTGTTTGAAGATATCAACCTGGATGGCGAGATAGATCTGCTGGTAGCGCAGAATTACATTAAATGGCCAATTCATAAGGTCAGCAAACTGCCGGGCAAGGCATTTTTGCAACTGCCCACAGAAATCGGCCACGCCACAGGCTTTTTCCAGGCTGACGCTTTAGAGCTGGATAATCCCTGGTTTGGCCAGTCTCCTGTCATCACAGACCTGAACGGCGACGGCCGCCCGGACATTGTCTGGCTAAATATGGACGGACCCGTGCGCGCCTTTCTGAACAACGCCGACGCCAACTTCATCGCACTGCAACTGCCGGACTCACCAGAATGGCTGGGAACGGAGGTCACTATTGAAATGGATGATGTGCGCAGCTATACCCGACAAGCGACATCCTCAGTAGGGTTGATGACGGATCAGAGCCCGCGTCTGATTTTCGGAATCGGCGCCAGAGAATCCGTCACCCGAATCCTTGCGCGCAGGCCCGACGGCAAGAGCCTGGAGCTGCTGAGTCCGGCGATCAATACAGTGATTTCTCTCGACGAATAAAACGCATCAACAGGCGGCCAGGCGCGGCGACGTCCCCCGGCCGCCGAATTCTTCCGCTAACCCTCTGCCGGCCGACGTTGCCTTTTTGCAACACGTAACTCATTGATATTTATAATATTGCCTGTGCAGCCCCTGCTGCCGTCTCTTTTCTGCGACTTTCAGCGCCCCCTTGACGGCTCACAAAGTGAGCCAAATCATATCAACTTACTGTTTTTAAACATTTTTTAAAAACTGGCGCCGAACTTGATATACCTAGGACGAAACACGCTGAGGCGACGTAGCCCGGCTACCTCATGAAGGGAGAGGTTAACAGGGGGGAGCTTTGAATCCGCACATTCGGGCCTGCCTCCTAAAAATGGAAACAAGGACACCAACTTAGTAGGTATTAGAGTATGAATAAAGCACTCGCAATCGTAACCGCGTCATTCCTGGCAGCACTGACTGCTTGCTCTGACGAAACCAGCGTTCAAACTGAACAACCTGTGGCGGAGCAACAGCCTCAAACTGAAATGAGCGCCCCAGTGCAAATCACTGAAGCGCCCACCAGCTCCGATCAGTACGCAGGTCCGGCGGTAGAGCAGGTGTTTTCATACCTGGACACTGACCGCAACAGCGTCATCAACAAAGAAGAAGCCGCTGCTGATTCCAGCATCAACGAAGCATTCGCCCAGATCGATATCGATCAGAACGGCGAAATCAGCCGCGATGAGTTTGTAGTGTACAGCGGTGAAGCCACCGCATCCGGTTCCAGAGCCGGTCAATTGTATGAAGCGGAACCCCAGCCTGATATGGCTGTAGATCCTGCAGCTCCGGCTGATGCGCCGGCGGATCTGGAAACCGCTCCCGCCGAATAAGCGGCGACAGTTACAGCCAAAGCGTGCGTCTATAAGTTAAATCCGGGCGCTACTTGACGCACGCTTTGGCTCCTTATCCCAGCCTCTTACTCTCTTCTAACCCTATCTCCAGATTCAGCCCCCCTGCTCGCTTTCTCAATTCTGAGCCTCTAACTCCACCACGACTTCTGTTTTCACTGAGTTAGCAATAAAGCAGCTTTCATGCGCACGATGATGCAATGCTTCCAGCTCCTCATGAGTCGGCCTGACTGAGCCGGAAAACTCAACGCGGGGACGCAGCCTCACCTGAGTCATCATCATGACGCCTTGCGCATTCTTGGCGAGAACTCCAATGGCGGGATCTTCATAGCTGTCCACGACGAATTTGCGCTTCGCGGCGAACGCCAGAAAAAACAACATGTGACAACTGGAGAGCGAAGCGACGAACGCTTCTTCAGGATCAACGTTTTCGGCTACAGAGAAAGGTAAGGGGACAATATGCGGAGACGCGGAAGCGGGAACTCGAACGCCGCCGTCAAACTCCCATTCATGCCCGCGACTATATTGATTGGAGACAAAATCCTGCGCGCCTCTACGCCAGCGCACGGTGGCGAAATACTCAGTCATCCACATCTCCTTGAATCAGCCAAATGAAGCGCGCGCCGAACCGACGACGCGCTTGCGTTATGAAGGAGAATGCTAACAGACTTTTTCGATCAGCCGCTCTTTGGTCGCCACCACGCTTCGGCCACTTTCAAATATAGAGCACTTTTTATACGCCAATACAGCCAAACGCGACATTTAACTGGCGAAATACGCCACTCCCTCCTGATTTTTCAGGATTTTTCTTTTTAGATACGTTAGTTACGTTCGATTGCAAAATATGAGCAGAAATACACCATCCCCCCTCTATAACTGAGCTATATTTGAGCAATATTCGATCATCTCACACGCGCCCCACACTTCCAGCCTCATCCTAATGGCATGACGTCAATTTCTGATTTCGGCAGGAATACTGAAATGAATCAATACGATCCGACAACACCCGACCACTATACGAATCATCTAGCGGAGGTGAACGAGACCAATGCGGTCATCGCAACCGAGGACATATACAACAAGGATGGGATGCTGCTGGTTAAAAAAGGGTTGGCGATCAAACCGGAAGTTGCGCGCAGACTGCTTAACCATAAGCTGGTAAAGCCGCTTGAAGTGTCCGTCAATGTGGACGACGCCCTTTATGGGCAGGAAATTCACCGGGATATCCATCAGATGTTCGATCGTTTTGAAGGGCTGCTGGAGATTCATTCGTCCATGCGCCTGGAAGCCAGCCTCATCGAAGTGTGCGAGAAATATGGCGGCTACGATCTGCTGGTGCAGAAAGTCACCGTTCTGTGTAAGCGACTGCCGAAAGAATATCAAAAGGGCCTGTTCTGCGCATGGCTAAGCTTCGCCATGGCGACGCGCCTTAATCTAAGTAATGAAGAGCGCGAAGCGGCTTTTATGGCGGGACTGGCCCACGACGCCGGTATGCTCCACATTGATCCGCAAATTGTTGCGAAAACTGGCGAGTACACGCCGGAAGAGTGGCGCGCCATGCAAAGTCACACCCTCATCGGCGAACTGTTTCTGTCCTATATCAAAGAGATTCCCGACGTCACCCGCCGAGCGGTCAAAGAGCATCATGAACGCGCCGACGGCAGCGGCTATCCCGCAGGCTTGTTCGAAGACAGCTTGTGCATCGTCGGGCAGGTTGTGGCGATGGCGGATGCAACCTACGCCATCTGTGAGAAGCGCCGTTTCAATGACAAGATTCACCTCGGCGAAGTGATGCCGGTTTTCCAGATCGACAGTTCCTTCTTCCCCAATCAGGTGCATATGGCGCTCATGTCCGTGCTGCGTCAGGTGAATCACGCCGCTACTCAACAGGAGATTTCAGGCGACCTGAGCGGCATGTCGGCGCAACTTATGGAAAAGCGGCAGATGCTGGAAGGCGTGGTGGAGAGCATCTATGCGCTACGGGAAACCCTGGCGGAGAGAGAACACATCAAACGCATGCGGGTCGCCAAAGTGAAGATAGACCGTCTGTGGACTCTGGTCACGCGCTCCGGCATGCTGAGCGCGCCGTTGGGCCGCTGGCTGCAGCATGTGATCGAAAATCAGATCATTCAGACCGTCAGCCGTGAAATCGTGGAGATGGACCTGATGTATCAGGAGTTGCAGTGGCAGCTGAAACAATTGGGAAGGGTGCTGTATCTCTATCTGGAGGAAGAGAAGAAAGTCACGCCAGAGCTCAGAAAAGCCCTGACCAACTCTATCAAAGTCCTTGATATGGGCGCGCCCAAGTCCATGGAAAAAGAGGAAAAAGTCGCCTAAAGCCCCCGTGGCGGACGTCGTATCAGCGAACGTCCGCTGCGCCATTTCGATTCACCGCGCTCCCCTTGTTCAAGTCCATTTTGCCGCCAGGCTGCTTTTCAGGGCGCTTTTCTCAACACTCTCCTAGCGTTCCGCCAACGCGCCCCATCCGGGCGCACAACTTGAGGAAATGGGTATCTAACGCGCACAAAAAGGCGCGCGAAATCACCCTGCAATCCTGATCAGATTAATGTGTCACCTAACGTAACAGAATGATATATAAAAAATTTTAATGAAACTAAGAAAATTAATTCCTATCCAATTGTATAGACATGAACTATGCTAATTCTAAGCGGAATACTTCATGCAAGTGGTGTTGGGGCGCATTCAGAAACGTTTTCTCACATCTGTTCAGCGGAGACGCCCGCGGGCGCGCTGAAAAAATGTCAGGAAACTTGTCTGCAGGCCAGACGCAGCCGAAAGGGGCGCATATAAAGCTCCAAAAAGGCGCATGATGACCCTGTCTGAGCAAGGCGAAACCGCCAGTCCACGATAGCCGGTCACCGATCATGTCGACGTTTTAGCGCCACTAAGCGAGCTATTCATCACAAGAGGGGGCCTATATGAGCATCTTCAGTCAATTCGCCAGTCGATACGACTCACGCAAGGAAGAAGAGTACACGTTGGAGGAGTATTTGGAGATCTGCAAAAAGGATCGCACCGCTTATGCGTCCGCTGCAGAGAGAATGCTTCTCGCCATCGGCGAACCGGAACTGGTCGACACATCCCGCGATCAACGGTTAAGCCGCATCTTCTCCAATAAAGTCATCAAACGTTACCCCGAATTTGAAGAGTTCTACGGCATGGAAGAGTGCGTGGAACAGATAGTGTCGTTTTTCAAACACGCCGCCCAGGGCCTGGAAGAGAAGAAACAGATTCTCTATCTGCTGGGTCCGGTTGGCGGAGGTAAATCCTCCCTGGCTGAGAAACTGAAGAGCTTGTTCCAGAAACAGCCCTTCTTCGCCATCAAGGACTCTCCCGTATTTGAATCGCCGCTAGGTCTGTTCGACCCGGCTGAAGACGGCAAGATTCTGGAAGAGGAATACGGCATTCCCAACCGTTATCTACGCTTTATCATGTCGCCCTGGGCGGTGAAACGCCTGCATGAGTTCAACGGCGACATCAGCAAGTTCAAAGTGGTCAAGCTGTATCCGTCTATCCTCAATCAGGTCGCCGTTTCCAAAACCGAACCCGGCGATGAAAACAACCAGGATATTTCCGCGCTGGTCGGCAAGGTCAACATTCGCATGCTGGAGGATTTTCCCCAGCACGACCCCGACGCCTACTCTTTCTCCGGCGGACTCTGTAAAGCCAATCAGGGCATGCTGGAGTTCGTGGAGATGTTCAAAGCGCCCATCAAAGTATTGCACCCGTTGTTGACCGCTACCCAGGAAGGCAACTACAACACGACTGAAGGCATGGGCGCGGTGCCGTTCGAAGGCATCATTATGGCTCACTCCAACGAGTCAGAGTGGCAGACCTTCCGCAACAACAAAAACAATGAGGCGTTCCTTGACCGGATTTATATCGTCAAAGTGCCTTATTGTCTGCGGGTGTCCGAAGAAGTCAAAATCTACAAGAAACTGCTCAAGCACAGTTCCCTGGCCGGCTCGCCCTGCGCGCCCGACACCCTGAGCATGCTGGCGCAGTTCTCCTGTCTTTCCCGCATTAAAGAGCCGGAAAACTCCAGCATTTACTCAAAAATGAAGGTGTACGACGGTCAGAACATCAAGGACACCGATCCCAAAGCCAAGTCGATTCAGGAGTACAAAGACTCCGCTGGCGTCGACGAGGGCATGGACGGTCTTTCCACCCGTTTCGCCTTTAAGATACTGTCCAAGGTGTTCAACTTCGACACTACCGAGGTGGCCGCCAACCCGGTGCACTTGCTGTACGTGCTTGAGAAGCAGATCGAACAGGAGCAGTTCCAGCAGGAAACCCATGACCGTTACCTGCGCTTCATCAAAGAATCTCTGGCGCCCCACTATGTGGAGTTTATCGGCAAGGAAATTCAGACCGCCTATCTGGAGTCTTACTCCGAGTATGGTCAGAACATTTTCGACCGGTACGTCACCTACGCCGATTTCTGGATTCAGGATCAGGAATACCGCGACCCTGAGACCGGCGAGATCTTTGACCGCGCCGCCATCAACGACGAACTGGAGAAAATTGAGAAACCGGCCGGCATCAGCAACCCGAAAGATTTCCGCAACGAAGTGGTTAATTTCGTCCTGCGGGCGCGGGCCAACAACAACGGCAAAAACCCGTCCTGGCTCAGTTATGAAAAACTGCGCACCGTGATTGAGAAGAAAATGTTCTCCAACACGGAAGACCTGTTGCCGGTCATCTCGTTCAACCCGAAAGCGTCCCAGGAGGACCAGAAGAAACACCAGGAATTTGTACGGCGCATGATCGAGCGTGGCTATACTGAAAAACAAGTGCGTTTACTTTGCGAGTGGTATCTACGAGTTCGCAAGTCGCAATAAAGTGAGGGTCCATTATGGGTATGACCCACATCATCGACCGTCGACTCAATGGCAAGAACAAGAGCGCTATCAATAGACAGCGCTTCCTGCGCCGCTATCGCGAGCACATCAAGAAAGCGGTGGCGGATGCGGTCAATAAAAGGTCCATCACCGATATTGACCGCGGGGAGAGTATTTCCATCCCCAGCAAGGACATCGGCGAGCCGACGTTCCGACACGGTAAGGGAGGACGCCGCTCCGTCACCCATCCCGGCAATAAAGAGTTCGTCACCGGGGACAGCATCCCGCGGCCGCCAGGGGGCGGCGGTGGAGGCGGCTCCGGTCAGGGCAAAGCCAGCAACCAGGGCGAAGGCATCGACGATTTTGTTTTTCAGATTTCCCAGGAAGAATTTCTGGACTTCATGTTTGAGGATCTGGCCCTGCCCAATCTGGTGCAGAAGCAACTGAAAGACACCTCCAACTACAAATTCGTTCGCGCCGGTTACACCACTCACGGCACCCCGGCCAAAATCAACGTCATCCGCAGTATGCGTGGGGCCTACGCTCGCCGTCTGGCCCTGTCCGGCAACACCCGCAAAAAAATTTCCGACATGGAGGAGCAACTGGAGGCGCTGAAGCGCACGCCGGAGACCCCGGACCCCGTATTCAGCAAAGAAGATCAGATTCGCGCGCTGGAAGAAGAGATCAAACGCCTGAAAGGCCGCGTACAGCGCATTCCTTTCATCGATGAGATCGACATCCGCTACAACCAGCACGTCAAGCAACCGCAACCGGCCACCGCGGCGGTCATGTTCTGCCTGATGGACGTGTCCGGCTCCATGAGCCAGACCCACAAGGATATCGCCAAGCGCTTTTTCATCCTGTTGTACCTGTTCCTGAAGCGCAATTACGAAAAGATCGAAGTAGTGTTCATCCGTCACCACACCAGCGCCAAAGAAGTGGACGAAGAAGAGTTCTTTTATTCCCGGGAAACCGGCGGCACCATCGTCTCCAGTGCGCTACAGATGATGCGGGAGATTATGGAGGCGCGTTACCCTACCGAGGACTGGAATATCTACGCCGCGCAAGCCTCCGACGGCGACAACTGGAACGACGACTCCCCCCGCTGCAGCAAACTGCTGGCGGAGTCCATCCTTCCCTATGTGCAATATTATTCTTACATCGAAATAACGCCCCACGAGCACCAAATGCTCTGGCATGAGTATGAAAAGCTCACCGAAGCCTTCCGGGAACGCTTCTCCATGCAACAGATTATGGATGTAGGCGATATTTACCCGGTATTCCGCAAGCTGTTCCAAAAGCAGGTGGACTATGCCTGAAGCGATTGAACATACCAACGCCGCTCCGCCTGCGGATCGCAGGCCTATATCCGAAGGTTCCGAATGGACCTTCGAGCTGATCAACCGTTATGACGAAGAAATTCGCAAATGCGCGGAAGAGTATGGGCTGGATACCTACCCCAACCAGGTAGAGATCATCAGCGCCGAACAGATGATGGACGCTTACTCTTCCGTGGGCATGCCGGTGGGATATCACCACTGGTCGTTCGGCAAGCAGTTTCTGCAGACAGAGAAACTCTACAAACGGGGCCAGATGGGTCTGGCCTACGAAATCGTCATCAACTCCAACCCCTGCATCGCTTACCTCATGGAAGAAAACACCGTGATGATGCAGGCGCTGGTTATCGCCCACGCTTGTTACGGACATAACTCCTTTTTCAAGGGCAATTACCTGTTCCGCACCTGGACTGACGCCAGCGCGATCATCGACTACCTGATCTTCGCCAAGAACTACATCGCCCAGTGCGAACAGCGTCATGGGGTCGAAGCGGTGGAGCAGATTCTGGACTCCTGTCACGCCATCATGAACCATGGAGTGGACCGCTATAAACGCCCTGCTCCCATTTCCGCAGCGGAAGAAGAACGCCGGCAGCGGGATCGGGAAGAGTACATGCAGAAGCAGGTCAACGACCTGTGGCGCACCATCCCTTCCAAACCCGGGGAGAAAGAAGCCCAAAAGAAACGCCGTTTTCCCTCGGAGCCACAGGAAAACATTCTTTATTTCATTGAGAAAAACGCGCCCCTGCTGGAGCCCTGGCAGCGGGAAATCGTGCGCATCGTGCGCAAGATCGCGCAGTATTTCTATCCCCAACGCCAAACGCAGGTCATGAACGAGGGCTGGGCCACCTTCTGGCACTACACCCTGCTTAATACCCTGTACGACAAAGGGCTGGTCACCGACGGCTTCATGCTGGAATTCCTGCAAAGCCACACTTCCGTCGTGTATCAGCCGCCTTTCGACAGCCCCTGGTACAGCGGCCTCAACCCCTATGCGCTGGGCTTCGCCATGTTCCAGGACATCAAACGCATCTGTCAGGAGCCCACCGAGGAGGACAAAGCCTGGTTCCCGGATATCGCCGGCTCAGACTGGCTGGAGACGCTGCACTTCGCCATGCGCAACTTCAAGGATGAGAGTTTCATCCTGCAGTTCCTGTCGCCGAAAGTGATTCGCGACTTCAAGTTCTTCAATATTCTGGACGACGAGATGGACAGCGAGTACCACGTCACCGCCATTCATGACGACAACGGCTATCGCGCCGTGCGCGAGCAATTGGCGCGACAGTACAACCTGAGCTATCGCGACCCGAATATTCAGGTATGGGACGTGGACGTACGCGGCGATCGTTCGTTGACGCTGCGGCATACGCCCTTTGATCGCGTCCCTCTGTACGAAAAAGACGTATATGAAGTACTGCGTCACGTCCACCGCCTGTGGGGCTTCGATATCCATCTCCATTCCGTGGATGGAGAGGTAACGTTGCGCAGCTTCAGCTGCCCGCAACATGGCGAGGAAGAGGAGGGTGACTCTCATGACTGACGCCGCCGACCGTTCAGCCTGGAGCCGGCGGCCATGAACTTCCATTTCTGTCCTCTCTGCGGCGACAACCTCACTACCCGTCAAATAGACGGTAAAGCGCGGCGCTGCTGCGCTTCCGATGGCTGCGACTTTGTGCACTGGGACAACCCGACGCCGGTCGTAGCGATGTTGGTGGAGCATGAGGGCGACATCATCCTCGCCCGTAATAAAACCTGGCCGCAAGGCATGCTGTCCATCCAAACCGGTTTTCTGGAGTCAGGGGAATCGCCTGAACGCTGCGCCCTGCGTGAAGTCTCCGAAGAACTTGGCTTGACCGGTGAAAGCGCCACTTTTATCGGCTATTACGCGTTCCATGAGCAGAACCAACTGATCCTGGCGTTCCATGTCCGCTGTAATGGGGATATTCAACTGGGCGACGAACTCGCCGAATACAAACGCATCCCGCCGGAAAAACTCAAACCCTGGAACTTCGGCGCCGGCCTCGCGGTGCGTGATTGGTTGAGCAAACAGGGATTACTGGCGCTCTAATAGTCCTCTTTCGCATCACTCTTTTGAACACTCCGTATCGGCGGGCCTTAAACCCGCCTTTCCTGCTCTATGATCACCGACCTGTAACTAACGTCATATTTTTACAATCCCGCCGCTCTCGCCCTCCCTATCATTGAAAGCGCTGAAACCCAATCGAGAGATCTCTCACGTACCGGCGCCAGCCTGCTAAGACATCGACGGTTGATATCTTCATTGCTTAATTTAGGGAATCATTATGCAAGCACGCTCTTATAAAAACGCGGTTGGACTACCGCTGAAAATACTCGTTTCCTCCCTGCTCCTCGCCAGTCAGGCCAACGCAGACCAATTGACCAATATCCCCATTCCGGCGGGAGAGGGCTTTTATAAAGACGTCCTGATCGACGGCGGCCCCGGCATTTCCGCCTCGCCTGCCAGACACTTTGAGTCCCTTGGTCTGTCCTATGAGACGTTGAGTTATCGCGCCTACGACATCTTGACCGGTGAAGTGGACGAGGAAGACAGACAAGCCTTCGTAGAGAAGTTCATTGGCTCGGATATCGATCTTAATGGTCGTCTTCTGTATCCCGATGGCGCGCCCCGTTATCGTATGTTGAATATCGGCGCGGCTTCATTTTTAAGGACACCAACAAAGCCGAGTGGCGGTAGCGTTCACGCCAGACTCCTGAAAGGCTCCACCAGTCCCGTTCTACGCACCGGCGCCCAGAATATCCAGCAGTTCATACAAAATGGTGGCGGATATACAGGCTTTTGTGCTGGAGCCGGCCTAGCGGATGACGACGCTAGCAGCTTGAAGTTATATCCCGGTCAAAGCCTGCCCCTGCCGGACTCCTCCGAGACAGTGTACCTGACGGACACCATTGCCGATGCGCTCGGGTATAGAGAAGTTCCCAATATTATGAGCTTAGGCGGTGGTTACATATTCAAATCACAGTCCAACCAGTATCCTGAAGGCGTCGAGATACTGGGGTGGACAAACCAATATCCAGCGGTCTGGAGCTGGCGCGATCCCAATAATCCTCATAGCGGAACCTTAGTGCTGAGCGGTCGACATCCTGAGCTTAGCCACCAGGAAGAAGCCGAGGAGTTGACGAAAGCCATGTACGCGCTGGCGATCAAAGGCAGTCTGGACGGGAGCTATACGCCCCAGGTGCGCATCAAAGGCGATTTGGAAAACGGGCGCACTCGCTATATGGATGAGAACACCGGGCACTACGACGCCAGCCATATCAAGATCGGCGACAAGCAGTATCACCACTTCAAGATCAACGTTGAAGATCCGCGCAAGAAGTACCTGACCATCGAGCTGAACGGCGAGTATGGCTACGACTTTAACCTGTATCTGAAAAAAGGCGAGCCCGCCTTCGCCAGTAACGCCGATGTGGCGCTCACTGACGCCGGGAACTACAAGACGCTGCAGATCGACAACCTGACCTATGGCGAGTGGTACGTCAGCGTTGAAAACGCCACTTCTGTCACTGCGGACCGTTCCACCAACTCGGAATATTCCGGCCAGTTGGACGTGCTCAATGGCGTCGCCTACGACATTACCGCCACCTGGGACAGAGAACCGCCCTGCCCCACTAGCATCAGTGACGTCAGTGCGGCGAATCCGGCTTTCGTTGGGCAAAAGCTGCCAATCAGCTGGCGCGCCGAGTGCTTTGACGCAGGCAGCTACGCTTCCGTAGATCTGGTCAAAGCCAGCAATGAAGCCAAAATCAAGACGATCACATCCAGTGGCGGGCTTAACGACGGCGTCAACTCCCTGGTTTGGAACGCGACCTACAACCAGGTGGGCGAGTACAAAATCCGCGTCAGCGACAACCTGAACCCAGGTAAAAAGAGCCTGAGCCCAGCTTTTGAGCTGAAAAAGCCGGAAATGCTGATCGTCCCTCCCGTCTCTTCCGGGGAAAAGCTGAGCGTCATCTGGCGTTGGACTGGCGAGAGCAGTCAGGTGAGCCTGGATTTATACCAGGGTAATACTCTGGTAACCAATCTTACGCCCAACTACGCTCAGAAGAGTGGAACCAACTCGCTTGTGTTCGCCGCGAACTGGACCTGGAAGCCGGATGCGACCTACAAAGTCCGCATCAGAACCCGGGATCGCGCCAGCAATCTGACGTTCTTCAGCCCTGAGTTCAAACCGACCCTTAGTTCAAAAGTAACGGTTGAGGGGTTGGACGTAAACAGCGCCGGTGTGGGTGAAATCATGCTGGACGGATGCAACCCCGGTAAGAAATGCAGCCGCACGCTGACGTTCGCCAACCAGGGCGGCAAGAACGCCAACCTCGCACTGCAACTCCTCTATGTGGATGAGATTGTCGCTAAAAGAAGCTGGGGGACCTACGGCCTGTCGTCTACTTGCATCAGCAACGCCAGTAACGGCCAGTACGCCATGCAGTTGCCTCCCGGCGGCGCTTGCGCCGTCGACCTGACCTACTCCTGGCCGAAAGGTATTTCCAACGCCAGAGGCGGATACTTATCCATGAGTTCTTCTGACAGCGAGATTGAATTGCCTTCTCCAGGACAGAAGGGTGTGTTGCTCTGCGCGGATTGTCGCTAGCCATTCTGACACGCGGCGCCTAAGGCGCCGCTTTTAACAGTTCATCCGTCGGCATCTGCGTGTGGTGCTTGTCGTAAATCTTTCTGATCACCCCTTCCTTCCACATCTCCGACAGCGTTTTATTGAAGTCCGTCATAATGGTTTTCGCGTCCGCGCGACGGCGGGAAATGATGAGGTGTAAACCGTTGACCTGTAAGGGTTTGGAGAGTACCCGGAAATGTTCAGAGTCTCCGAACAGACGCTCGGTGGTCGAGCGCCCTACTCTCACCCCAATCGGCACCAGATGCACGCGTTTGCTTTCCAGCAGCTGGAAGCAGGTTTCCAGGTCATTGGGAGTCCAAAGCTTGACGACGCCCTTATCCAGCAACGGTTGTACGCTCTCCAGGCTATAACCCAATGGACGGCATAGCACCAGCCCGGCAAGATCTTCATCGCTCGCATACTTGATATCCTCGTCGCGACGAACGAAGAACAGCTCCACCGTCACATACAAAGGCGAAGAAAAGTGAAAGGCGTCCAAGCGATCGCGGTCTTTGACATAGGGAAATGTACCCAGCACGTCTCCCGCCTCCGCCAGACGAAACCCCCGGTTCCAGGGCAGATATTCGATCTTGACGCCCACGCCGCTGCGCGCCAGGACGGCTTGAATAATCTCCGTCACCAAACCGCCATTAGGCAGATCTTCCCCGCTGAAAGGGGGATATGAATCCTTCCCTGTCACCAGAGTATATTCCACCGCTGCAGCCCAGCCGCTGAGCAGAATCAGGCACAAGGCGCACCCTACTGCTTGACGCGCCTTTGTCAAATACAACGACATGTAGCCGGCCCCGTTAGTCGGTGTCATGGTCTGAGAAGAAACACCTTAAGTATAGTCTCATGCAGACAGCCCGCCACGCGGGGTGATATCGTTGCTCTGGGAACGCCCTAAAGGAATGACTTGTTTAACTCTGGAAATCACACTCTTATGCGTTATCAAACGCGTTTCGACAAGCCACTGGAGCAGGAGCTGCAGCGCTATCTGGAGAGCCTGATCAACGACCTGGCGCTGGAGCTGATCAGAACCCGTTTCGACTTTGACTCCGCGGTGCACAACGCCCGCAAGTTGATCAAGGAATTGCGCGCACTGTTAAGACTGCTCAAGCCGGTTTGCCTTGAGGTCCACGACGACCTGAGACAGACGCTGAGCTCCACCGCCCATATTCTCGCCCCACACCGCGACCGTTTTGTCATGGTCAACGTCTGGAGCGAATTCGCAGCCTCCCTGCCGTCACACCCGGACATCGATAAAATCGGCGTGCTCATTAAGGAAGAAGCGGAGCGCGCGCCGCCGCCAGACCAGGAAAAGACCCAAACGCGGCTACAAGAAGCCAACTGCCTGTTGCTGCAACACAAAGACCTGTTGCAACAGCGTCCCTGGTCCGGCGACATTGACGCCGACTGGTTCTGCATGCGTCTGGCGCGCCTGTATCGGCAAGGCCAAGCCGAGTTTCGGCGGGTTCGGGGAGGCATCGACGCGGAAGACCGTCATGAGTTGCGTAAGCGGCTGAAGGACCTGATGTACGCGCTGCGCGTGATCAAGCCCGTTTGGAATAAATCGCTGCGCCGCCTTCACAACGGCCTGAAAAAAGTCACCGAAGGCCTGGGCGACGCCAACGACCTGAATCTGCTGGAGCACGCCGTCACGGATACAGACGTCAGCGGACGCGAGCAGATACGTCTGGAATTGAGCGCCGCACAGCAGGCGTTATGGGAAAAAGTGGACCAACAGGCCTCGCGCCGCTTCGCTGATAAGGACGACAAGTTCAGGGATTTGATAAGAAAACAGGTTTCCTGACCTGTCATCTGTCTGCAACGATCCCCTTCTACACTGATTCCAACAGTGGCCGGAAAGGATTTCCACGCGGTTCGGCCACTGAGAAGAAGGCTCTGTAAACATTCGGCTTCCTTAAACAGCGATCACCAAGTTTTAGAGCGACATTCAGGCTGCCTTTGCAGCCTTTTTTTACGCCTTTTACATTCCCGGTGGCGACATTAGCCACCCCGCCAAGGGGAAACTGGTTTTCCCCTTATATTCACTTCTCCGCCGTCAGCCGCCGACTAGTTTTCCTTACGCCGCACGAAGATCGACAACGCAGCCAGTCCGCCGGACCCCGCCATCAACAACAGAGACACCGCGTTCAGCACCGGCGTTGAACCTTCCCGCAAACGGTCGAACATGGCGATGGTCAAAGGCGCGTCCGATCCCACCAGCATCAACGTGGTGTTGAAGTTTTCGAAGGACATCAGAAAACTGACGATGCCGGCGCCGACCAGCGCCGGCTTCAGGAACGGCAGCGTAATGGTGCGCAATACGTCAAAGTGCGACGCTCCCAGATTCAGCGCCGCCTCCTCCAGGCTGACGTCGAACTTGCGCAGCCGCGCTGAAATCACCAGAGTGGCGATAGTGGTGATAAATGCAAACTGCCCGATCACTACCAGGACCAGTCCTGGCCGCAGCACTTCCAGATCATAGGAGAAAGTTTCCTCCACCCAGTTGGCGATGCTGCTGCTGAACACCAGGACTGACACCCCCAGAATCACACCGGGGATCACCAGGGGCGTCAGCATCAGCACATACAGCAGATTTTTGCCGGGAAAGTCATGGCGCTCAAACAGAAACGCGTTGCAGGTGGCCAGCGCCAGACTGACTACCGTGGTGCACACCGCCACCTGCAAACTCACCAGAATACTCTCCAGCAATTCGGTGTCATGAAAGATACCAAGCTGGGGCGATTTTTCTCCCAGAAACCAGCCCAGGGTTGCGCCTTTCCAGGGCATCGCCGGAAACAGAGAGTCATTGAACGCAAACACCGCCACCACGGTTAGCGGCGCCGCCAGATAAACAAAGAACGCCGCCACATAGGCGTGATAAGCGCCGCGGAAGTAACGGCTGGATGGGATTGAAGCCAGCATGAAAAACTCCTTAGCTCATCACTTTGGTGAATGACTGGCGCGACAGGCGCAACCCAATCCAGACAATCAACGAAGACAGGATCAGCAGCAATATTCCAAAAGCGGAACCTTGCTCCCAATTGAAACGGGTAATGAACTGGGTGTAGATCTGTTCGGTGAACCAGAGACTGTCTTTGCCGCCCAGCAAAGTCGGGGTCAGGTAATTACCCAGCGTCAGCATAAACACTACGATGCAACCGCTGACGATGCCGGGCGCCGCATGGGGAATCACCACATCGCGCATGACCCGCCAGTGCCCCGCGCCCAGGTCATAAGCCGCTTCAATCAGGCTGTCGTCGAGGCTATCCAAAGTCGACACCAGCGGCACCACCATAAACAGCATGGAGGTATACACCAGTCCCACCATGATGGTGGCGTCCTGATACAACATCTCCACCGGGCCGTCCACCCAGCCCAGCCATTGCAGCAGGGAGCTGAGCACGCCGGTTTCCCGCAACAGGATCATCCAACCGTAGGTCCGCACCAGCTCACTGACCCAGAACGGCACCAGACACAACAGAAACAGCAATGGCCGCAGTCTGCCCCGCGCCACCTTGGCGATGTAAAACGAAATCGGAAATGCGATAAGCAACGTCAACGCGGTCGCCATGATCGACATCACCGCCGTGCGCGCGAAAGTGCGCCAATACAGGGGCTCCGTGAAGAAGGCGGTATAGTTGCTCCAACTGAATGCGTAGGTCCCGGCGGACACGCGCTCACGCAGAGAGATCAGCGCCATATCCACATGAGGCAGCGCAATCAGCAGTGTCAGCCATAGCAGAATCGGCGTCAGCAGCAACGCCAGACCGAATTTGAAGTGTTGGGGTTTCATGGCGTCCCCTTACGCTGGAAAACAGCTACATTGGCCAGCCGCCCAGGACAACTGCACCCGCTGGCCTTTACCAATATTGTGGAACATGGGCGTTTGCGGCAGCGCCACGGAAATGGACTCGCTGGATTGATCCAGGCTCACCTGCACCTGACTGCGGGCGCCATCGAACAACACCGCGTCCACCACGCCGCCGAAACGGTTTTCCCCTCCGCAACCAAGGCTTGCATCGCCATGCGACGTGGGGGACGTCAATTCGATTTTCACCGCCTCAGGCCGCAAGTAAACCTGCGCCTCCTGTCCTTGCTGCAGATTCGCCAGCGCCCCCTCCACATGAAACTGCAAGCCGCTCGCCGTGCGAATGACCGCGCCTTCTGAGTCACGGCTGATCAGGGTTCCGCGCCAGCAGTTGCTGTCGCCGACAAAGCTGGCGACAAAGGCCGTATCAGGCTGGTAATACAGTTCCTGCGGCGTGCCGACTTGCTCGAATCGCCCTTTATTCATCACCGCAATATGGTCGGACATCACCAATGCTTCGGATTGGTCGTGGGTGATATAGACAAAGGTGGTGCCGAACTTTTCCTGCAGGTGTTTCAGCTCTACTTTCATTTGCTCACGCAATTTCAAGTCCAGCGCCCCCAGCGGTTCATCCAGCAGCAAAACATCCGGCTTCAGCACCAGACAACGGGCGATGGCGATACGCTGCTTTTGTCCGCCGGACAACTGCTCAATACGCTTGCCGCCCGAGTCCGGCAGCCCTACCCGCGCCAACATATCCGTCACCGCCGATTCAATCTCATGACGCGGCGCTTTTCTACGGCGTAAGCCATAAGCCACGTTTTCCGCCACCGTCATGTTGGGGAACAACGCCAGGTGTTGGAACACCATATTCACCGGCCGTTTGTTCGGCGGCGTATCCAGAACGGAGCGCCCCTTGATAAGGATGTCCCCTGAATCCGGATGTTGAAATCCCGCCAACATGCGCAACAAAGTAGTCTTGCCGCACCCGGAAGGGCCCAGAATAGAGAAAAAGCTGCCTTGAGGGATTTGGAAGGACACGTCGTCCACGGCGGTAAACGCAGCGAAATTCTTACTGACGTTGCGACACTCAAGGTCAAAAGAAGTAGTGACTGGATCGGACATAGGCGTACTTACACACTGAAGTTGATCGACGCATGGCGACGGCAGGCGCGCCCAACGACAGAGTCTTCAACCGGGCTTACCATTGTCGACCGCGCCAGAAAAAAGCAGCCCGCCACAATGCGAATGCATCGTGGCGGGAGTTTCGTTATGACGACAGAGTAACGGAGATTACAGTCTCGCGGCTTTCACCCGATCCAGAACCTTGCCTTCCATCTCTTCCAGGCCGGGAGGCACCGGCGGATACCATTTGATGTTATCCACGGCTTGCGCGGAGAAGCTTTCCTGGAACTGCTTTTTGAGGGTGGCGTTGACGTATTCGTCACTGCCTTTGGACGCCGTGAAGTTACCGGCGGATTCGGTGATCTTCGCAGCGATGTCCGGACGCATGACGAAGTTGATCCATTTGTAAGCCGCCTCTTCCGCTTTGGTTTTGCGCGGCAGCGCGAAGGTGTCGATCCAGCCCAGCGCCCCGGATTTCGGCGCCACAAAAGTGACGTCCGGCATTTCGCTGTTCAACTTCCAGCCGCCGGAATCCCAGGCCATGGCCGCTTTGACTTCGCCGGAGCGAATCAGGTTGAGCAGATCGTCGCCGCCGCTCCAGTAGGTTTTCACCGCGCCTTTGCAGGAAATAAGCTTTTCTTCGACTTTATTCAGAATGGCCTGGTATTTGTTCTTGTCGCTGTAGGCGGAGAACGGGTCCTCGCCCATCGCGAAGGCGAATCCGATCAGCGTCGGACGCTTCAAGCGGTAGGATACGTCGCCGTTCAGGCCCGTTGCGCACAGGTCGGTGTAGTCCGCCACAGCAGGCGCGCTTTTACGGTTGACGATCAGACCGCTGGTGCCCCACACGTGAGGAACGCCGTACACTTTGCCGTCCAGCTGCGTGTTCTTGCGGGTCGCTTCCAGCATGGAGGGAATGAATTTGTCAGCGTCGATTTTAGACAGGTCGATGGGTTTGTAGATGTTGAAATCCGCCTGGGCGCTGGTGACGCGATCCTGGCTCGGCTGCGCCAGATCGAACCCGGAGCCGCCGGTGGCGCGCAGTTTGGAGATCATATCTTCGTTGTTGGATTTGGTGACTTCCACGTCGATGCCGGTTTCCTTCTCGAACTGCGCCACCACTTCATCCGGAGCATAACCGCCCCAGGTCAGCAATCGTAAAGTTTCAGCATTGGCGACACTACTTGCCAAAGCGCCGATTAATAACGTCAGGGATGCTCTCTTAAATACTTTCTTCATGATCTTTCCTTATTTCCCAGTAAAGCGCGGGACAAAAGACCCCGTCGCCGATTCAGGTCAGCAAACCACGTCAACCTAACAGTGTCATATGACTGAAATATGACAATTTATAGATGCTCACCCACTGACGCAATCCCTGAGGAAGCGTGCTAAAATTATACGTTTTGCGATACTGCGATCTTTTATTGCTCGCCAATACGATTGTTATGCTCAGCGAAGACTTCGATATTATCAGCGCCCGCCTCGCCGCCGACGCACTGAAACAAGTGCTGGCCGCACGCACCCACAAGAAAAAAGTGTGGGGCCAGGTGATCGTCAGGCCCGGGCAATTGGGCGACGCGCTGCGTCTTCCCACCATCACTTCCGAGTTAAACAGCAAAGTCGCCGCCCGCCGTGAGCGCGGACTGGAAAATTTTCAGGCGCTTTGGGACACCCTCTCCGAACATACCCGTCAGGCCGTGCTGCACAGCATCGGCTGGTACGACCCCAAAGACCTTAGCTGGGACGACAAACGCTCCAACCGACGCCCGGTCGCCAACAACGAAATGCCGGAAGGCGCCGGCAACAACGACGCCTGATTCTCCTCCACACAAGCCTGCGGGTACTGGCGTCAGGACGCGTTTGCGGTTATAAACTCCATGCCGCCGACACTCATTCCCATAGCCATGGCGGCATTTCGAATTCAGATCAGGTTGTCAGGAGTCATTCATGTCCCTCGCCATCGCTTCAACACCCGCGCCCATCGTCGCTGCGAATATCGCATCGCCGCTGACATTGCCCTGCGGCGCCGTCATTCCCAACCGTATCGCCAAATCAGCGATGACCGAGGGGCTGGCGGACGGCGATGATCTCCCGACGCCGCAGCTCAATCAGCTCTATCAGCGCTGGGCGGAAGGCGGAGCCGGACTCCTGATCACCGGCAACGTCATGGTGGATCGCCGCTATCTGGAGCGCAGCGGCAACGTAGTGCTGGAGAACGCGGAGGCTCTTTCCCGTTTTCGCCTGTGGGCGGAGGTCGTCACCGAATGCGACGTTCACCTGTGGATGCAGCTCAATCATCCGGGGCGGCAATGCTCTCGATTCAGCAATAGCAAGCCGGTCGCGCCATCCGCGGTGCAATTGCGCATGGCGGGCAATTTCGCCATGCCCCGCATCCTGCCGGGCAGCGAGATCAACGCCATTATCCGCCGCTTCGGCGTCAGCGCCGCGCTGGCGCGAGAAGCCGGCTTCACCGGCGTGCAAATACACAGCGCCCATGGCTACCTGGGCAGCCAGTTTTTATCGCCCCTGACCAACCAACGCAAGGATGAGTGGGGCGGGTCGCTGGAGAATCGCGCCCGCTTTCTGTTAGCGACCGTGGAGGAAGTCAGAGCCCGCGTCGGCGCGGACTTCCCTGTCGCGGTGAAGCTGAATTCCGCCGACTTCCAGCAAGGCGGCTTCGCTATTGATGAGTGCGTAGAGGTCGCGCGCTGGCTGCAACAGGCCGGCGTGGACTTACTGGAATTGTCAGGCGGAGCCTATGAAAATCCAGCTTTTCTGGCGACGGAAAGCGACAAACGCCCCGCAGGTGCGTGGCGCCGGGAGGCGTTTTTTCTGGAATACGCAGAAGCAGTCGCCAAAGCGGTGACGACGCCGCTGATGGTCACAGGCGGTTTCCGTAGTCGTCCCGGCATGAATGACGCCATCGCCGCGGGCGCGACGCAGATGATCGGCGTCGCCCGTCCCTTCTGCACGGACCCGGACTTCCCCCGCAAGTTGTTCGCCGGCGCTATCGCCCGGACGCACCCGACGGAGAAAGAGCTGGCGCTGGCCGGTTATTGGGGACCGCAAAGTCCCTCCAAATTGGTAAGGGCGCTCAACAATCAGGCTCAGGCGGCCTGGTATTACCAGCAGATCCTGCATCTGTCCAATCGCCGTCAACCGGACCTCAACCTGGGGTTGGGAAGCGCACTTCGAAGTCACCTGTTGAACGAAATGCGTCTCTCGCTGCGCCGCTCAAGGTAACCTGCTTAGCCGCTGTAATTTAACGACTTTCAACCGCTTTTCCGATCCAGATCATGGATGAAAGCGGCATATTGGGCTAGATTGTTGTATTAGAGCGACAATAATAACCCCCAATGACAAGCGAGCGTTCACTTCCGGTGCTTTCCAACTTACGCTGTCGCAGCGCATCCGTAGCGCCCAAAATCCTCGCCTCTGGAGTGCTCTGTCTCGCGTTGTGCGGCGACGCCCTCGCAGCGCCCAAGCTCTCGGAGGAAACCGTCTCCTATTGGTTAGACGGCGAATTTTCCGTTTCCACTCTCAGCCGCAAAGAGCAGGCCGCCGAGTTGCACTGGTTTCATAAGGCGGCGGAGCCTTTTCGGGGCATGACCATCTACGTAGTATCAGAGACGATCGACACCCACTGGTATGAAGCCAATATTCTCTCCAAAGCTTTTGAAGACATCACCGGCATTCGCGTCGTGCATGAAATCACGGGGGAAGACGACCTTGTGCGCAAACTGCTCTCTCAAATCGAAACCGGGATCAATATTTACGACGCGTTCATCAGCGACTCCGACCTGATCGGCGCCCATTATCGCAGCGGCGCGGTGGTCGCGCTCACCGACTACATGCTGCAGGAGGGCGCCTCCGTCACACTGCCGACGCTGGATCTGCAGGACTTTATCGGACTCAAATTCACCACTGCCCCGGACGGCAAGGTTTATCAACTCCCCGACCAGCAATTCGCCAACCTGTATTGGTATCGCTATGACTGGTTCAACCGCACCGACCTGCGCGAGCGCTTTCGCCGCTTATATGGTTATGAGCTGGGTGTGCCGGTCAACTGGTCCGCCTACGAGGACATTGCTGAATTTTTCACCGTTCACGTCAAGGAACTGGACGGCCACCCGGTCTGGGGACATATGGATTACGGCAAAACCGATCCGTCTCTGGGCTGGCGCATTTCAGACGCCTGGCTGTCCATGGCGGGCATGGGGGATCGCGGCATTCCCAATGGAGCCCCTGTGGACGAATGGGGCATCCGTGTAGAGGGCTGCCGGCCGGTGGGCGCCAGCATGCGGCGCGGCGGGGCGCTGGACAGCCCGGCGGCGAACTACGCCATTCGCAAATTCGTCGACTGGTTTAAATATGCGCCGCCACAGGCGGCCAATCTGACTTTCACAGAAGCCGGCGGCTGGGTCGGCACGGGGCAGATTGCGCAACAGATATTCTGGTATACCGCCTTCGTCGCCCAGGCCACCCAACCCGGTCTGCCCATCGTCAACGCCAACGGTGAGCCTAAATGGCGCATCGCGCCCTCGCCGGTGGGCGCATACTGGGAAGAAGGCATGAAGTCCGGCTATCAGGACGCGGGCTCCTGGACGCTGCTGAAAAATACCCCCGCAGACCGTCGGCGGGCGGCTTGGCTTTATGCTCAGTTCACGGTATCGAAAACGGTTTCGCTCAAGAAAACATTGGTGGGGCTGACGCCCATCCGCCTGTCGGACATCAACTCGTCGGTCATGACGGAGAAAGCCCCTATGCTGGGCGGACTGGTGGAGTTTTATCGCTCCAACGCCCGCAACTACTGGACGCCGACCGGCTCCAACGTTCCCAATTATGCGAAGTTGTCTCCCCTTTGGTGGAAATACATTTCACTGGCTCTGGAAGGCGCCCGTCCGGTGGACGAGGTCATGCAGGATCTCGCCCGAGCGATGGACCGGGGCCTGGACACCGTGGGGCGGGAAGAACCCGGCCCCTGCTCACCCCGGCTTAATCCGGAGACCTCAGGCGAGTTCTGGCTGAAGGCCCCAGGAGCTCCCAAGCCGGAACGCAACGAACACCCTCCTGGAAAGACGCTAAGCTATGAAGAGTCAATCAAAGTCTGGAATTAACCCCTTGACGCGACTACTGGCCGCCGGCCTAACCTGGATGCTGATTCACTCTGTCCCCGTTCTTGCCGAAGGGGAGAAAATTCAAGTGCTGGCGTACGCGCAACCGCCTTTCATGGAGTTGCGCAATGAGCGTCCGGCGGGACTGGCCATTGATATTCTCAACATGCTGTTCCAACGCGCCGAGGTAGACTATAGCGTCCTGTTCCTGCCGCCGAAGCGCGCTTACGTCACCGCCTTGTCGGAACCCAACAACTGCGTGCTGGCGATCGAGCGCAGTCAGGCCCGGGAAGCTTTGTTTCACTGGGTCAGCCCAATCCTCATTACCCGACACGGTTTCTATTCCAACCTGACGGACAATTACAACATTCGCACCCTGAATGACGCCAAACCGTTGGTGATCGGCAGTTATCTGGGCAGTGGCGTCGGCGAATATCTGGAGAAACTGGGCTTCAATGTGGATCTCACGTCCAGCAATGATCTGAATATCCGCAAGTTGCAGCTTAAACGGGTGAACCTGTGGGCCAGCGACACCGTATCAGCGGCGGTGAGCATCAATCAGAGCAGTCTTCCCATCAAGCTGGAGCATGTCTTCCTCACCACGCTCAGGGCGATGGGCTGCAACCTGAGTACGCCGCCGAAGCTGGTGGAGCGGCTACAGAATGAACTGAAAAGCATGTATCAGGACCAGTCCATCCAGCAGCTTTACCGCAATTATCTCGGCCAGGATGTGGATTGGCTGAACAACTGACGCCGCCTGTCAGGCGGCGTCCTCACGCAGCGTTCGTCCAGGTTGAAACAACCGCTTCAGATCTTCGATGACCACATAATTCACGGGCACCAGCAGCAACGTCAGGAAAGTGGCGAACAAAATACCAAAGCCCAGCGAGACCGCCATGGGAATCAGGAACTGCGCCTGGGTGGATTTTTCGAATAGCAACGGCATCAGGCCGATAAAGGTCGTCAGGGATGTGAGCATCACCGGCCGGAATCGGGCCACGCCCGCGCTCAACACCGCCGTCATCAGATTGCCGCCGTTTTCCTTGTCATCACGATGCTTGTTGATGAAGTCCACCAGCACCAGACTGTCGTTCACCACCACCCCGATCAACGCCAGCATGCCAAGCAGGCTGGTCAGGCTCAGGTCTATTCCCATGATCCAGTGACCCAGCACCGCGCCGATGGCGCCAAAGGGAATCACCGTCATCACGATGAGCGGCTGGATGTATGACTTGAATGGAATCGCCAACAGGCTGTAGATCATAAACAGCACGAACAGCAGCCCCCACTTGAGGCTGTCAAAAGACTCCCGCTGCTCCTTCGCCTCGCCTTCCCAACTGTACTGAATGTCCGGGTGTTGCAGCATCAAATCGTCGAGGAAACGGGTCATATCCTCCTGCAGAGCCAGCATATTGGTATTCTGCTTGTCGATATCCGCGCGCACGTTCATGGTGCGATAACGGTCAATGCGATAAATCGTAGTGGGGCTCAGGCCCGGTTTAAGCTCGGCGATTTCGCCCAATGGAATCAAGCGACCGTCGGATGCGGCGATACGCAGACTCTGCAAGTCGCTGACGGACTGACGGTCGGAGCGCGGATAACGCACCATCACGCGCACGTCGTCGCGCCCGCGCTGAATGCGCTGCACCTGATAACCATAAAACGCCTGCCGGATCTGATTGATGACGTCCGCACGGTTCAATCCCAGCGCATACGCTTCAGGCTTCAGTTCCACCTGCAGCTCTTCCTTGCCGTCCGACAGGCTGTCGGTGATGTCAAACACCGTGGGATAGCTCGCCAGCCTCGCTTTGACCTGATCGCCCACCGCTTTCAGCGTCTCAAAGTTATTGCCGGAAAACTGAATGTCGATCGGGTCGGACACCCGGCCGATCTCCGCCCGAAACGTCAAAGATTCAGCGCCGGGAACCACGCCGATCAGACGCCGCCATTCGTTAACCAGTTCGTTGCTGGTGACCGCCGTGTCCCGTTCCTCCGGCGCTACGATTTCAAAAATCACCCGCCCTACATGAGAGCCGCTGGAGCCGCCGCTGGTGGCCAGGACATCCAGAATCAGATCTTCCCCGGTCTGCGGATCGCGATACTTTTCCTTGAGCTTGAAGGCGGCGTCCGCCATCTTGGAGACATAGCGGTCCGTCACCTCGAAAGGCGTTCCCTGAGGCATGGTCAGCGACGCCCTGGCGATCTCGCTCTGCACCCTGGGGAAGAACACAAAGTTGATCCAGCCGGACGCCACCAACGTGCTCAACAAGATAAAAGAGCCCACCGCGAAGGACAAAAACAGGTAACGATTGCGCAGGGTCCAGTGTAATACCGGGTGGTAATAACGCAGGATCGCGCTCTCAAAACCATCGGCGAAAGCCCGTTGCCAGCGCTCCAGTCGCGACCCTGCATTAGGGTCCGGGTTGATGCGCACATGCTTCAAATGAGCGGGCAATATGAGTTTGGACTCGATCAGCGAGAACACGAATATCGGCAGCACCACGACCACAATCTGCGCGAATAGCTGCCCGCGCACGCCTTCGATAAAAGCGATAGGCATAAAGGCCGCCATGGTGGTCAATACGCCGAAAGTGACCGGCGCCGCCACTTCCCGGGTTCCGTCAATGGCCGCCTGCAGGCCGTTTTCCGCTCGCCGCAGATGGGTATAGACGCTTTCCCCGGTGACGATGGCGTCGTCCACCACGATCCCCAACACCAGAATAAAAGCGAACAGGGTGAATATGTTTAAGGTGACGCCAAAGTACGGCATCACCAGAAAAGCTCCCATAAAAGAAATGGGAATGCCGCAAAAGACCCAGAACGCCACCGACGGCCTTAAAAACAGAGTCAGCAGCAGCAATACCAGAATGCCGCCCTGGATCGCGTTGTCCGTCAGGGTCTGCAGACGCTTTTTCACCAGCTTGGAAAAGTCGCGCCAATAGGTCAGCTCGACTCCGACAGGCAGGCTGCTCTGCTTGCGTTCGATATACTCCTTGACCTTGTCGGCGACGCCGATAGCGCTTTGGTCACCCACCCTGAATACATCTACGAACGCCGCCGGCTGACCGTTGAAGCGCGTGAGCACGCGCCCTTCCTCAAACCCGTCCACCACTGTCGCCAGATCGCGCACCCGAACGAAACTACCGTCGCGCCGGGTTAGCACCACAATGTCTTCAAAATCATCGCGGCGATAGGCCTGGCCTTTGGAGCGAATCAATACCTCGCCGCCATCGGTCTGAATATTGCCCGCTGAGATATCCAGCGAACTCTTGCTGATGGCCTGGGCGATGGTCTGCAGCGTAATGCCGTAGCGCTGCAGGGTCGCTTTGGGCGCCTCAATAGAAATTTCGTAGTTGCGCACGCCATCCAAAGCCACTTGCGTGACGCCCTCCAGACGCAGCATGTCATCGCGCACGTGCTCCGCCAAGGTGCGGATCTCGGATTCGGGATAGGGGCCGGCGATAGCGACGGTAATCACTTCCCGGGTATGCTGGGCCAGACTGATAACCGGTTTTTCCACATCTCCCGGGAAGGAGTTGATGGAATCCACCCGGCTTTTCACATCCGCCAGCAGCTGACGGGCGTCATAGTCGCTATCCACTTCCACAGTGACGGAAGCGCCGCCCTCAGAGGAACGACTGACGATTTGCTCGACGCCTTCCAGGTCCTGCACCGCCTCTTCGATTTTGACGCTGACGCCCTCCTCCACTTCTTCCGGGGTGGCGCCGCGAAGGGAAACGGAAATGGAGATGTTGGAAGGCTCAACGCTGGGGAATACCTCCAACGGCAAACGTTGACTCAAGGACCCCAGCCCTAGCGCCAGGATCGTCAGCATTAATAAGTTGGCGGCGACATGATTACGGGCGAACCAGGCGATCACTGCACGTCTCCAGCAGTTGCGTCAGTCGTCTTTTCCGCATTGCGGCGCGCCACTTTTTCAGGTTCATTCTGTGCGCGCTTGATTCGCACGCCGCTGTTGACCTGTCCCAGGGGCGTCAGGATCAGCTCCTCACCCGCCTGCAGGCCTTCGCTGATCAGGGCGGACTTACCGCTTTGCCAGCCAATCTCTATGTTTTGCCTGTGCAATACGTCCCCTTTGGCCACATACACATAACTGCCCTGATAAATAGTGGAGACAGGAATCACCAAGGCCTCCGGCAAACGCCGCCCCTGAATTTCCGCGCTGACATACTGGCCAATTTTCAATGGATAACGTTCAGCATCCTGAAGCCCGAAAGGATCATCGATTTGAGCGACCACGTAGAGCTGCTGGGTCGTAGCGTCAATGGCTCCCTCTGTCCGCACGATCTTTCCGCGCCAGCTTTCTTTGGTGCTGGCTAGGTTATTAAAAATCGTCACCCCAGGCGGCTCGCCGCCCCGGCGCTGTTCTGGCAAGTCGATAAAGCCCAGGTCGGTATTGTTGAGGGGAAGGCGCACTTCGACATAATCCGTAGCGTAAATTTCCGCCAACGTGGTCTGCGGCGACACTACTGAGCCAAGATCCACCTGCTTCTTGAGCACGCGCCCGGCGTACGGCGCTTTGATTTCAGTTCGCTCCAGGTTGATGCGCGCCTGCGTAAGCTGGGCGATAGCAGTCTGTACCCGGGCCTGCGCCGCAGCCAGCTGCGGTTTACGTAGCGCAAGATCCGAGGCGTTTTTAACGCCGCCGATTTTTTCCCAATCCTTCTTCGCCTGACGCACTCGCGCCTCTTCCTCCGCCAGCGCCAGCTTCGCTTCCGTCACCGCGCCTTCGGCGATGCGCAACTGCACCTGATAATCCACAGGATCGACTTTCAACAGCACCTCGCCTTTGGCGAAGAATCCGCCATCCCGCAAATTCGGCGACACGTCCATCACCTGCCCGGATACCTGCGCCACGATGGCGCTTTGCGTACGCGGCTGCACAATGCCAAAGGTGGAGATTCGCACAGGAAACACTTCGGTTTGCAGCGTTTGGGTTTCAACGCTGATAGCGGGCTGCGGGTGCTCCTTTTGAGGCTTCGCCTGAGGTTTGAACTCAGTGGCGAGATAGGCGACGCCGACAAATAAGGCTAACACCGCTAGCGGTAGGACTTTCTTTAACATCTGACTTCCGGGCAACTGTCTGGTCGAGGGGGACTAGGCCTATTTATACGCCGAGGCGCAAAGCCCCGTCCACCGCGAACGCAGGATAGGCTATTAACATTGGTTAATTAAGTGTAGTGGGTTAGAGCTGAATGGGTGATGAACAACGCTTCATGAGTCTGACAAAAAACAACGGGCTGCACTCCTAAAGCTGAAGCCATTTCATACAAAGACATCTAACCATGTCATTTTGTTGTGTTAACTCACAAAAGAATTAGCACAATTCATAATCAGCTCAATTAAACGACATATTAGATACATGTACCCCGGATTGTAAAAAGCAGTTATTTTAAATATCTTAACTTTTCTTAAACTAAACCGTTTCTAAAATCACATCATTAAGACGTCGACGAAAAGTATGACTAATATTTGGATCGCATTCACAAAAAGCAGACCTTTATCAGGATGCTCCATTGATATAGACGGCTGTGAGTTCTATTTCGCGGAAGCCTACGTACCTATAATTTCAGCTGAGGAATCTCTCCCCAACCTTGAAGTCATTATGAGCAAGGTAAAGAACGCTCTCTTAGAAAACCGCCTGGAGTTAGCTGACGTCTCCGCGCTTATTCGCTATGAGGAAGATCAGTGGGAAATACATAGTGACAGTGAAAATGATGTGAACGCGTTCGCCATGCTAGCGCGGCTCTCGGAGTCTATCGTATTCAGTGGATTTCGTTCGGAAGAAATAGAAAAGCTAACCTCGTACCGCTACTCAATTTCAGATTTGGATTACGACTAAATAAACAATCAGTCAACCATTTCTCACTCAACATAATTAAAGCTATAGCATGACAAAAAGACGTATATAATTAAAAATGCAAAATTCATTTTGCACATCATCATTCTTCTCAACACCACTCATTTTTATAGGACAAGGCAGGATTTATCAAGACGTTAGTGTAACCGAAAGAATCAGGAGAATTACACTCTATCTACTGCTAAGTAGAAAAATATAAATTTCCTAATAAAATAGGCTACTTACGACCACCCGAGCTGATCATATTTTGCACCGTGAAGTACGTCAATCATCTTAAACCTGCCGAAATCAAAACACTAACTGATGGATTCCGTTACAGCCCGAATTCCCGCTTCCGTATTCGCTGTCACGCCATATTGCTGAGTAATAAAGGGTATAAAATCGATAACATTGCCGAGATTATCGACTTCCACCGCAACACTATTTCGATTTCGATTTTCGCTGCGCGCTCTGCGAGATGAAGACGCTTTCCACCAGTTTCAAGGCTTTGCGAAAGAGCTTCAATCATGGGAGGATGCGGGCGAAATCGACCTTTACTACTTTGATGAATCAGGCTTCAGCCAGCGTTCCAACCTGCCTTATGGCTGGAGTCCCGTGGGCCAGTCGACGCGGCTGAAATCTTACTCGCACAGCAAGAGGCTGAACGTTCTGGGGTTTATGAACCGCCGCCAGAAGCTGATTTTCCATACAACCGAGGAACGGGTGGATTCCGCACAAGTGGTGGCGCTTTTTAATAAACTGGCGGAGAGTAAAGATCCACTAAAGAATGCTGTGGTGCTCCTGGACAACGCCTCCGTGCACCGATCTGCAGAGTTTCGTCGGCACAGGTGGGATTGGATGGACAAAAGCATATGGCCAATCTATTTTCCGAAATATTCACCGGAGCTAAACCTGATAGAGATCTTGTGGCGAAAGGTGAAGTACAACTGGCTGCCGCTAGGTTCGCATGAGACGTTTGAGAGACTGAAGGAGTCAGTCACCGATGTCCTGTCAAAATTTGGACAGGAGTATAAGATTAATTTTATTTAGATACTTATGCATTCCTAATTACCACTCAACCTAAGCCGATCTTCAGAAGCTTTTCTGGCATTGGCGGCGTCCTGACAGCCGCATAAGCCAAGCGGGGTATTAGGATGCGTAGATCAAATCGGCGATTAAATCGATACTGGAATTCCGATAAATAGCGTTGCGCGTATTTGGATCGCACCGCGTGGTAGGTGCTGCGCAACGAAGTCTTCAAGTTACCTAATACCGTATTTACCCAGTAAAACTCCGGCTCTTCCACGGAGGCTCGTCCGCCGCCACAGACAATCCGGTCATGCGCACAGCCGATTTCCGACACGGCATTGAAACAGGCCAAGCCATCCGAGATCACGGTACTGCCAACCTCCAGATATTTTTGGCTCCAATTCAAGATCTCCTGGGTTTTAAAGCCCTTGACGACCGATAACCGAATGCGTGTCGGATGGCCTTCACTCGTGGTCTCCACGGCTGCGACGAAAGGCGTCTTTGCATCGGCGCCACGCCCTCGCTTGCCGCCGGCTCGTTCACCGCCCAGATAGGCATCATCCACTTCGATAAAGCCCGCCAGCTTCCGATCATCATCGCGTTCCATCATGACTTGCATGAGCTTATGCTTCAGGCGCCAGGCGGCGTTGTAGGATATGCCCAACTGCCGATGAAGCCTCATTGCGGAAAGCCCTTTTTTGTCCTGAGTGATCAGGTACATAGCTTGAAACCAGAGCGTCAGAGGCAGCTTAGTGGACTGTAAAATAGTTCCGGCAGTAATGGAGGTTTGCCGACGACACCGATTGCATTGCAGCAGTTGGCGCTGAGTCAACTTGCAATACTGATCATGGGCACAAAACGGGCATTGAAAGCCGTTGGGCCATCGCCACTGGAATAACGCATCGAAACACTGCCCTTCAGTACCATAGGCTTGAAAGAATTCGCCCAGACTGTAGCCTTTTTGAAACTGCACTTTGTTTCGTGCCATGGAGGCCTCCTGTGAAATCAAGCATTTAACTGTATATATATACAGCATAGCATGACTTAGGAAGGATGGTAATTAGGATTAGGTATGCATTTCCCCATACACTGATAGGACCATTTATTGTTATACTGCTTTATTATTTTTTATTCAACTACCTTAGCGTTCGCTAACTCTTGAAGTAAATGCTCCTTGTAAGACTCCACACATTCCTCTTGAATAATTGCTTGCTTTATACTCTCGTAAGAACACTTTGTAATAGGCCTTACAGCATTAGAGTAACGAGCCAATGACGAGATCTTATAGTGTTCAGGTATTTCAATAATCGCGTATATCAAATTCTCCTCTGCAATATCTATATTATCCTTGATTGCAAAGCGAATCGTTCGAGTATATTCACGCCATCCCAAACACCTAAGATTTTCAACTATTTCATCTGGACTCATGGCTCACTCCAATGCATAACACTCAGCTAATAAGCGCGTAGTTGTTTGCGTCTTTATTCAGCGAGTGGTTATAAGTTTCTTGGTTTATATTCAAAGTATTTCCTTTCACTCTCCGAGAGCACATTCTCTTTCATCTTTTCGTCGCAAGCACTTATATGCTTAAAATTTGCTCTCCCATTTCTAAGGGGCATGTGATTAGGGCCCGAGTACGAGTCAAGTTCATCAACGTATCCGCCTTCATCCTCCCAAAAGCAAATTGGACAAATCAAATAGTTGCCACGCTCGGCTAAAGAAATATAGTCGCAGCACGGACATTGCTCCCGCGGAGTTGGATCTTCCGACTCATATCACTCAGGTTCTTTATTATTGAAGATGCTATCTACTTTCTCGAACATAAAGTTTTACTTATAACGCTTCACATCAGCCGCGATCCGTTGTGGGTCGGCTGGATGCGTTTGTTAGGTGGAAACATCTTCGAACTCCCCAATGTATAAACCATCATCACCATATCCCACAATATCACCACCCTTCATGACCACAACACACAAATTTCCATTCCATTCGTTGTCAAACGTAAGACGAGCATAGTTTCCTTCAAACTTTTCGTCTTCCTCACAGATCATCACATATAAAAGATTACTTGTGCGATAAGCGTCAGTTTCGTTAAATACACCAAACTCCCGGTGATTTACTTCAGTCTCATTTTTGCCTTCGCTCACATCAAAACCATAGCCTGTAGCTTCACAGTACAATTTGCAATCTTCCCAAAGAAAATGCTTAATCTTGATTAAATGGCTCTCGTCAAGTTGAAGCAATTCATTAACAATTCTTACAGATCTATCTGAAATATCTCTCTCATTTTCGACCAGGAACTGAATCTCTATTTTACCTCCAAGTACCGGAACCACGACTTGAGCAGTCCCAAACCATTCTTCTTCCTCTTTCCAACTTATGGAATTAAGAATCTCTGATCTATTCATAGTTTCCACCTAACGCCTCGTCAACTGGTCCAGTGGAGTGGAACCAGCATATGTTAATGTGAGCGAAGCGAACATATGCTGGTGGAACGCAGCTGGGGCCAAGTCCGACACCTTGTTATGCTCGGGACTACAACTTGCTAGTTGCTTCCTGAAATACTTGCTCATTCAAGTCATCAAACAAATCATTATTGCGAATACAAGCTGGGTTACCCAAGCCCCAGAGCCCCCATCCTGTGGGACAATAATCTTTCAATTTCCTAACTCTATCAAAACTATTACCAATAGAGTCGCTTAGTCTTTCTTTGATCTCAAGAGCAACAGTTTCCCAAGACTCACGAACCGTTGCGTCCTCCATACTCCACCAAATATAGCTCTCAACGTCACCATCTGAAATTGCAACCACTATAAGCCACAAACGAGAATCAAAGTAAAATCTTTGTAGCTTTAGACTTCCATCATCGTTCAATTTGTACGATCGGATATTATGATCTTCGTTCATTTTTCAAATCGCATAACGCCTATGTCAGTTGCATTTTGGTTGAAGTGTAGTTTTGGCGTAAAGTGGAGAAGTCACTCCAAAACGAAGCGTAGGCCAAAACGTCAACTGGATATACTTGTTAACTTTTTTCATGGCTAGACACATATTTTGATAACTCTGGGTTTAGCAGCTCGTTAATTCTCTCGTCAGATAGTTCGCCACTATCGTCGTGCCACCAGCCTCCAATACAGCTAGCCCTTCGTAGTTCAATGCCAAAACCCTTACAAAATACAATAATCAGTTGAGCTTTCCCAAGTATTCCGCATTCGATAACTAGATAACGCAGTACATCGGACGCTTGTGCTCCAGATAAAACCATATTCCTAGCAGACTTCAAAACAACTTCATAGTTTTCTATTGACTCAGTGACGGAACCCATAATCTCTCGTATAAGTTAACGCCGTTGTAAATTGCAGTTTTGGAGGAGCCCGCTTGTGCTATCAAGCACAAAAAAGAGCGACGGATAAACTGTCAATTTGACAACCTTGTTAGGCGATTTAGCTATTCGGCCAATTGTGTTCTTCTGCATACTTTTCTGCGTCTTCTATATTAGAAAATACGGGATGTGCATTTCCCTTTAACCAAAGCGCAAAAGCATAATTAAGCACAGGACAACCATCTAAACTTGTCATCATTCCGCTGTGTTTTGTCCAGTATATTACACTATAACTCTCTTCGGACTCCCATATTAGAAACGGAAACTCATCTTCATCAATTCCCATGAGATCCCAAACGTTAACACCATCATATTGCTTGGCCAGCTTTTTGATACTCTTAAGAGACAAGTCTTGATGGGCGTAACTTATGAATTCCATATTTCTGCCTAACGCCGCGGTTTGGGGCTAACATGGAGCGCCAGCGGAATGGCAGTCCCAGCCGAAGGCGACAACACCGCCTTGTTATGGGTTGTTACCAAATTCTCCACCATGGTTTGTTCTGAGCTTCTGTTCACATACCAGGGCGGTAGATTTTTCCACTTTGCCCATCAGCAACGATTATGTCCAATGCTAGTGCGCTATCTAAAACAAATGGGAATACTTCATCAGCTCTAGACCAAACTATTGCCACCATTCCCATTTTGCTTGCGAAATTTTCTATCATGGGGCCATCAGCCCATGGGCTATTTTCCATTTCAGGATCGTCATCAGCGAAGCTGCAAAGACAAGGGTACTTCTTTGTCAAAACTTCGTGGAATTCTTGTAATTTAGAATGGGCGACAGATTTGTCTTCATAATATTCCTCTCGTAACTTCTCTATAAACGACCATGCATCCTTATTGTTTTCAGGAATGTCCGTAAGAATCAAATCAACAGTAAAGCTCATTCTGATTTACCTATAACGCCGCAATCAACTGCGTAGCAATCTGGCGCTGGTTTTGCCGGGTTTAGGGCAAAACGAGTGACAGGTTGCGGAGTCAGATTGCATTGCCTTGTTAGGCGCTTTACCACCACTTTGCGTAATCATTAAGCGCCCGATATAAACATGTGATTAAATTATACTCTACATACATGGAGATATTAATTCGATCGTATTCTTGAGACATGCGTTCTTTATTTGGGTTTATTTCTATCTTGGTAAAATCATCAACATGCTGTAGGCGAAGAATAGTAAAACCACCCATATCAACAAGTTCAGAAACCTGCTTTTTTTAAAGTTGCGTTTCAAACTTATTAAGTTCAGCTTCTTCAATCCATAGATTATTTAAAGTGAACTCAGAGGCCTGATTTTGAGTATTAAACTTAATATTTAGATCAAATTTAATCGAACCGACCTGATCTTCAGTTTCCAGAGGATCAAGTGAAATCGAAATTCCAGTCGTTTCTGCTACGATCAACTTACTCTCTCCTGCCGCCTAACGCCCGGCACACCAGCCCGGCTGCCGATTGTTATACGATTTCTCGGTATTCACTTGCAATACGCTCACAAACAGGTTGCCATTCGTTATGCTTTACTATGCCATTTAAACTAGGGACGAGAACTGCACAACCATGCCTATGAATTAGTCTTTCCCTTTTTATTAGGGTTGAGTGATTACTTTCAGTGAGTACCACCAGACCAGAATTCTTCATTTCATTCATATCTGGATAGTAGTAGCCTTCTATACCAAGAAAATACAGCTTATTAAATTTCGACGGCACGACTACCTTAAGTACTGCACGAACTAGTCTCGTGATGCTCTCGTCATCTATCTTAAACTCGATATTTTCTTTGCTGACTCGATATTTCATCTTCTCGTATAACGCCTTTGTCAGCCGCGTTTTGGTTGTAGTGGATTATTGTGCAAAAATGGCCGAAGGCCATGCACAAAAAGGAGAGAAGACCAAAACGTCGGCTGGACAAACTTGTTAAATTCGGGGCTACTCATATATTTTTCCGCAATACAAAAACACCGCGAATTGTTTCCACTTATTTGACTTAAGCTCAGCATCTTGTCTAACACCAAAATCAGAATCTTCTACCCAGGCAATTGCTGATTCTAAGAAACCGGAAATATCGTTGTTCGCCCAGTCTCCCGCAAACCCAACCTCATCTACAGGCGCACCCTCATGTACTTCACGATCCTTCATTAGTGCTTTCGCAAAATCTAAGAAGCTCTTTTCATCTTTAACTTCATCTATGATTTCATGCAATTCTTTCATACGTACCTTGGACATTTAACGTTTGGCTAAGGGGCGGGTTTTAGCCCGTCCCAGCGAACGAAGTGAGCGATTTGAGCGATTTGAGCGATTTGAGCGCATTGTTATACGGCTATTTCGCATATGATTTTTTAGAATCTAAATATTTAAGTATTTCTTGGCAGTCGGACTCGTAGCCATGGTTAGGCAATTTATTAATAAATCTTGCCCAATTCTTGAAGGCTTCTTTGTTTTCAGAGTGTGCAACCAGTTCGGCGTCAGAGCCTAGCTTTGACAAGACCTCTGAATAGCACATGTTCTGGCTAAATGAATTTGAAAAGACACCAGCATAGAAAAATATGGCAGCAGCCAAGATACTTACAGCTATAGCATTAGCGATTTTTAGCCACACTGCCTACTCTCCATAGCCTTATAACGCCTGGCTTTGCGGCGTGACGAAGCGCAGCGTAGACACGTCCGACAACAGCCACTTGTTAGGCTTTTATGCTGACAAACCACGAATCAACGGCTCCCTATATTCTTGATCTTTTTCATTCCAAAATACAACGCCATTTTATCAATTCTAATTAATAGCCGTGCACCTGAATAGATGTATAACGTTTTTAGAAGCAGCGCGGTTTTATCGCGTCTGATTGTCTAAACTTACTAACTTTATCGCTTAAATTTTGCCATCAAATCCCAATACTCGCTACTTGATGAATAGCCCGGATTTTTCCAGTCCGATTTAAACAATGAGACCTGCATAAGCTCATAAAGCGAATACCCAATATCTCCTCGGAAATACATATCAGCAACCTTGCTTCTAATTTGCTCCCTATTAGGACAAGGTTGATAGGTCTTAGCAAGGTTTAGATATACTTCGGGTTTACAAAAGAGCGCATAACCTATAGGAGAAAATCTAACATTTAGTCCATATTTGGAGATCATTTCATCTACTTGGCCAGGGGAGTAGTTCGCCTTAACTCCAAAATGCCGAATCAGATAAAAGGGTAGCTGTCTAGCATATTTAGCGTACTGAAACCTGTATAGAACTTTATTAAAAAACTTCACTCTGGTCTCTTTAAGTTAACATTTTTATATCGCACATGCGCGATTTTCAATGGTGGGAAGATTCATCCACCTGTCCACTGATTCCAGTGCACAAATTCATGATTTTATTCACGAAAACCGTGTGAGCCTCTTATCACCATAGTAGTGCGCCGTTTTTTAAACAGTCCACTGTCGCTTGGAAAGAGATTAAATAGCAAGCTCTATCCCTACGGCTGGGAGAATCGGACGGAGCCAGTGCTCCTCTGGACCACTGAAAGCTGGCTAGCTGTTACAATTTTGTTCCAAAGTATGCAATAGATGAAGTATAGATCCACCAAGGAACTGCTGTCCCTTGGGGCTCTGGGCCTAGCTCCAGTTTCATCAAGCTGGCATTTACTCAAATCGCGCAGGCGTGAGGAGGAGCACCCTCCTCATCCACAAAGATACTTACACGAGATCAATCTCTCGTCGCTCCCCTCCTCTGTCCAGTTAACCGCCTCGCGGGCCTCCGCGATGGTGTAGCTACGCAGCACGTCATCCTCCTGGCGCATGCCAACGCCGGGTCGGCTTGAGGTGACAATGTAGTCGCCTATCTCGATGTCGCCGCTTTCACCACAAACCAGGATCTGACCTTCCCCCAAGGCGTTCATAATGCCGGCGGTATACGTGTCCTCCAGCTCCGTAAACTTGTCGTCCGTCATGTCGAAGTGTTCCGGGTTAATGGCGGTGGCGGAAACGTAAACGCCCGCCTTGCCACGCTGCCGCGGCTTCGATGACAGGCGCACTTCGTGCAGCACGTTGGATAAATCCCGACGATTATTGATACCATCGGCAGCGGCATTCGCAAGATGTTTCTCATCCAGAAGAAACGCTATTTCCCTCTTCCAGAATACGAGCTACAGGATAACCGCGTTCAGGTAACCATTACTGGCCGAGTAGTGGATATGGCCTACGCGAGAAAGCTAGCAGAATACCCAGACTTGACTCTAGAAGACATTCTGCTGCTGGACCGAGTGCAAAAGCGTAAACCGCTCACTGAGGATCAGGCCAAACACCTCAAAGTGCTCGGCCTGATCGAAGGCCGCAAACCTAACTTTCATATCTCTGCGCAAGTGGCCGACCATAGCGGGGAACGAGCGCAGTATATCCGCAACAGAGCCTTTGATGATCAGCACTACAAGCAGATGATAATTGAATATCTGGAGAAGTTCGGTACAGCAAAGCGTGTAGACATTAACAGACTGCTTTTAGACAAGTTGCCCGATGTTCTGGATGCCACCCAAAAGGATAATAAGGTCAAGAACCTGCTACAGGCCCTGAAACAAGAGGGGCTGATTGAGCCTGAAGGCAAGTCCTGGCGAATGTCTAACAAGTCTTAGTTTAGACATTTCTAGATATTTTTAGACATTTGGGTGGCCGATGAGCGACGTGACTATTCCTTGCCGGATGGTCACGCCACGCCTATACCGATTAGCCTCCGACAAACCTGGGCGATTCAGTGGCATTACATCTCTGTCCATTTGATTCCTTTTTATGCACAGCCGCCGAATAGAAGCTCAGCAGGGTTCGCCGACTTTACTTATAACCTGGTTGAGTTACTCATCGATAATTGGTCTTGCCCCAGGATACTGAGGCAAGCCATCGCCAATGACGCACCATTTCGCCTTGGATGCGGTGTAGATGTGATCTTTCGGCAGTTGGTCCGGTTCTTCGTCCAGGGTTCCCAGGGCGATGTCGATAAAGTCCGGGTTGCTGAGAAACCGGAAATACAGGCTGGAACCGCACTGGGGGCAGAAGCCCCGCTCCGCCTGATCTGATGACCGATATACCGCGATGCGGTCTTCTCCCGCCGTCCAGGCGAAGTTTGCTTTGTTCACCACGCCATAAGTTCCCGTCGCTGCGCCGTGAAACTTGCGGCACTTGGAGCAATGGCAGTGGGACACGTTTTCTTCGAAGGTTTTCACTTCATATTGAATGGCGCCGCACAGACAGCTTCCTTTCATATCCCACTTATCTCCGAGTTTATTCAGGTTAACGATACATTCTCATCTATTTACGTCATTGAGCATCTTGTGGTGATGCTGCACATGATCGCGAATGAATGTCTTAATGAAAAAGTAGCTGTGATCATATCCAGAGCGATAGTTCAGAGTCAGCGGAATGTCTTTCTCCGCGCAGGCGGCCTTCAGCAGCTCTGGGTTCAATTGCTCCGCCAGGAACTCATCCTTATCCCCCTGGTCCACCAGAATCGTCTTCACTTTCGCCCCGGATTCGATCAGCGCCACAGAATCATAGGCTTTCCAGTTTTCCTGGTCCGTTCCTAAATAGCCCGCCAAGGCTTTCTTACCCCAAGGGCAGGACATGGGTGCGCAAATCGGCGCAAAGGCGGAGACTGAACGGAATTTTTCCGGTTGCTTAAGCGCGATAGTCAGCGCGCCATGCCCGCCCATGGAATGGCCGAATACGCCAGTGCGCTCCGGGTCCATGGGCAGGTTGTCAGCCACCAGCGAGTACAGCTCTTCCGTCACGTAGGAATACATACGGTAATTGGAACGCCAGGGCGCTTCCGTCGCATCCACGTAAAACCCGGCGCCGGAGCCAAAGTCATAGCTGAGATCTTCGCCGTCCAGGCCCACATTGCGGGGGCTGGTGTCAGGCGCCACCACGATAAAGCCGTATTCCGCGGCGGCGGATTCGACGTCCGCCTTCTGCACGAAGTTCTGGTCTGTGCAGGTCAAACCGGAAAGCCAGAACAAGGTGGCGCACTTTCCTTCCTCCGCAGCAGCGGGAACGAACACGGAAAAAGTCATCAGACAACCGCAGGTTTCCGAGTCGTGCTGATAGCGGCGCCAATATCCGCCGTGGCATTTATTTTCCTGAATCAAGTGCATAGGGTTCCTCCCGGTGCGTTAAAAAAGAATCACAGAGCGAATGCTTTTGCCTTCGTGCATGTAATCAAAAGCTTTATTGATGTCATCCAGAGACAAACTGTAAGTGACCATCGGGTCCACTTTGATTTCGCCGCTGAGATATTTATCCACGTAACCTGGCAGCTGGCTGCGTCCCTTAACGCCACCAAACGCGGTTCCTTTCCAGGTACGGCCAGTGACCAGCTGGAAAGGACGCGTGGAAATTTCCTGACCGGCGCCCGCCACACCGATGATCACGGACGTCCCCCACCCTTTATGGCAGGATTCCAGCGCCGCGCGCATCAATTGCACATTGCCGACGCACTCGAACGAATAATCCACGCCGCCATCGGTCATTTCCACCAACGCTTCCTGGATTGGCGCGGACAATTCCTTGGGGTTCACACAGTCGGTGGCGCCCAGGGCTTTCGCCATCTCAAACTTATCAGAATTAATGTCTACCGCAATGATTCTGCCCGCGTTGGCCATCGCCGCGCCCTGAATCACGCTCAGGCCAATGCCGCCCAAACCAAAGACCGCCACCGTCGATCCCGGCTCCACTTTCGCCGTGTTCAACACTGCGCCAATACCGGTAGTGACGCCACAGCCCAGCAGACAGACTTTCTCTAACGGAGCTTTGGGATTGATCTTGGCCAGGGCGATTTCCGGCAGTACGGTGTACTCGGAAAACGTGGAGGTGCCCATGTAGTGGAAAAGCTGTTTGCCCTGATAAGAGAAGCGCGACGTGCCGTCAGGCATCAGGCCCTTACCCTGCGTGACGCGAATGGCCTGACACAGATTGGTTTTGCCGGATGAGCAAAACTTGCATTGCCCGCACTCAGGAATATAAAGAGGAATAACGTGGTCGCCCGGCTTGACGGATGTGACGCCCTCGCCGACTTCCATCACCACGCCGCCGCCTTCATGCCCGAGAATGGCGGGAAAAAGTCCTTCGGGATCATCTCCTGAGAGCGTATAAGCGTCGGTATGACAGACGCCGGTGGCGACAATCTTGACCAGCACTTCACCGGTCTTTGGCCCCTGGACGTCAACTTCGACAATTTCCAGCGGCTGGCCAGCGGCGAATGCGACGGCTGCGCGTGATTTCATATTAAGCTCCCTGATTTATAAGGTTATGCGTTGTAATGGATTCCAGTGAGACACTCTTGATTTCAAGTAAGACACTCTTGGTTTCAAGTGAGACACTCTTGATTTCAAGTGAGACACTATAGGCGCCGCCCGAATGCATCGCAATGCCCGCAGCCGGCTTCGCAGCACTCCACCAAAAGGCGTACTGATATGATTCAAAACGGGAATTGCTCGACACTTTTGACGACAGTCTATCGCTTTTCCCTTGCGAGGCGCTGAGAGCCGGACCGATACTGAGCGCGACTCAGGACGTCGCGACAACCATTATGATCCTTACAAGCAAACTGCAACCACCTCAACTGCCCACGCAACTTCTGCCGCGGGACGCCTTGCAACACAGGCTTGGCGGCATATTGAAGAAGCCTGTCACTCTGGTGTCGGCGCCGCCGGGCTTTGGAAAAACCACGGCGCTGGCGCAGTTTCTTCATCGCGAACAATTGCCATACCTGTGGTACGCCCTGGACGAGCAGGACAATGTCCCCGGAATATTCTGGCGCTATGTTTGCGCGGGATTCGAATCTGTCTTCCCTAAAATCGGGCCACGCAGCGCGCGAATACTGTCAGTGGATGACGACGCCCTGAACGCTGTACGCAGCCTGCTGGATGAGTTGACGCAACTGGGCCGCACCTGGCGCCGCCCGGAAAGTATGCTGATGGCGATTGACGACGTGCACTACCTCAGCGATCCAATACTGTTGCAACAGCTGGACTATTTCCTCGATCACCTGCCGCCTTACCTCCATGTTGCGTTGATCAGCCGTACGATTCCTCCTCTGCATATTCCCCGACGCCAGGTCCGTGACAGCCTGCTGCTTCTGGATGCGGAACATCTGCGCCTCACCGAAATCGAAACGCCGAAATTCCTGCAGACACGACTGGGTCTGAATCTGGAAGCCGCAGAGATGAAAAAACTGCATCGCCTTACGGACGGCTGGATCGGCGCATTACAGTTGTATGGACTGAACCTGCAGTCGCAACCCGCCAACCCACTGCTAAACCTGAACGCGCCGCCAGAGAATGTGGCCGCCTATCTGGCGGAAGAGTGTTTTCAGCAACAGGACGACTGGGTGCAGGCTGGTTTGTTGAATCTGGCCCTGGTTCCCCGTTTCAACTTGCAGCTCGCCAACCAGCTTTGTCCCGGCGCCGACGCCGCCTTGTTACTGGAAACCTTGTTGAAACGGCAGTTGTTTTTATCCGAAACCAGCGCCGATGGCGCCTGGTATCGCTTCCACGATTTACTGAGGGATTGGCTGCAATTGCGCAATCAAGACCGTCCGCCCGGAGAACTGCAAATACTGCACGGACAAGCCGCACAATGGTATGCGGAGCAAGGTTACTTTTTAGAGGCCATGGAGCAATGGACCCTGGCGGGCGACTGGGAGCAAACCGCATTATGCGCCGGCCGCGCGCTGCCGGAAATTCTCCGTATGGGACATTACCCGCTGGTGGCGCGCCTGCTGGCGAAAATTCCGCCGGAGCAAATGCGTCGATATCCCAAACTATTGGCGCAGCGGGCCTTTTTACAGCTGACGCGAATGCGTTTCGATGAAGTCGACGCCGACCTGGATCTGGCGGAGCGTTACGTTGACGCCATGCTGGAAGAATCCGGGAATCCCCAAACGCTGACGCGCTTAAAGCGTCAGTACGGGTTGCAGGAGTCAGAGTCCATCAGGGAGTTGAAATGCATGATCATTCTCGGGCGCAGCCACATCGCCCGAATGACTGACAAACCGGAACTCGCCACAGAACAACTTGAGCAGAGCCGGGACTTTTTACCAGAGCAGGACTCTCCCTTCACCGCCTGGTTGTTTCAGGGCCTGGGCGCGGACGAATACATTCGCGGTTCGCTGCATGCAGCGCAATACCTGCTGATGCGCGCTTTGCGCAGTAGTCGCAAATATGAAGAAGGGTTTTGCCTGATCGCCACCTTATCCTGGTTGATTCCCGTTCTGCTGCAGCAAGGCAAGCTGCAATTCGCCAAAGAGCTGCTGGATGAACAGCAGTCCTGGCTGGAAAGCCGTCATATGCACTGTTTGCCGAACTGGGGTAACTTGCACTATCTACGCCTGCTTATCTTACTTGAGCTAGAGCAGCCAGCAGCGGCCGCTCAAGAGTTGGAACGACTGTGGGACTGCGCCGACGAGAGAGTCATGGCGGTAGACCGGGTTTACCACAAATGGGGCGAGTTCGCCCTGCGTCTGGCGCAACAAGATTATCAACAAGCGGAAAAGGCGTTGCACCAGCTGGACGCCTATTTTCAGCAACATTTCACGCAGTGGAATTTTGTCGTCCCCAGTCCCGCCACGCTTAAAGTCCTTCTCGACGCGTTATCAGGCAACCCTTTCCCCCTGGCGCAATGGGCCGCGGCTTACGATACGAAGGCTCCTATCGTCAATTTGCAACGACAAACGATCGAACTGATGATGTACGCCCGCATCAAGATTTATCAGCAGGCGGATGAGCTGGACCTGCTACTGGAACGACTCCCCCTTATCCAGAAAGCCGGCAACCTGTACTTTTCCATTAATCTGCTGGTGCTGTGCTGCCTCAACGAGCTGGCCCAGGCCCGCCCCAGCAGCGCCAGAGAGTTTCTCACTCAGGCCGTAAACGCCGCCGCGCCGCTGGGCGTACGACGCCCCTTTCGGGAAGAAATTACTTTTCTGCAACCGCTCTTGATGGATATGGCGCGCCGTGGACAGGCGACAACATTTATCTCGGAACTCTCCGTTTATTCCGCCCCTCAAACCCGCCCGCAACGCAACCACAGCAACTCCCCATTAATGGAGGAACTCAGCCAACGTGAAACCACCATTCTGAATCACTTGTCCGCAGGGCGCAGTAATGAGGAAATCGCGGTCGCGCTGAACATCGCCGCCTCCACGGTAAAAACGCATTTGCGCAACATATACGCCAAATTTGGCGTGCGCCGGCGCACTCAGGCGTTGGCGATCGCAAGGGAGAAGGGCTTGGTGTAATAAGTCGATGTTTATATGAAAAAACGCTGAGATTTAGGTGGTTTCAGCAGCTTTTCATGGAACGCGTCAACCACCGAGCCCCATCTGGGGACGCCGCCGCGCGTCAGCGAAAGCCAACTCTCTATTCAGGATATCCTGTATATCGCGCACTTCGAATTCATTCATTTCGTCTCTGGTGCGACACACTGCGTCGTAGCAAAAGGTATCATGACTGCTCTCTCGGAATGAGAGATCCCGTCAGCATGTATCTATCCAACTCACTAAAGATAAAAGGCCTATGCAGTTCAAAGCGATTCTATTCATTGCGGCCTCATCGCTGTGCTCAGCAGCAGCGGCGTCCACACTGGCGACGCAAGCCAACGTTAGCGATCAGGCGCCGGCCCCGCTTGAAGCCGAGACCCAGTTACAAAGTGCGGATTTGCCGATATACCACGCCAACGCACAGTCCACGTCGCAACCTAACCTGACCGCGCTGGAGCCAGCTCATATCGCGCTTCTGGGGCTGGGAGCGATGGCGCTGTTTTTGCGCCGCCGCCCCTCCCACTGACAGAATCCATCAGGCCGCCTGTCGACTGTCGTAAGGCGTTGTCTGACGCGCCCCTCGCAGCGCCTGCGCCCACCAAACCAGTCGGTCCAGCATAATGTCCATGGACTTTTGCGCCCGAGCGGGAGCCAGCAGCTCGCCATTCTCGTCGAATTGCTCCCAGGCGCTGGCGAAACTGACGGTGTCTCTTACGGTCACTGCGTGCAGCTCCGCAAACACCAGTCGCAATTGCTCCACCGCCCGCAGGCCGCCGGAAATACCGCCATAGGACACAAACGCCACCGGCTTGGCGCGCCATTCGCTATTAACGGAATCAATCACGAACTTTAGCGGCGCGGGATAGCCGTGGTTATATTCCGGCGTCACGATAACAAATGCGTCCGCCTGTCCGACGCGACGACAAAGCGCTTCGACCGCAGGAGGGCGCTCGCGTTGATGGTACGGAGGCAGCGCCAGCTCCGCCGGATCAATCATATCCAGACTCAATCCCTGGTAATTGAGAATACGTCCGCCAGCCCAGCGCGCCACCTTGTCGCAAAAGCGCCCTTCCCGAGTGCTGCCATAGATCAACGCCACGTTAATATCATTGCCCATAAGTCATGACTCCATAGAGGTTGTTATCAAGTCTGCGGCAGTGTAAAACCTCAACTTAACTTTAGGTCAAGAGGTTTTTTATGGCGCAACTCAACGCCCGTAACGCTTACAAAGAACTCAGCGTTGGAGAGGTGGCGAAGCGTAGCGGCGTCGCCGTGTCCACCTTACATTTCTACGAATCCAAAGGACTGCTGAAGAGCAATCGCAACTCCGGCAATCAACGTCGCTATCCAAGAGGCGTCCTGCGGAGAGTGGCGATTATCAAGGTAGCGCAACGCACCGGCGTGCCTTTGTCAGCGATAAAAGAGGCCTTGTCCACTTTGCCCGAAGGGCGTGCGCCCAGCGCAGCGGATTGGCGGCGTTTATCAGAACAATGGAAACAAGTGCTGAATGACCGAATACGCAAGCTGACTCAGTTAAGGGATCAACTGGATGAATGCATTGGTTGCGGCTGCCTGTCGATGGAGGATTGCCCTCTTCGCAATCCCTGGGACGAGTTGGCTGAGCAAGGCCCCGGGCCGCACTTATTAGAACGGGATTAACCCCGCTCGCGACGGGACGGTTACTTCACTTGTAAGCCCTGAAATTCAGGGGCGCTCGTGTAAAAACCAACGACGGGTTTTCATGAGCGAACGGGCATGATCACGCAGTAACACCCCCGCCAGCGCAGTGGTGCAAGGCGCCAGCGCTTCCTGCTCACAGGCCAGCTCGAAAGATTCGAAAATATCCTTTGGCCCCGACTTGGCGTTGAATTGCAGCATGGTTCCGTAATGAGCCACCAGCTCTGCCCCGTACTTGTCATGCCAGCGCCGCAACATGGCGATACTGGCTTCCGATCCTACATTTTCCGCGCCGTACCAGTGCATATACGCCAGCGCCTCCCAAGGTTTGGTGGTCGGCAACAGCATCAACGCCTGCGCCTGTCCCTGGGGCTCATACCAATCGATATGATCACAGTACTCAGGCTCCAGTACGTCTCCAGCGCCGGAGTATTGAATTTCCCATTCCAACATCCAGCGCTCAAACTCAAAGTAGCCATTGATCTGTTTCTCGGCGATCAATTTATTGATTTCATCCAGGGAAGGAACTTTACCAAAGCGCTCTTTAGTATGGCCCAGGCTATACTCAAAGTTCTCTTCCAGATCTTCTGAATACAAACGATCATGGCTGGCCAGGATCGCCTTGATATCGGCCGCCGCCGCGCCTGCGCATATCGCTTCTGGCGACAGGTCCCGATCCGCTCCCGACGGCTCCCATCCATAAGGACGCCGCATAAACGCATCCTCGTTAAGCACCGCCTCGCGCCAGCTGCCGGCATCATTCAACCAGCAGGCATGCAACACCGGCCACATGCCGGTCTGCTCGGAGATAGAACGAAACTCCGCCCACAAATCCATCGCCTCTCCGGCGGTAATTTCAACAGCGAAGGCCTTCCGCGCGACGCCCGGAACATCCATCATTACGATTTCATGTTCGTCATAACCGATCCCACTGAGAATCTCGCATAACTGGTCTTCGGTTTTTAACATTGCGCAACCTTCCTTCACATCTAACAGGTTTTATGTGTGGCCAACTTCTTTTCTCATATCTTGAGTTTAGTAGCAGGAAAAGTTTAAACCAAACCCCGGCAGGCAATCCGATGTAAACGATTGTGTAATCTGCGCAACTGCACAGTCAGTCCTCAGCAAAAGGATATACTGTATTGAAAGCCAATCAGCCGCACATGAAATTATGGCGCCGGTCTGCTTCGAAGCAGACCAAACAGGAGACTCGAATGAAGATGGAGGAAGGGGGCCGGTTCAAAGCGTTGGATGCATTGCGCGGCGTCGCTGCATTGGCGGTAGTGTTTTTTCACTTATACATAAACCTGTGGCGCGAACTCCATTGGTTGCCCGAGCCCATACGCGCGACGCTTAATTATGGCTATCTCGGCGTATCGACATTTTTCGTATTGAGCGGCTTCGTTATCGCTCACACTGTTCGTTGCGAGGGCGCTGACTTTCGTTACATGGGAAAATTTGCACTGCGCCGGGCGGTACGCCTTGATCCGCCTTATTGGGCTTCCATCGCCATCACAATAATCCTGGCGCTGCTGGTGCAAAGAGTATTTCAGGTGGCGCAGATATACCCATCAGTGGAAAACGTCATCGCGCATATTTTTTACCTGCAATATTTTTTAGGATATCCACCTGTGATATCAGAGGTGTATTGGACACTCTGCATTGAAGTCCAACTCTACCTGTTTTTAGTCCTGGTGTATGTGTTGGCCAATAAGCTTAAGGCATGGCGCAATATCGACGTATTGCGATACAGCTTACTGTTTATGTTCGCTATAGGCGTCATATCCGTTCTACAAACCCATAAAACGTTACCCGGTCTGCTGCAAGGCTTGTTTCTCCCTTACTGGCATTATTTCTTTCTCGGAGTATCGGCTTATTTTGCATTAAGCGGTGTAGCCTGGATGAAGTACCTGTTTTTTGCGTTCGTGGGCGTAGAAGTATTACTCCAAAGCACCGCCAGTGTGAACGGATATGTCATCGTAGGGCTCGCCAGTGTGGCCCTTATCTACCTATTTGGCCTGGCAGGCTGGCTCACCACAGGATTGGCGCAATGGCCTCTGCAATACTTGGGGAAAATATCCTACAGCCTCTATCTGGTACATTCCGACATCGGTTGGAAAGCCGTCTCTTTTGGCAAACGACTGCTGGAAGACCAAATCATAACGCCGTTTTTATCCATGCTTCTGTTTTTACTGGGATTGATAGTCAGCCTTGTTGCGGCGCAATGTCTTTATTGGATGGTTGAGCGCCCTTCCATACGGTTGGCGAAAAAGATAAAACGCCTTTCCAAAAACACCTCCCCCACGCATAAGGCCACAGGAAGTATTCTAGAGAAAAGCGTTCATTAACGACCTTGAATTATCAGTCAAGCTATATGCCTACCAGTCTCTCCCCCCATGAAACCCGCGTTTAGCGTGTTTTTCTATAAACGCCACCAACGTGGCTTTCTGTTCAGGAGTCAGGGTGCTGTGCAGTCTGGTCAGAGTTGGCAGTAAACTGGCGACGGTCTCATTCATTTGCTGTTGATGCGCTTCGAATGCCGTCAGAATTTTTGCTTCATCCAGTTGCTCGCTGTTGATCTGCCCGATCAGCAATTCACGAGCGCTTTCCCGCTCCGATTTCATTTTCTGTTTCGCCGCCTGGATCTGCGCAAGCAATTCATCCAGGATCACTTGCTGTTCTGTATTGAGTTCCAGTTCATCACTGACCCACTCTTTGGCGTGCTCCCATCGTTTTTCAGGGTCATAGCGACAGGCCATGGCTCCTAGAGAAATGGCGGCGACCAGTATCAACAACATAGGCTTTGTTACGTACTTACCCATTTTCATAACGCGTTTCCTCGTGATAGTTATTAATATGGCAATGATATTGGCATGTTAATCATCAGGCGCATGGATGCGCCTGCGCGGCGTCTAGCCGCGGGAGACAGGGCCTGACCTGTGCAGGCCCTGTCGTTGCAGACAAATAGAAGGAAGCTATTTGTCTGCCTGATTAATAACATGATGATCAACATGCTCAGTGTAGGTTTACGCGCGCGGGTATTCTTTTCATCGTCGTATCGGCTTGTTTCACTTTGTAACGCTTTATCTTCATGATTAAAAAGGAATTTTTAAAATAGAAAACAAATTCCTGAAACTTTGCCGCTACAGCGCCGCTTACAGCCGCACTATGATGTAATTCCGATTTCCCCCTTTTTTTCGCCACGAACACTTATGAACTTGTTGCTGATTGATGACGATAATGACCTGGCGCGCCTGTTAAACCGCTACTTTCAGCGATTCGGCTGGGAACTGCGCCATGCTTCCGCGCCGTCAATCGCCTATGCGCAGTTAAAGCAAAGCCAGCCCGACGCCATTATTCTGGACGTCATGTTGCCGGAGGAAGACGGATTTTCCGTGTGCCGCAAGCTTCGCCATGACTACACGACGCCAATCATTATGTTGACTGCCCGCGGCGAAGTGACGGATCGCATCGTTGGATTGGAGATAGGCGCCGACGACTATCTGCCGAAACCTTTTGAACCAAGGGAGCTCGCTGCGCGCATTCAAAGCATCACCCGTCGCCACGCCTCTACGGAAAAACCGGTTCCCCTCATGTATTTCCGCGATTTGGAAATTAACCTGACGACGCAAGAAGTGCTGGTGGCCGGGCGTCCGCTTACACTGACCACATCCGAGTTCCGCCTGCTTCAGCTATTCGCCTCCGCACCCGGTAAAGTGTTTTCCCGCGACGAAATCATGAACAGCCTCAAAGGTACTGAAGTAGAGCTGTTCTCCCGCGCGATCGACATTACGGTCAGCCGTCTGCGTCAAAAAATGAAGACCAAAAGTAAAAGGGAGTTCATAAAGACCGTCTGGGGAGCCGGCTACCGATTTGTCGGAGAAGCGCTGTAATGCTCAAACATAAACGACAACGTCAGCGTTCTCTGTCGGTCAGGCTGATGATGATATTTCTGGCTGCAGCCTTCGCGGTATTACTGCTTATCGTGGCGGCCTTCCAGAATATTTCGCAAGAGCGCGCCCATGTTTTCTGGAAAGAGATTTTTTCGGATTACTTTTACTCCCTCAGCAAAGATATCCAGCCACCCTACGACTCGACGCTCATAGCCTCTATAGAGAGCCGCACCCATACTCAGATCGGCGTCAAAAACTCCGCTGGAGCCTGGGTGTCCGAAACGCCTCCGTTCGCCAGCGTGGACCTTGAGTTTCGCGACGCTGGCGATGGGCGTATCGAGTTCACCCACTGGAGACGCTACTTCATCCTGCAAATTCCGCGTCAGGACGCCACCATCTATTTCTACGCCCGCCCATTTGAAAATGAGAACGGTCTGACTTTTACCGGTGTCGCCCTGCTGCTGTCGATCTTACTGGTGATCTTTCTCTGCTTTCTGAGCATTAAGCGACTGCATAAACCCATAGGCTGGCTGAACCAGGCCGCGCAAAAAGTCGCTGGCGGCGACTTTCAACAACGTATCCCAACCCTAAGACAGGATGAACTAGGGCAATTGAGCGACACCTTCAACATTATGTCCGCCCAGATTGAGTCCATGCTTAACGCTAAGCGGCAGTTGCTGCTGGCCATCAGCCATGAACTCAGATCGCCCCTCACCCGTATGCGCGTGGCTGGCGAGATGATTGAAGACGAACAACAGCGCAGTGAGCTGGTGCGGGAAATACAGCATATGAACAGATTGATCACCGAGTTGCTGGAATGCGAAAGGCTGGAAACAGGTCATCGTGCGCTCCAGTTGCACGACATCGATGCAACCAAATTGTTACGCGAGCTTATCGAAGAGCGTTTCGCCAGACAGCGCCACCTAATCAGGCTTGATTGCTCGATGAACAGTCTGGCGCGCTTGGACCCTGTACGTTTCAAACTGCTGGCGGCCAATCTGATTGATAATGCGTTGAAACATGGAGAGGGCAAAGACGTTGTCGCCAGTTGGAGACAACAGCCGGATTATGGCGAGCTGACGGTCGAGGACAAAGGCCAAGGCGTCGAATCGGAGCAGTTAGCCATGCTGACGGACCCCTTCTATCGCGGCGACCAATCCCGGGCTCACACTGGCGGCCTTGGATTGGGGCTGTATCTATGTCGACAAATCGCCAAAGCTCATGGCGGCGAGCTGCGCATAGAAAGCGAGGAGAGCAAGGGAACCCGCGTCATAGTAAGGTTCCCGTTAAGCAGCGATACTTAGGATTACAAAGCCGGGCAGCCTGGTATCCTACATGCGACGACAGACTTACGCCCCAGAATCTCCGCCACATCCTGCGACGTGGTTGAGATAGTGGCGTCGCCAGGAGCCAGCGCGCGGGCGCATTGCGCCGCCTCCACCGCCACATCGCACCCTTGCTGGGCGAGAGCATAAGACAGATTATTCCAGCCCTCCGCCTTCTCCGGCTGCAGCGCCACTAATCGCCGAAAGGCGGCTTCCGCCACAGCGTAATCTTTGGCGGCATAGGCGAGATTCCCCAGCCCCAGTTGCAAGATAGAGGACTCCGGCCAACGCTTTACTGCTGCGGCATAAGTGGCGCGGGCTTGCTGCGGGTGTCCCGTATTCGCTAAATCCTGCGCCGCCTTGGCGACAGGAAAAGGCTCCCCGGTAGCGGGCAACTCACCAGACGGCAAAATGACTCGCGCCCAATAGCCGCCATTTTTCCAGGTGCGTTCAAAGGTGCGCAACAACAGCGTTTCACGCTCGGTAGTTCCTGAACGCAGAATCACTTCCGACTTGGTAAAGTCGTATCCCACCACTACAGCGAAATGCCAGACAGGGCTCCAACTCAGTCCCAGGTTCTGAAACACCAAGACAGGGTGACCCGCAGCCACTTCGCGCAGGATATGTTCCATCCGGGGTTTTAATGGATATGCAAGACGCCCATAACTGCGGGCGGCGGCGACCATCTCCACCTGGAAACTTCCCTGTCTGTCCGGTACATAAACCAAACCAACCAGGTCTTCAGGTTGAACCGGCCGCTCGGGCGTTGTAAGCACCGTCGCCAATGCCGCCGGGCCACACTGATATTCAGATTGAGGATAAAACGGGGTTGCGGTAAGTTCCGCCTGAGGAGGGATATCGCTGGGCGGCTCCGCCATCAGCGCCGCGGACTGCGGCAGGGAACCGCAGCCGGAGAGCGCCGCGGCGATTATCAACATAATCGCCGCTGTATAAGCTTGAACCTGCTTAACCAAGGCTTTGACAATGGTAAGTCGGCTTAACGCTTACCAATGGGTTTGATCACAGGGAAGATGTTGGTTGTTCCCAGCAGATCCAACACGATCAAAATAACAAAAATCACCAGGATAATACCTACCGCAGAACTGGCGCCTGCTGGCATTTCATTAATTTGTTTGTTGAACTCCGCGATTTCATCCGCAGTCATATTCGCCACGCGAGCTTCAACGTCTTCCTGGCTTACACCTAGGCTCAGCAACACTTCTTTCGCCTCGTCAGAGCCGGTAATGCGCATAATCTGCTCGCGATCATAGTTTTGCTGCTCAACCTGAATCTGAGTGTCAGTTGAGACCATCGCCGCACGCACCGCAGCACTTTGCAAGCTCAATACGAACATGCTCATGCTCAGCAATACAGCGGTAACTTGCTTAATCAGGCGTTTGGATTTCATAGTCATTCCTCATTTCTTAAGTAAGAGATTCGTTGGAGTTATTACTGCGACATCAGCGTCGCGTCGACGAAAGAAACAGAATTCTAAGTGTCGCAACGCAATTGCGAAAGTGCAAACGCCCCGCTGCGACACATTTATTCACAACAGGGCGCTTACATTGTTTCTAACGCCGGACCTGCGGCGTCGGCAGTTCAGGTTACGCAATCCGTCGCGAACTCAGAGCTGATTAGAGGCTCGCGCCCTGTGGAACGATCTCCACGCGACGATTCAACTGACGACCTTGCTCATCGGAGTTTTCAGCCAGGGGTTGCTCTTCACCATGAGGAACAACTACGAAATCAACCTGACCGGAAACCAGGTTGCGCAATGCCTGCACAGTACTGTTGGCGCGGTCGGCGGACAGTTTGCGGTTGTAGTCTGCAGAACCGGTATCGTCTGCATGGCCGTGTACTTCAACACGGTTGTAAGCGCCTTCCTGAATATAACTCGCCCACTGTTGCAGGTCGCTTTGCTCGCCAGGACCGATTTTGGAGGAGTCGAAAGCAAACTCGATATTAGCGCTTGGCGCCGGCGCAGCTTCCACTACAGGCTCTGGAGCCGGCTCAACCACAGGCTCTGGTTGGGCGGGTTCGATAACTACCGGCTCTTCAACCACAGGCTCGGGCTGGCTGGACGCACACGCGGACAGACCAATCACAGCAGCCGCCAACAAACTGAATTTAGACAGGTTTTTCATGTTTTTTCCTCATTTCTACTATCTAATTACGGGGCAACCATTCCTTAGGCGGCTCCCTATCTTTGGGCGCCCGGTAAAATCACCAAGCGGTTTCTTTAATTCTCTTCCGCCAGCCCCCCTTCTCACCCCAAAATCAGTTCGGGGCGGCGTCTTCTCAACCCGATCAGACTCAATAGAAGGACTGACTTCCTGGCGTTGCACACAAGTCAGCAGCCGGTTGTCCACCCGGGATACGCCATCCACAGACAGCGCAACCTGCTCCGCCAGTACTTTTTCAATCTCGGTGTCGACATCGCCTTCTAACACAGCCTTGTCGCGAATCACCGTCACCTGGATTGCGAATGCCCGCAACGCCGGGTTTAATAAATAGCGGGTTTGAATCACCCCTTCCTTCCAACCTTCTGCGAAGGGGCTGCGTCCATTGTCATTGGCCCTGGCGACCATCGTCACAGTGGTTAGCGCCATCAGGACGAATAAATACAACCATTGCGTAACCGTTCTCGAACACATCTCGCCTCTCCCTTACAGCTAACCCGACGGCTCATCCCGAGCTCGCTGTCTACTTCAAACTAGGAACTGATCTCCGGCGTAACGCTACGCTTCACTGACGCAGACTTGTTGTGCGCCGATGACATAAAATCCGCATACTCAACCAGGGAAATATCGCCGCTTCGATCCATATCGAACATTTCAAACGCGTCGATCAGATCCTGCCGATTCCGCGCCTCAAATCGGGTGATCAAGGCGTCCGCATCCTTATCCATCTCCACAAACCCTGGCATTGTGATGTCGAACTGGTTATCGATCGTCGCCGCCTGCGCTCCGCCAACTACCACGCACAGCGCCAGAATTATGGTTAGCAGAGATTTCATGATGCGGCTCCTCTCAAAGACTTGAACAAATATCAGCAGCAGGGGGACCGACTTGGTTATCGCCAGTCCGATTAACAATACAAGAACACTAACAATTTCCGAACCACAAAAAACTTAACACTTACAAATCAAACAGTTAAAAACATTTTCATTTGTTAACGCTTTTTCCTCAGGCTTGCAAACTGTTGCCTAACGGACACAGCCCGGTTTGCGACAAACCTCATAACATCATATATTTCAATAAGTTAATGTGTTGCTTTTTTGCAACTCTAGGAATAAAGAAGAAAACTCGGTATGGTTGCGAAAACTTTCTGGACTGCAAAAACGACCAATGGGTTTTCCTTTTTACTCTATCTCTCTTACCCGGCAGTGGGCCCTGGGAATGCTGTTGGCGGTGGCGCCGCTGATCGTGGCGGTTGGCTATGCGATCTGGTCGATGGACAAACACAACCGTCGCCAGAATGAATTGGTGGAATCCACCGCTGCGATTAACCGGCAAATGTCAGCTTTACAAGAATTAGTGAAAGAGCTGGAACGCTCTGCGCGCCAGTTTGTCGTCCTGCAGGACGCGCGTTTCGAGAAGATCTATGGAGAGAAGTACGCCAAGCTGCAGGAGCAGGCGATGGCGCTGGAGCGCAACATCGGCTCAGCCAAGATGAGCGATATGGTCAGTCAGTTGCTGCGGGTTACCCACCGAAGCGCGCTTTCCATCACCTCGCCAGACAAACGGGATGCCGCGCCAGAGCAACTGTCAACGCCCAAAGGAGTTGAAGCCGAAGAGACCCTCAACGAAGTCGTAGGGCCTGAATTTGAAGCCAACAGCCTGGGGCGCCTGACGGCTATTTTTAACAGTGCGGCGGAGATTACATCCAACATCACGGTCCTGGCCAATGACGCCTTGAACGCCTCTCTGGCGGAGCAAAAAGAAGGCTTTCGCACCACCCAATGGTGGTTGGCGATTCTGGGCTTGCTGGCCCTGCCAGCCTCCTTCGTGATCATGGTGATCTGGTCCTATGTCATTACACGCCCACTGAACAACCTGTCGCAGACAATACGTCGTATCGGAGAGGGCGAACTGGAGGGCAGCGCCAAAGTGGAAGGGCCGGAAGAGTTTCAGGTATTGGGAAAACGACTGGAGTGGCTGCGTGAAAACCTGGAGCTGATAGAGCAGCAGAAAAGTACGTTTTTACGACATGTCACTCACGAACTGAAAACGCCGCTGGCGGCGATCTTCGAAGCCAGCGCGCTGTTGACGGAAGAGATTCCCGGCCCTCTGACCGGCGAGCAGAGAAAGGTAGTAGAGATCCTTTTCAACAACGCCACCCGCTTGCAGGAAATGATTCAGCAGCTCTTGAATTTCAACAGCGTCCGGCTGGCCGCCGGCGGCCCGCGTCAATCGCTGGAGCTGCCTGATTTTCTGCACAAATCAATTGAACGCTACCGTTCGCTGGCCAACGCCAATCAGGTCTACATAGAAATACCCAAGACTTCCATCCACGTGGAGAGCGATCTGGTGCTATTGGAAATGATCTTCAACAACCTGCTCAGTAACGCTATCCACTTCTCTCCTCCGGGCAGTCGCATTGCGCTTGGCTGGGGGAAAACAGAAGCGGAGGATGAGCCAGCAGGGTGGTGGCTGGAAGTCCGCGACCAGGGGCCGGGTATTTCCAAACATGACAAAGAAAAAATATTCACGCCGTTCTTCCAGGGCGACAATAAGCGCCAGGGAGCGACGAAAGGAAGCGGACTCGGGCTGGCGATCGTCGCCGAGTGCCTGCGCCATCTTGGCGGCGACATACAGGTCATGGACGAAGAGCCCAATGGGACCCGCTTTTATATCAGTTTCACGGATTACACATGACAGTATTGAACTCAAGAAAAGTGATTTTTTCCCTTGGCGTCGCCCTGGGCCTGCTGGTCCAGTCAGGTTGCAAGAACCTGGCTCTGGTGACGAACGCAGTGGGGGGCGATCCCAACTCGCCGCTGCTGCTTGAGCGGGTTCCCGCCCCTGGCCTCGCCGATATCCTTGAGCAACGCGACAAACATTGCCAGAGAAGCAAAGAAGCCCGTTCCCGACGCCTGGAGCGCATGACCTCAAAAAACCAGGCGGAAGCGTTCGAGACCATCATGATCGCCAGTTGCGAGCCAGACTACTATCCCGGCGTCATGCAAACCGCATTGCTGTCATTGCGCAAACATCAGGACTGGAGTTCAGGGGCGCAAAGTTTCATTAAGCTGATGCAGGATGTATCCGACTCCCAGCAACGCATGCTGGCTTATAACCAGAAGCTGAAGCAGAAGCTCGAACAAACCATCGAAGCCATAGGCGCCATCGAAGAAGGCATTAACCAACGTACGGAAGAGTCTCCCAAATGAACGATCCCATCGCCAGCAACAACGATATTCTTGTCGTCGATGACGACTCCGGGTTATTGCAACTGATGTCCATGCGTCTGAAAGCGCTGGGATACGCCTCCCGGTTGGTGGAAAGCGGCGAGGAGGCGTTGCGGGAGATTCGCCGTAAGCAACCGATTCTGGTGATATCCGACCTGAAAATGGACGGCATGGATGGCATTCAATTGCTGGAGCATATCCAAAGGGACTGGCCCGGCACCCCGGTAATCATGCTAACCGCCCACGGCTCGATTTCAGAGGCGGTGGTCGCCACCCAAAAAGGCGCATTCGCTTTTCTCACCAAACCGGTGGACCGCGAAGAACTGCGCACAACGATCGAAAAAGCCCTGGTTGGACACTCCGCCAACGAAAGCGCCGCCAATGTATTTCAATCCATTGTTACTCGCAGCGCCAAGCTCTATCAGCTACTGGAGCAGGCGAAAATGGTGGCGCAAAGCGACGTCAATGTATTGATTCAAGGGGAAAGCGGCACCGGTAAAGAGGTGCTGGCGCAGGCAATCCATGACGCCAGTCCGCGTCGGGACAAGCCTTTCATCCCGATCAACTGCGGCGCCATACCTGATGAATTGATGGAATCCGAACTGTTCGGTCATAAAAAAGGTTCCTTCACCGGCGCCGTTCGCGATCATGTGGGACTGTTTGAAACCGCCGACGGCGGCACCGTATTCCTTGATGAGATTGGCGACATGCCCATGCATCTGCAGGTCAAGCTGCTACGAGTGCTGCAAGAGCGCAAAATTAAACCTATCGGCTCCACCACCTATATCGATGTAGACATTCGCATCTTATCCGCCACCCACAAAGACCTGCTCAACATGATCGAAGAGCAGACATTCCGCGAGGACCTGTACTACCGGCTCAATGTAGTCAATTTGGTGCTGCCGCCTCTGCGCGAACGCCGTGAGGATATCCCGCTGCTGCTGAGCCATTTTCTGGAGCGCGTGGCCCAACGCTACGGCCAAAGCTGCAAGCGCATTGCGCCGGACGCCCTGGACGCCCTGATTTCTTATTCCTGGCCGGGCAACATCCGCGAATTGATCAACCTTAGCGAGAAATGTCACGCTCTCAATGCCGGCGCCGTGATTTCCCGCCAATTGATAGAACAGGCGCTGCCCCGGTTCCAACGGGAACAGAATCAGGAGATGACGCTTTCCGAGGCGAAACGCATCTTTGAGAAAGAGTACGTGGAAAAACTACTGAGCATGACCAATGGCAACATCCCGGAAGCCGCCCGGATGGCGGACCGTAATCGCTCAGACTTCTACAAAATCGTGAAAAAGCACAGTATTGACCCCGAACTGTATAAAGTTGGTCAATAACGCTCGCCAATCGAAACATTCTTCCTCTATTTGCCGCCATCAAGGGACGTCCATTGACGTCCCATCATTCGTAAAACATTGAAACAGTTCGTACCTGCGGACTTCGTCGACAAAACCCTTTGCTATACTGAAATTCATCAAGAGATTTAGGGTCTGTTGACGTTTTGGCGTCGTCACTGCTGCGCCTGGGAAATCGTCAATCAAGGCGTGAGGATCGAAGTTTGGTTATTCCAAATGAGCGACGTGTAAACAGGGGCCAAATCGACCCAGCCCGAGCCGCCATATCCCCCGGTCGTCCCTGTCGGGCGTTGACGCTGGCGTTCGTCCTGGCGAGCCCGGCGCTACCGGCGCAAACTCTCCAATTCCTGGCCTTAAGCGCTAATGACGCTCCTGTAGCGAATGCAGTCATCAGCCTGCCTGCTGATCAAACCTCATCCCCCGCCCCGGCTGACGCCGGCTCTCCGGCCATCATGGATCAGGTGAAGAAACAGTTTCGCCCCCACATTCTCGCCGTAGCGGCTGGAACCTCTGTTGCATTTCCCAACAGTGATAACGTACGTCACCACGTTTACTCGTTTTCTCCGGCCAAAATGTTTGAGTTGAAGCTGTACAGCGGTCAGCCGGAAGCGCCTTTGCTTTTCCAGCAACCCGGCGTAGTGGTCCTGGGCTGCAACATACACGACAGCATGCTTGGCTACATCTACGTTGCGGAAACGCCCTACTTCTCCCAGACCAATGCATCCGGCAAAGCGACGCTGACCTTTCCGGACGCCATACCGGCGCCGCAGGACATCTTGGTCTGGAGCCCCGGACTTTCTATTGATTCTCAAACCATATTGCGACTGTCTTTATCTGAGCTCCCCACCAGCGCCGCGGATCGCGACGCTTACGTTATCCGACTGAACATGCAGGGAAGTGGCGTGGAGCGCACGCCGGGCAAGTCCGGCTTCGGCGGCAAATTCCGAAAGCAACAGAATGAATAGTCTGCGTAACCAGATCCTTCTGCTCTCCGTCAGCTTAGTCTGCGTGGCGTCGCTCACCATACTCGGCGCCTATTGGATATCCATCGGTCACTACACCAGTGATCGCATCAACCAGGATTTCAGCAGCGCCGCCAAAGTCTTCGGGCAACTTATCGAGTCCCGGGAAGTGCAGCTGACCACCACAGCGGAAGTGCTGACCTCAGATTTTGGCTTCAAACAAGCCGTAGCGACCCAGGACACCCAGACTATCCAAAGCGTGCTCAACAATCACAGCGAACGCATCAGCGCCGATCTAATGCTGCTGCTTGACCTGAGCGGAGCCTTACAGGCTTCCACTCAGGATTCGCCGTCCCCTATCGCCAAGTTCGCCCACCAGGATCTGTTGCGACAAGCCTTGACCCATAGCGGCGCAGCGGAGTTTGTCGCCTACCAGGGAGAGCTTTACCAAATGATCATTCTGCCGGTCTACGCACCGGCGCCGATAGGATTCGCCGCCATTGGCTTTCGTTTGGACAGCGAACTTGCGGAAGAGTTAAGACAAATAACTAACGTGCACATCTCCTTTGTGTGGCGAGATCAAGGGGCCGCCAAAGTGGTGTCCACCCTGCCCCGCGACAAGTTGAATGAAGCGCTGCGGGCTCCGGAAACCATACCCGACACACTACTTTCCCTGATCCAGCAGAAGCAGACATTCAGCAGTAAACGCCGCCCCCTGTCTGGAATGGGCGACAGCGCCATCGAAGCCGTATTGACAGTCCCTCTGCATAACGCCTTCGCAGAGTTCGCGATATTGCGCGACCGCATCCTGCTGATCTCCGCGTTGACGTTTTTATTATCCATTGTCGGCAGCATGGTATTGTCCCATAACCTGACCAAGCCGCTTGGCCGCATGGTGAAAATCGCCAGCGACCTGTCCCGTGGCCAGTACCGCAACCTCACCCCCATCTCCATCGCCACCAGTGAAATTAAAACCCTGTTTCAGGCTTTCATAAAAATGGGCTCGGATATTGAAGAGCGGGAATACAAAATTACCTATCAGGCCACCCACGACGGCCTCACCGGATTGTTCAACCGCAACAAAGTGATCGCGGAAGTTGAAGACGCCCTTAGACGGCACAACGCCCCTTTCCTGATCATCAGCCTGAACATCAACGGCTTTAAGAACATCAACGATACCTTCGGCCCCAAAGTCGGCGACGACTGCCTGCGCGCGGTAGGGCAAAGGCTGGTTGAGTTCATTCCCAAAAACCCTGTCTGCGCGCGCCTGGGAGCGGATGAGTTTTTATGCCTGGTGGATGTCTTTGGCAACGAAAGCGCCCGCACTATCTGCGACAAGTTGCTGGCCCATCTGGCCCGCCCGTTTAAGGTGGATGACTTACGTCTGACCCTCTCATTCAGCATCGGGGTGGCGCAATACCCCGAGCATGCGGCGGCGGCGGAGGAGCTGCTGCGTCGCGCCAGCATCGCTCTGGACAAAGCCCGCAGCGAACGTTGCGCCCTGCGCTTTTATGAATCCGGCGAAGACGAAGCGCACCTGCGCAGATTGCAGCTTCTGCAAGACCTGAAGCTCGCCATTGCGGAAGACGACGGCCAGCTTTGCATGTATTACCAGCCCAAGATGCACCTTGCCTCCGGCCGGGTCGACAAGTGCGAAGCCTTGATTCGCTGGAGTCATCCTGAGCAGGGGTTTATTCCCCCTGATATCTTTGTGGAACTGGCGGAACAGGCCGGACTCATCGCTTCGCTCACCGACTGGGTGACGCATACCGTCATCAATCAGGTCGCAGAATGGCGCGATCAGGGCATCGACTTACAAGCGGCGATCAATCTGTCGGCCCAGGACCTGGAGCGCGACGAACTATTGGACAACGTACTGAACCAGTTGGAGACGCTAAAGCTGCCTACGCGCGCCATTTCTTTTGAACTGACCGAAAGAGACATGATGAGCGACGCCGACCACGCCATCGCCCTTATGCAGCGTTTCCGTCAGCGCGGGTTCACACTGTCTGTAGATGACTACGGTATTGGCTACTCTTCACTTTCCAAGTTGAAACAGATGCCAGTGTCAGAGATCAAAATTGATAAAAGCTTCGTAATCCCTCTGGAACAATCCGCCAGCGACAAGATTATCGTCCGCTCCACCATCGAGCTGGGGCATAGCTTTAATCTCAAGGTCATCGCAGAAGGCGTTGAATCTCAACGCAGTATGGATCTACTGGCGGAAATGGGATGCGACTATATTCAAGGTTATTTCCTATCCAAACCCATGCCTGCAAAGGAACTGGCTTCATGGTTACGACAGCGCGCGCAGCAACTTCCCTCTCAAGCATTCGGCAAGGTCTGAACCGTATTGGCCGTCATTCGCTTTTCTCTCCCAGCGCACTCGTTCAAATCTGCGCGTTAATTATCATCGCTGTTTTACTGCTCCCCGCCGCCCACGCTGGAGACGGAAAAATACTGGCGGCGCCGGGCGTGACGCAGATCGAAGGCAGCGCAGGCGGCGGTCTCACTCCCTGGGCTGTGTTAGCGGGCTACGCTTCCCGGGACGACATCGCCGGCAGCGTCTTCAGCTCCCGCGTCGGCGTTGACGACTATCGCCTGGATATATGGGGCGGCGCGCTGAATTTCTACGATCGGGTTGAAATCAGCATAGCGCATCAGAAGTTCGACCTGAAACAGGCCGGCGCAGAAATTCGCCAGGATATTTATGGCGCCAAAGTGCGCCTTTACGGCGACCTCATTTATAGCGATTGGCCTCAGGTAAGCGCAGGCTTTCAGTACAAACGCCTGCAGGACAATGCAATCGCCAAGGCGGTTGGGGCTGCTGATGCGGATCACGGGACGGATTTTTACCTGGCCGCCAGCAAACTGCAACTCGGCGCAGTGGGCGGATACAACCTGCTTTGGAGCCTCGGCGTACGCGCCACCAAAGCCAATCAACTGGGACTGCTCGGGTTTGGCGGCGATCAACGCGACCGTTACAGCCCCCAAATCGAAGCCGCCGTCGCCGTACTGCTCAACGCCCATTTCGCAGTCGGGGCGGAGTACCGCCAAAAGCCCGACAACCTGGGATTCGCGAAAGAGGAAGACTGGAGAGATATTTTTATCGCGTACTTTCCCAACAAGCACGTGAATCTCACTCTGGCCTGGGTGGATTTGGGCGATATCGCCGGCCAGGACAATCAGCGAGGCGCTTATTTGTCACTGACCGGCTATCTATGGTGACCCCGCCACTGAGGCCCAATACGCGGAGAACACAGATGACGCAAACCAACTCTCAAGTAAGTACATATCTCTGCGATGCGACAAAGGCCATCGCCATTGCACTCACCGCAGCGACCTTGCTTCTGAGCGGCTGCGCCAACGTCGTACAGGAAGCGTCTTTATATCGAGAGCTGGGCGGCGAGCAAGGGATCGCCCGCCTGGTTGACCGCTTCATGGAAGAGATCAGTTACTCTGAAGACATCGCCCCTTTCTTTGCCGACACAGACCCTGATCGCTTCAGAGAAAAGTTGTCCGAACAAATCTGCAGTCTCAGCGGAGGCCCGTGTGAATATACCGGCGACAGCATGCGCGACAGCCACGCAGGGATGTCGATTTCCGAAGCGGATTTCAACAAGACCGTAGACTTGCTGATCAACGCCATGGACAAGGAAGGAGTGCCCTATCCCACCCAAAACAGATTGCTCAAACTCCTGACGCCAATGAGGAAGGACATTATTTATCTGTGACGGACGCGCCTGCAAAATTGCTGTAACCGGCGCGCAATTGCGCTAAAATCCGGCCAGTTTTTTACGGAGACCGATTATGGCGATTAGCAAAAATAAAGTGGTCCAGTTCCACTACATCCTGAAAGATCAAGAAGGCAAAGAACTGGAAAACACCTATGAAGACGAAGTCATTACTTACCTGCACGGCCATGACAACGTGCTTCAAGGCTTAGAGGAAGCGCTGGAAGGCAAAGACGCCGGCGACAAGTTCGACATCACCCTTCCCCCGGAAAAAGCCTTCGGTCTGCGTCAAGAAGACAGCGTCAAACGCATTTCCAAAAAATATCTAAAGCATGCAGGTCGTTATCAGGTTGGCGACGCCATCCCGGTTAAATCCGAGCAAGGCGTGCAAGTGGTCACTGTCTTGAAAATCGGCCACTCCATGGTCGACGTCGACATCAACCACCCTTATGCAGGCCAAACGCTGACTTTCGCCCTGGAAGTCGTCAGTCTGCGTGATGCGGAGAAAGCAGAGATTGATCACGGCCACGTACATGGCCCCGGCGGACACCATCACTAAGCCTCCCGCCAGCGCTCCCGGTTCAACGTTCATACGCAAGTAAACCAACGGAGCGCTGGGTCGTTTCAGCCGACGCTAAACGCCATCACCAGCCAAACCACCGCCAGCGGCGCCAGCAACAACAATGGAGCCACTTTCGACGCATATCGCAGCTGTTCATCGAAAGACTGCCGCACGACTTCAATAATTCCCGGGTCCCATAAACGCGCCGGCTTGCCTTTGCTCTCATCTGGATGCGCAGTGATGCGGGTCTCGCTCAGTACGCCGCTTTCCAGAAACGCCCTCGAAAGATTTTTTCCCTTACCCACAGACGCCGCCACGATATGGTATCTCTGACGCAACCAGTCCACAGGCTCAGATTTCGCGCATACGCCAAGCGTGCGCGGCAGGTCCATCCCCGCTTGTACGCACAACCCTAAATTCAGCAGATACTGATACACGCTACGCGCCACTACCAATGACCGAATCTGCGGGAAACGGGAGGCCGCGTTCCAGAAACGCGAATCCGGCTCCACCCAATTACGCAGGAAAACCGACGCCAGCCGCACGCCGACAACCAGTCCCGCCACCGCCGCCGAGGCGCAAACGCTCATGGAGGTCAGCGTTGTCTGTGCGCCAAAGGCGAAAAAATACAGCAGGTACGCCAATGTAAAGCAACACAACAACCAGGAACCCGCCAACCAGGCGGATAACTGGCGAGATGAGCGACCGATCAACACATAGTAATCACACAGGCGGGCGAAGACTTCCGCGATGCGCAGGGTAGCGAGACCAAACTGAATAAAACGCACTTCCCACGGCAGGAACACGCCACTCTCACGGATAAGCTCCAATAAAGGCTTATCCGCCTCTTGCCTGACGCTTTCCGCCAGTTGGTTCAATTTAGCCGCGTAACAGCGAGGCGAAATATCTGCGGCGGAGTCGAACACCCCGGGAAATTTCTCGCCGTTGAGCAAAGCCTGTCCCAGGTTTGCAAACAGCACAGCCCGATTGGCGGGTAATAATTCTGAATATGACATTGAATGAGTATAGAAAAGGATTCTGCATGGAAATGCAGTTGAGTATAGAGTCGGGAAAGAAAAAAGGCACTGTAAAGCGCCTTTTTTCAAGAGTGAGCGTCAATCAGTTTCGACGTCGGTAAAGTCGCCGCCCTCTGACATGGCGAACGCCATGCCGGTGGTGTAGGACACGCGTTTGGTGCGGATATGCTTGAGATACTTGATCCACACCTTTTCGATGTCCGTCCCGGGCGCTCTTTCACCTCTCAACACTGTCAGAAGCTGTTCTTCCGCCGGTGTCGCAGGCTTGCGATTGCCGTTTGTGAGCTCTTGCAATGCATACCCGGAACGCTCCAGCATGTCCGCCTCTTTCTTGGAAAAGAAACCAGACCGGCTGAATCCTCTGGGAAAGTGCTTCGTATCGTAAAACACTTTACTGCTTGCAAAATCTTTTTGGTTCATAAATCAACCCCTTCCGCAAGAAGCATAAAACCAAAACCCGGATACTAAGCTAAACCGCTTGTTTCCCGGCGATTACTGTAAGGATAGTCCATATTGTTGGGCGCGATTATCTGCAAACAATGCGCTGAGTACAACCAAAAATTGCGCTTATAGGAAAAAAGTCTTGATTTTTTATTTTCTTTCTGTAACCAGACGCCGAAAAGCGCCTAAATAACTGGGCTGAGAGGAAATTTCGGAATTGGTTAAAATTCAGAAATAATCAGAAGTAAATAACCGTTAGAGCCAAATGCGCTAACTTTGAAACGAATGGATATATGAGCGAAAGATATAAGAGATGAAAGGCATGCGCCCTTATGACGCCAGCTCGCTCAACATGACGAGATCCACGTCGTCGTCCGTACGCACTTTGCTGATGACATCGGCCTTGCTTAGACGGCGGGACATATCGCGCAACGTGAGCCGCTCAAAAATCTCACTCACTGTCTGATTGATGACCGACCAGTTGCTATGCACTGTACACGCATGCATAACGTCGCAAACACGCTCTTCCGCGCAACAATCAGTCAGCGCCACGCCGCCCTCCACCGCTCGGAGAATACGCGCAATGCTGATATTATAAGCCGCGTCGGAAAGGCAATAGCCGCCCTTGACGCCCCGCTCGGAATGAACGACGCCGCCATCCACCAGCAACTTCATGATTTTACGCACGGTGGGGATGGGCAACTTGGTCTGATCAGCGACCTGATCCAGTTTGACCAGCGCTTTACCGGGCTCTTCCAGGGAGGAGGCGATCAATAGCCCATAATCGGCAAGTCTAGCTAAGCGCAACATAATAGAAGTCCTGTATCAGCTTCACAAACGCATGGCTCGAGGCTCGCCAAACGAACCCGACGCACAGGGAATAAACGCCTCATCGATTCTAACCGCAATCCCGATTGATTACCAATTTGGTATTGATTTGAAATGGGCTTTTCAGTACCCTAGCATTCAAGTCAAGAATAAGAAAACTCTGATTTGTCAGCGCTCTTAGCCACGGGGAAAAGGCTATAAAATTCAGGCGCGGACGAATCGGAGCTTTCTTTTATATGCGCGCTGTTAAAATACTCTTTTCGATCATCGAGGCCCTCTCATGAGCACGCCAGAAAACTCAGTTGACCAATACATCAAACGGGAATACCAGGCCGGCTTTATCACCGACATTGAAAGCGAAGCCCTGGAGCCGGGATTAAACGAAGACGTTATCCGCTTTATCTCCGCTAAAAAGAACGAACCCGAGTTCATGCTCAACTGGCGTCTCAAGGCTTATCGCGAATGGTTAAATATGGTTGAGCCGCAATGGGCTCACGTGCACTATCCCAAAATTGATTTCAACGACATCATCTATTACTCCGCGCCCAAGTCACAAAAAGACGGCCCCAAGAGCCTGGATGAAGTCGATCCCGAGTTGCTGAAAACCTACGAAAAGCTGGGCATCCCTCTACACGAACGCGCCGCTCTGGCTGGCGTTGCGGTAGATGCGGTGTTCGACAGCGTATCCGTCGCCACGACGTTCAAAGAAAAGCTGTCTGAAGCCGGCGTTATCTTTTGCTCCATTTCAGAGGCGGTCAGAAATCACCCTGAACTGGTGGAGAAATATCTCGGCAGCGTAGTACCCATTCGCGACAACTATTTCGCCGCGCTCAACTCCGCGGTCTTCAGCGACGGTTCATTCGTTTACATTCCCAAGGGCGTACGCTGCCCGATGGAACTGTCCACCTACTTCCGCATCAACGCGGCGAAGACCGGTCAGTTCGAACGTACCCTGATCATCGCCGATGAAGGCAGTTACGTCAGCTACCTGGAAGGCTGCACCGCTCCCATGCGCGATGAAAACCAGTTGCACGCCGCCGTGGTTGAACTGGTGGCGCTGGAAGGCGCGGAAATCAAATACTCGACTGTACAGAACTGGTATCCCGGCGACGAGGAAGGTAAAGGCGGCATCTACAACTTCGTCACCAAACGCGGTCTGTGCGCCGGCGCGCACTCCAAGATTTCATGGACGCAGGTGGAAACCGGCTCCGCCATCACCTGGAAATACCCCAGCGTGGTGCTGAAAGGCGATCACAGTGTCGGTGAATTCTATTCCGTCGCTCTGACCAACAACCTGCAGCAGGCGGACACCGGCACCAAGATGATCCACATGGGTAAAAACACCCGCAGCACCATCATCTCCAAAGGCATCTCCGCCGGTCGCAGCGACAGCAGCTATCGCGGCCTCGTTAGAATCGGCCCCAACGCCGACAACGCGCGCAACTATACTCAGTGCGACTCGCTGCTCATTGGCGCCAAATGCGGCGCGCATACCTTCCCTTACATCGAAAGCAAGAACAACAGCGCGGTGGTTGAACATGAAGCCACGACCTCCAAAGTGAGCGATGAGCAGTTGTTTCTGTGCCGTCAGCGCGGTATCGACGCCGAGCGCGCCGTATCCATGATCGTCAACGGCTTTTGTAAGGAAGTTTTCAAAGAGCTGCCCATGGAGTTTGCGGTGGAAGCGGGCAAGTTGCTGGAAGTCAGTCTGGAAGGCTCCGTCGGCTAATAAGCGGCGGGAGCATAAACGCCTGCGGTGAGTTGCGATGCGCAATGAGGCAACCGCAAGAGCAGGCAGCGAATATTTGATGAGTTAAATTCCGCGACCCAATAGACCAATTAAAGCGACGGTCGCAGAGTTGTCTTTCTGATACATGGGATCAAACATGCTAAGTATTAAAGACCTTTACGCTCGGGTAGAAGAAAAAGAGATTCTCAAAGGGCTGACGCTGGACGTAAAACCCGGTGAAGTCCACGCCATCATGGGCCCCAACGGCTCAGGCAAAAGCACCCTGACTCACGTTCTGTCCGGGCGCGAAGGTTATGACGTCACTTCTGGCGAGATCAGCTACTACGGCCAAGACCTGCTGGAAATGGAGCCGGAAGACCGCGCGCGCGAAGGCATTTTCCTCGCGTTTCAGTATCCGGTGGAAATCCCCGGCGTCAGCAATATTCAATTTCTGCGCACGGCGATGAACAGCATTCGCAAACATCGCGGCGAAGAAGAGCTGGATGCAGCCACCTTCCTGAAACTGGCTCGTCAGAAAATCGGCATGGTCAATCTGGACCCCGAGTTTCTGAAGCGCGGCGTCAATGAAGGCTTCTCCGGCGGCGAGAAGAAACGCAACGAAATTCTGCAAATGCTGATGCTGGAGCCCAAGCTGGCGCTGCTGGATGAAACTGATTCCGGTCTGGATATCGACGCTTTGCAAGTTGTCGCCAACGGCGTCAACGCGCTGCGCAGCCCTGACCGCGCAGTGGTTCTGGTGACTCACTATCAGCGTCTGCTGAACTACATCGTACCGGATTACGTACACGTTCTGGCCAACGGCCGCATCGTCAAATCCGGCGGGCGTGAACTGGCTCTGGAACTGGAAGAGAAAGGGTACGGCTGGTTGAATCTGGACGACGACAAAGTAGCGTAGGCGAGGTATTCATGGCGACTCAAAGCAACCCCTACGCAGATTTTCACCGCCAATGTCTGGAAGCCTCACAAAGCTGGGGCGAACAACTGGGCGCAGGTCTACGCTGGCTTGACGACGTTCGCAGCGAAGGCCGCAGCCTTTTCGCCGGACTGGAGCTACCGACCCGTAAAACCGAAGCCTGGCGCTATACGCCTATCGCGCCTATCGTTCAGGGCGACATTCTGCGTTTACGGACAACGGAATCTGCTGACGCCCCGCAAGGCATTACTGGCGACTTCTATACTCTGACATTCCACAATGGTCAGTTGACCGCATCTGATATCGACGACTCCGCTCTGGAAGCGATCCCCTTCTCGTCAGCGGACGCAGCCGGTCAGGCGCTGATCAAGGAATACCTGGGCAAGACCTTCGACGCCGCCAGGCACCCCTTTGCCGCGCTGAATGCAGGCACTTTGCAAGACGGCGCGCTTATCCGCGTCAAGAAAGACAGCAAAGCGCTCAAGCCTCTGCAAATCGTACACACCGCCGACGTTTCCGGCGACCCGGCATCCAGCTACAACCGCGTGATCGTGGTAGTGGAGGCCGGCTCCAAACTGGAGCTGTTGGAAACTTATGTCGACACCAAAGAGCGCAAAGTTTTCCAAAATACTGTGACGGAAGTGTTTCTCGCCGCCAACAGTACGATGACGCACTATGCCCTGAACTGCGAAGGCGCCAATCAAATTCATACCGGTTGCGTGTTCGTCGAACAGCAAGGCGGCAGCCAGTATGAACAACATGCTTTCGCCACTGGCGGCGCACTGAAACGTCGCGACATCAACGTGAAATTGTTGGGACAACTGGCGTCCTGCAAGTTGAATGGCGTTTATCTGGCGGGCGGCCGCGAGCATGTGGACTTCCACACGACCATCGAGCACGTGGCGCCGCATTGCGTCAGCGAAGAAACCTACAAAGGCATCATCAACGGTAAAGGCAAAGCGGTATTCAACGGGCGCGTACATATCCATCGCGACGCTCAGCAATCTTCCGCCGCCATGAACAACAATAACCTGTTGTTGACCAATACCGCGGAGGTGAACACCAAGCCCGAACTGGAAATTTACGCCGACGACGTCAAATGCGCGCACGGCGCCACCGTGGGCCAGTTGGACGACATGGCGTTGTTCTACTTTCGGTCCCGCGGCATCACCCGGTCTGACGCGCACCGCATGCTGAGCCGCGCTTTCGTGGAATCCGTCATGGCGGAAATGGAGATCGAAACGGCTCACGCCTACGTACTCGAACTGGCGGAGCGTTTCTATAATGAAGGAGCGCAGGAGGCTACAGCATGACCCAGGCGATTAAACGTCCCTTTGATGTTATGTCCGTCCGCGAGGACTTCCCTATCCTGCAGCAGCAGGTGAACGGCAAACCTCTGGTATACATGGATAACGCCGCTACCGCGCAAAAGCCGCTGGCGGTTATCGAGGCCATGAACACGTATTATCGGGAGTTTAACGCCAACGTGCATCGCGGCGCTCACAGCCTGAGCGACCGCGCCACAGGTGAGTTTGAAGCCGCCCGAGACAAAGTGCGCGCCTTCGTCAACGCGCCGTCTCGTGAAGAGATTATTTGGGTGCGCGGCGTCACTGAGGCCATCAACCTGGTGGCGCAATCCTACGCCCGCAGCACTCTGCAGCCCGGCGACGAGATTATTGTCAGCCAGCTTGAGCATCACGCCAACATCGTGCCCTGGCAGATTGTGGCGCAACAGACCGGCGCGCAGATAAGAGTCATTCCGATTACGCCTGACGCCGAACTGGACATGGCCGCCTATCAGGCGCTGCTGAACGAAAAAACCCGCATCGTGGCGGTGAACCATGCGTCCAATGCAATGGGCACGGTGAATCCCGTCAAGGAAATGATTCGTTTGGCTAAGAGCGTCGGCGCGGTGACGTTGATAGACGGCGCCCAAGGCGCGCCGCATCTGGAAATAGACGTGCAGGACCTGGATTGCGATTTCTATGCGATCTCCGCCCACAAGGCGTTTGGCCCTACCGGCATCGGCGCGTTATACGGCCGCAAAGCGTTGCTGGAAGCCATGCCCCCATATCAGAGCGGCGGCGAAATGATTGAGCGCGTGTCCTTTTCCGGCACTACGTTCAACGTGCCTCCATTTAAGTTTGAAGCCGGCACGCCAGCCATTGCAGAAGCCATCGGTTTCGCAGCGGCGCTGGACTATCTGAGTCAATTCGACAAAGCGCAACTGAAAGCCCATGAAGACAGCCTGCTGCAACTTGCGGCGGAGCTGGCGCCGTCCGTCCCCGGCTTGCGTCCGGTGGGTACGGCGAAAGACAAAGTTTCCGTTTTTTCCTTTTTGGTGGACGGCCTGCATCCCAGCGACCTGGGCACCTTGCTGGACCAGCAAGGCATCGCGGTTCGCACCGGGCACCATTGCGCGCAACCATTAATGGAGTGCCTGGGCGTTCCCGGCACCACCCGAGCCTCTTTCGCGTTCTATAACACTCGCGAAGAGGTTGAAAAACTGTTCGCCGCCCTACAGAAGATAACCAGACTGTTTATTTAGGAGATAGACCACTATGTCCGCGCAAACCTTTACGCCTGAAGTGGGATTGCGTATCACCGACGCTGCGGCTGAGCACATCCGCAAGCAGCTGCGGCAGCATCCCGACGCCCAGGGCTTCCGCCTGGGCCTCAAAGCCAGCGGCTGCTCCGGCTTTAAATATATCGTGGATCTGGTTAAAACCCCTTCCGACGACGATCGCAAGTTCGTGCTCGCTGACGACATCCCTGTGTATGTGGACGCCAAGAGCCTGCCTTACATCAATGGGGCGGAGATCGACTTCGTCAAAGAAGGCCTGAATTACGCCTTCAAGTTCAACAATCCCAACGTAGACTCATCCTGCGGCTGTGGGGAAAGCTTTTCCATAAAAGAGGACGCCTGATCGATATGGAAAGAGAGGTTGTACTCACCAAACGGGACTGCGTCGCGCGCCTTGTTCCCGCGGGCACGGAAATCACCATCCCGGCGGATACTTTCGTCACTATCACCCAAGCGTTGGGCGGCACATTCACCGTTGTCGTCAATGGCAACCTGGCCCGAGTTGAGGGCCGGGACGCCGACGCGCTGGGCAAAAACGTCACTGACTTCAATTTCGATGACGTCACGGAAGGCGAAGTCAATGAACGTCATGTCTGGGAAGCATTACGCGCCGTTTATGACCCGGAAATTCCCGTAAACATTGTTGATCTGGGCCTGGTGTACAACGTCGCAGTCAATAAGCAGGATGGCAAAAACTGCGTTAATGTGGAAATGACCCTGACGGCGCCCGGCTGCGGTATGGGCCCTGTCATCGCCGATGACGTAAAGCATAAGCTCACGCTGGTGCCCAATGTGGACGAAGCGCAAGTGGATTTGGTCTTCGATCCTCCCTGGAGCAACGATATGCTCAGCGAGGAAGCCAAACTCGAACTAGGCATGCTATAAGCTAACCGCAGGCGCCATGAGCACCGCCTGCAGACGATGAATTAAGCAGACAGAACCGATAACCATGACCGCTGTAGACCAAGCCGACATATTCACCGCCAACCCACTGGGCAAAGACACCACCATCGCCGACATCAAAGACAGTTTTGAGTTTCTGGATGACTGGGAAGAGCGCTATGGCTACGTCATTGACCTGGGCAAACAGGTCCCCGCGATGCCAGAAGAACACAAAGTGGATGAAAACTTTGTGCACGGCTGCCAGAGTCAGGTCTGGTTTATTCACCATTTGGATGCTGCAACCAATACGATGTATGTCCTGGTCGCCAGCGACGCCATGATCGTACAAGGCCTCGCCGCTGTCGTAATGTGCGCCTTCAACGGCAAGTCCCCGCAGGAAATCGTAAACTTTGATATGGACTCGCTATTTACGGAGCTGGACCTGATGCGCCACTTGAGCCCGACTCGCGGCAACGGCCTGCGCGCCATGGTGAAAAAGATTCAGGACGCCGCCCGCAGCGCTTTATAGCGGAAGGCCAGTTGCGGACGGCTAATCATCTAAGGCGAGGAATCTAAGCAACGCCATGAATCTGGTTAAATGGATTTTTGACAATGAGATAGAAATAGCCGTGTCACAGGACTTTGATAAGACGCAGCTGACTCAGTTGGGACTCAAGCTCAACAAGACCTCAAAGCACAGTCGGGATACGCCAAACGTTTACTTTATTCCCTATCCCACTTACGACGCCTTCAGCCCCACTACTTATGTGTTTACCCACAACGAGCGCCTCAGTGACATCTGCTTGCGCCTGCACGAACTCGACTTCGTTTTCTGGGGGACCTTCAAAACAGAAAAATCTCCCATTGATTACATGCGGGAACTGCAATACCGCGGCGTACTGACAACGCCCTTCCGCGCACTCAATGCCGGAGAACAAGAGACCGTACTGATAGATGAGACGCAACGGAGCAAGTAGCCCTCCATAGCTCACAGGCCAGCGCCCTCTCTACTTTACCGACCAATCTCTTATCCCAGCAAAGAGACAAAGCCTAGCTCAAGACACTTGCCTATGCTCCTGTTCCGCTTAGACTACGGAAAAACGACGATAAAAACAGGAGCAGCGTTCCATGGGATTCAAACAGCACTATCAACTGATGGCCGGATACAACCAACGCATGAACAATCAGGTTTATGCGGCGGCCGCAAAACTGGACGAGAACATCCTCACTAGAGATTCTGGCGCGTTTTTCGGCTCCATACTGGGCACTCTGAATCATATTATGGTGGCGGACCTGGTCTGGCTGGGCCGATACGCCTCACTTTCAGACCGTTACCAGTCCCTGCTGGAACTGTCGCAATTCTCCAGGCCCAAAGCGCTGAGTGAGATTTTATATGCGGATTTCAATGCGCTATCGGAGAAACGACGTCAACTGGATTCGCTGATCATTCGCTGGCTTACCGACGAAGTAGCGGAAGAAGACTACGCTCTCAATCTCCACTACAGCAGCATGGCGGGCGCAAAAAGCATACGTAACTTCGGCGAGCTGCTGGCGCACTTTTTTAACCACCAGACGCATCACCGGGGACAGGCGAGCACATTACTGTCTCAGGCCGGACAGGATATCGGCGTCACTGACTTTGTGATCGATATTCCAGATCTCGCGTCATCAAACTGAGGTTCAATCGTCGGCTCCGCCCAGCGCTTCAATTCCAGCGACGAACTGCTGCAGCCTCAGCTGCAGGAGGCCGGCGATGTCAGGGGATTGCATAACCCCCTCCACATCAAGATTGGAGCTGAGCAGAGGCACGGAAACGCAGGCGTTTTCTATGATGCGGCCGGACATGGTGGTCACCACTTCGCGCAGAGCGGCCTGGGCGTGACTGGCCCGGGGCGAGGTGTTGATGAGCATGACAGGCAAGTATACGAACTCTTCTCCGCTCACCAGCCAATCAAGGGCGTTCTTCATGACGCCGCTGACGCCATGAGCGTATTCCGGACTGGCGATAATCAAACCTTGCGATTGCGCCAGCGCGGACTTCAACTCCCTTACGGCGACAGGTAATTCACTTTCCAGGTCGGGATTAAAGAGCGGCAGGTCACCCAGCCCTTTATAGACTTTCACTGTTACATCCTCTGGGGCCAGCCGACTTAAGGCTTCTATCGCCGCCGTGTTGTAGGAGATCTTCCTGAGGCTGCCGGAGATGGCCAGTATGTTAAGAGGTTTCACAGTACAGTTTTCCCATCCGCCAAGTCGAATAAAACGACGACGCCCTTAACGCCGCGCCGATGAGCGACCTATTCTAACGACTCATGCGGACATAACCAGCCTTCAGCCGGTTTTGCGGGACTGCTCCACTCTTCTCGCGAAAAAATCCTCGTAGGTGCGCCGCCAGGTATCCAGTCCGGCTTCCCAGTGCAGGCAGATGATCAGACGCTCAAAGCTGTCTGCGTATTTCACTAATACTTCCAGCCCTTCATGGGCGGCCATGGATTGCGGCGTTTTATTGGTTCCTGCGCCAAGTGCTGGGAAAGCGATGGTTTTAACGCCCTGCTCCAGCGCCAGCCGGACGACGCTGTCATAACAGTTGGCCAGCAAGTGCAGGTCAGAACCGCCCCACTGATCGCCGCCCGTCCACTGCGGCGTCACCGTATGAATGATATGTTTGGCGGGAAGTTTGAAGCCCGGCGTCAGGCAGGCGCCGCCAACCTTACACCCTCCCGCTTGAGAGCAGGCCGCCTCCAATGCCTCTTCTCCCGCCTGTTCAAAAATCTGCGCGGACAACCCCCGGCCTTTACTGAGGTATTTATGGGCGGGACAAACAATGGCGTCCACCTCCAACTCGGTGATGTCGCCGCATAGAAACTCAATCATTCCACTCACCCCGTGCGATATTGTCTACATGCAACCCTGAAAAACGCTTCTACAAACAAGTATTGCACAGATCGGGGGAATGTCTTTCCAAGTCGACAGACCTCGGCTCAGGCTCCAGGTTCCCCCTGCACCGCCTCACTGCGGCTAAACCCCTCAATGGATTGGGTGACTTCCGGGTTGCGGTTGCGGGTGATTTCGTAGTTCCAGACTTCGATATAGCGGATACCGAGTTTTTTGGCTTGTTCGAATATGCCGCCGTAGCCGCCGGCGCCGAAGCGGCGGCCCTGGTCGGAGCGGCCAATGGCCTGAGCGTATTTGTAGCCGCGAAAATCGCGGACTTCCTGCAGGAGGGCGTGCTGATAGTTTTCCCGTCCTGACAGCCACCAGACAGCAATGCCGACCCGGTCGCGATAGTTCTTTTCGATCAGACGCATGATGCGTTCCGGCGTTTCCACCGTGCCGATTTCATGCACTTCGAAAGCGAGGTATTTTTGCGGGAACGCACGATAAAACGAATCTATGGCTTCTCCCGCCGCGCGCACCCATTTGTCGGGCGTGAAGCCCTGGCGCTGCAGATCTTCATAGCGATTGCCGTTGAAGTGGCCTTCAATGCCATTGGACGTGGCTTGCGGCACATACACCAGCTGCAGCGTTTCATCGTCGCCGTATTTCTTCCCCAAGGCTTCCGCCAGCAGTTTGAGTCTGGCTTGCAGAACCAAATCCCAGTAAGGAACGATGCGGACTTTGTCCCCACGAAAGCGTATATCCATGGAGCCGGCGCCGTCATCGAACAGCCAATCCGGCGCCCGGGGACCCGCCAGCACAGCAAGCGACCATAACTTGCCATAGCGACGAACGCCTTGTAGCTGGGCTTCAATAACAGTGAAGTCATAATGTCCCGGTTTGGGCTCAATATCCGACCAGAACACTCTCACCAGCCCGCCTTTCACAAAAGCCGGACGCAATGACTCCGCCTCCTTGCCGACCACATGGCTGCTGTATATTCCCCTTGGGGGCGTATTCTTTTCTTTGCCTTGGGCAGGTGTTTTCACTGCCGCCGGCGCCTCTTGCGCCCGGTTTTCCTCGGCCCAGGCGGAAGAGGCGGCGATACAAGCCAACGTCAGCAGTAAGGCGATGAGTTTTCTGATCTGTTCCATGACAGCGCTCCTGTCTCCATCCGTTATGTTCGATTCTGCAACCGGCCACTCACAAAATAAAGCGCCGCGATAGCACCTTAAAGGGATTTAATGCCGGACTTTGCCGTCTCACCGTTGTGGGGCATACTGAGAACATATTCCCTTTTGGCTACTCCAAGGAGTTTTATGGAGACCGCTACCCCCAAAGCACTCATGCATCGCCCCCTCTCGACTTTGCGTTCGTTGGCGCTGACTACCTTAGCGCTCTCCCCCGCTCTTTCTTCCTTGCCGGTCCATGCGGAGACCCTGGCGACGGGTAAAATGGGACAATGTCAGGGAACCATTGAATACAACGCCAAGGCGCAAGCGCTGGGGTTCCGGCTGGCTCACGGAGACACTTTTTATTGCGGCGCCAGACAAGAGGAGACTCTCGCACTACTGAACTCCGCGCTAAAGGCGCTGCCTGAGGATGCGCAACTCGAATACCTCTCTATCGGCAGACTGATCGACTATGACTGGATTGGCGCCGCCCTCGTCGCGCAAGCGACGCAAGATAAAAACTGGAACGCCGCTCAGGCCAGCCCCAATAGCCATGCTGGCGATGAGCCCAACACTTACGCCTACGTGAGCGCCTATCTCTCCGGCGAACCGCTGGCTTCCGTTTGGAATGACGCCTTACGCGCCCATGGCGTGGAAATCGCCGCCGCCAGTATTGAAAAGCTGCTCATCAGCGGCCCGGATGTTGAGCAGAATCCTGCCTGGGTTCCTTCGCAAAAAGGCTACCCTTTCGATGCGATGCTGCATTATCGGCTGCGTCCGCTGAACGCTCCCATTACAACGGAGTAGGCGGCGATGACTCAGTCTTCTACGCCTCACGCCAATATCCCTCCCCACATGCAAAGCGACGATCAGGTCGTGCTGTTCGATGGCGTCTGCAAGCTCTGCAACGCCTGGTCGTCGTTTCTGATCAAACACGACACGCACAGGCGCTTCAAACTGGCCTCCGTGCAATCACCAGAAGGTCAGGCGATCCTCGCCTGGTTCAATATGCCACTGGACCGTTTCGACACCATGCTTTACGTGGAAGGCGGCCGCGCCTATGAAAAATCCGACGCCTTCCTGCGCATCATTGCGCAGTTTCCCATGCCATGGCGTTACCTGAAAGTCTTTCGCACTCTGCCGCGCTTTTTGCGGGACTGGGGCTATGACCTCATCGCTCAGAATCGTTACCGTCTGTTCGGCAAATATGACCACTGCCTGCTGCCCACGCCAGACCATAACAGCCGCTTTCTGAGTGGCCATGCGCCGCCCAAAAACAAACCCGCGACAAGGGAAAGCATGACCACAGGAACATCTTCATGAGGGATGTATTGCACCGTATTCACAGGGTTGCGCGTCTTAGCGTGGCCGGCGTTTTTCTTTATCACGGCCTGGTCCCCAAGATTTTATGGCTCAGCCCGACTGAGCTGGCCATGATCGAAGCCCAGGGGCTGGGCCAGTATGCGCCGCAGATCGCTATGGCGGGCGGCGTGGCGGAAATTCTCTTAGGACTGCTTATCGCCCTGCCGTTGCGCAGCAACCTCCCGCTCTTGGCCGCCGGGGTCGCGCTTGTCGGTCTATTGCTGGATGTAGCCTGGTTTTCCCCGGGTTTATTGACGGACGCCTTCAACCCGGTGACCGTCAATCTGGCCACTCTGGCGTTGGTCTGGATCGCCTGGGTCAGCAAAGAGATACAAAAAAGTCCCGAATAAGCCGAAATTATTCTTACCCGCCCCTGGATTTTCGCCTGCTTTTGCTATGCTGTTAGGGATAAAAAAGTGACTTGATGTCCGTGATTAGTCCCCTCCCCTGAAAGACACCGCGCCTCAGGCGCCGCCTCCTGTTTTCCGGCAGCAGCGCCCAGGTGGGGTTTCACGCCTGTTGTTAAACTCTCTTCAACACAGGACAACGCCCATGGAATCCAAACCGCTCCTTACCCAAACTGGTCAAGCGAATGCGATCAGTTGCGCAGAGTTAATTGTTAAATATCTCAGTCTGTTAAAAGTGCCGTATGTATTCGGTGTCTCCGGCGGCAATATCGACCCACTGGGCAGCGCTCTCGCCCGCCATGAGGACAACACTCACGTCCGTTGGATCTTGACGCGCTCCGAAGCCGGAGCGGGATTCATGGCCGACGGCTTCGCCAGGGAAAGCGGCGTCATCGGCGTCTGCAGCGCCACTTCCGGCCCAGGTTGCACCAATTTATTGACGCCCGTGAGCAACGCTTTCGTGGATAGCGTTCCTATGTTGGTCATTACGGGACAAAGCACCATCAGCACCTTCGGCCGCGGCGCCATGCAGGAAAGCAGCGCGTCCGGCGTCGACACCATTCTCATGTTCAAGGGATGCACCCGCTACAATACGCTGGTCTCCCACCCGGAACAGCTGGAGCACAACCTGCTGGCGGCGTTGAGTCACGCCACCGGCCCCACTCCCGGCCCCGTGCACATCAGTATCCCTTTGGATATTTTCGAAACGCCGGTCCCATCCAGCCGCAACCCAATCTCCCTGCATACGTTTCTGGGACAGGAAATCACCCCAGACAAAGTCGTACTACAACGCCTGAACACTATCTTGCGAGGCTACCAGCGCGGCGTCATCGTCATTGGCAACGGATGCGCCGGCGCCATGCGGGAAATTCTCTGTTATGCGGAGCGGCGCGCCTGGCCCATCGTCACCACGCCAATGGGACGCGGCCTGATGTCAGCAGACCATCCCCTGTATCGAGGCGTATTCGGCACGGCGGGACATGAATCCGCCCGCAAAACCCTGACCGCGGAAGAAGCGGACATCATTATGGTGGTGTGCGCCAATCTCGACGAACACGCCACCTGCGGCTGGGACGGCAGTACGATCCTGTCGCGGCGTCTGGTGCATATCAACAACAACCCGGAGCACCTCGCCAAATCCCATATGGCGCAGATGAACCTGATGGGCAGCCCGCGCATCGTGTTCGACTATCTTAATCAGGAGAACCAGGCCGCCCCGGCGCCGGGGCTAAGTGAAGATGCGCTCCCCGCCCTGCGCAACGACAATATCCTACCCCAAAATATCAGTGTGCTGCACATTGAAGACTGTAATACAGACACGATTCCTATTAATCCACGTCGTCTGTTTTGGCGTCTAAGCCAGTGCGCCCCGAAAGGAGTGCATCTCTATGCGGACGCCGGCAACGCCTTTTTCTGGGCCACCCACTATTGGCACCCTCGCTCAGCATCTGTGATCGATGTGAATAAAATGCCGATATCCATGGGCTTCGCCGCCATGGGCTGGGCGATCGGCGCCGCCATCGGCGGCAAGTTCGCCAACCCGCATATTCCGGTGCTTTGCATCACCGGCGACGGCAGCTATCTGATGACGGCGCAGGAGATCACCGTCGCCAAGCAACACAACCTCAACGTGGTGATTCTGGTGCTGAACAACGGCGTGCTGGGCACCGTTATGCACGGGCAACGCATGCGCGGCATGAAGAGTTTCGGTAATGAACTGCCGCAGACCAACTTCGCAATACTCGCCCAGTCCATGGGAGTGGAGTCCTATCGCATCAGGGACTTCGAGGAACTGGTGCGTCTGGATATCGAGTCACTGTTCCTGCGGCCGGGCCCGGTGCTGCTGGATATTCTGGTGGACAAGGAAGTCCCTCCGCCGATAGGACAACGCGTTAAAAACCTGGAGGCGTCGCGTCCGGCTCCTCGTGCGCCAACGCTGAGCAACGCATAACTCGTGATGGTGCATGCAAGCGCACTTACATTCACCTGGCGCTGACTATCCGATCCCCTGCGTCGCCAACACCGGGTCGGATATAGGCGTGGTTATCCAGGCGACTGTCGATCACTCCCGCATACCCGGGAACCTCCGGATGCTCCTCACGGAACAGACTGACGCCCTCCGGGGCGGCTATTAATCAGGCAGACAAATAGCTTCCTTCTATCTATTTGTCTGCAACGACAGGGCCTGCTGAGATCAGTAGGTCCAGTTAACCGTCAGCTTGGCGCTGCGCGGCGCGCCATAGTAGCTCTGCGCCCAGTACAGACTGTTCAGGTATTTTTCGTCTGTGATGTTGTCCAGATTCAAGGTAGCGCTCCAGTTATCCGTAAAATCATACTTCGCCATCAGGTTGACCAGCATGTAATCCTCCTGAGTGGTGCGGATAGACTCGCCCGCATTCGGACCGGTCGTCGCGACGCCTTGCTCTCTATAGATATCGTCCTGCCAGCTCAAACTGGCGCCCACTTTCAGCTGCTCCAGACTGGGAACGCGATAGCTGGAGGACAAGCGCAGCATGCGCCGGGGCACGTAGGTCTTGGCGTCCTCGCCCTCTTTGTCTTCAATAGACACATAGGTGAAGCCGCCCGCCACCTCCCAGCCGGGAGATACTTCTCCGGCGATTTCCAGTTCATATCCTTTACTGGTGACGCCATCCACGCCTTCATAGTAATTCGTGCTGGTTCCGGGGTAAGTTCCCGCCACTTCCGCGACGTTGTCCTGTTCGGTTTTGAAGAAAGCGAGGGTGGCGTTGAGGCGCTCGTTGAACAGTTCGCTCTTCAACCCGGCTTCGATGTTATCGCCCTTCACTGGATCGAGGCGGTTGTGGTCGATGTCGTCCTTGAACTGGGGATCAAAGATTTTGGTGTAGCTGACATACACCGAATGATTCTCATGAACGTCCGCCACGACGCCAACATAGGGAACCACTTCTCCACTTTGGGACTCCTGCTTGCTGTCGCCATAGCTTACTCCGTTGCTATCCAGGTCTGTCACACGCAAGCCTGTAATCAGAGTCAGACGATCCATGGGCTTGAGCCGGGTGGCGGCGTACAGGCTTTTACGCTTATCGGTGAATTCACTGCCAGCGACGCCGGCGTTGTATTCCGGATCAGGATAGTCGCCGTCCCAATCTTCGATATCGTCAACCTCTGTTCCAATACCTGCGCCATATCTGGATTCATCCCACACTTCGGATTTTGACCAGTTCACCCCGAGCACCGCTTCGTGCTCGCGCCCTCCCAGTGTGAACGGCCCTGTCGCATAGATATCGGCGATCCACTGCTCGTTATCGAAGCCGTACAAACTTGGATAGGCGTAAAGATCCGATCCCGGCGTATCCGGATTGGGCGTGCCGTAGACATAAAACAGCTTGGTGTCGGCTTTGACTTGCTGGCGCGTCACCACGCCTTTGACCAGCCAGCCGTTGGCGAACTCATGGGCGAGTTCGACAAACGAGCTATCGATCTGTCCGTCCCAATACGCCCAATCCGTAGCGGTGCTGACGGAGGCGTCGTAATCCGTCGCCGAACCGTCTGTCCGATACAGCGGCAACGCTCCCCACATTGGACTATTGGAGAGGGTGTCCTGGCGGCTGTGGCCTAACGTCAGCATGGTGCTGTCACTTAAGTCCGCTTCTATCACGCCGTAGAAAATCGACTTTTCCTGCTCGTAGCGGTCCAAATAGGACTCTTTGTCCTGATAGGACGCCACCAGTCTGCCGCGCACTCTTTCGGAATCCAGCAAAGCGCCGGAAACATCCGCATCGACACGCCGGTTGTCCCATGAGCCGTATGTCAGGCCCACGGAGGCCTGAGTATCCACCGCAGGCCGCTTGCGGACAAAGTTAACCGTTGCGGAAGGCGTCCCCGTGCCGGTCATCAATCCATTGGCGCCCCGCAACACTTCAACGCGATCATAAATAGCGGTATCGATGTCGCCATACAGGTTGCCGTACACGAAAGGAACGCCAATGCCGTCGAGTTGAAAGTTGGTGATATCGAATCCCCGCGCCGTGAAATAGGTGCGGTCGGTTTCCACCCGCTCTACGGTGACGCCAGGACTGTACTCAAGTACGTCGTTAATATCCGTCAGCGCGAAGTCCTGCAGTTGCGTGCGCGTGATTACCGATACGGACTGCGGCGTCTCCCGCAGAGACATGTTCATTCGCGATGCGGTATTGCTCGACTTGGTCCGGTATGACCCGCTTCCCTCGCTGGGAGCGGACACGCTCGCCTTAGCGTTTACCGTCACCGGCTGCAGCTGCTGCACGTCTTCCGCCGCAACGCTCCCTGACGCCAGAACGCCCAATGACAACGCCGCCACCCGCAAAGCCAGTCTATTGCCGGCGTACGGCGGGGCAGGTTGAGAGCGATTCGAGGCGCTGAATAAATGGGACGAGTTTGGGAAAAATCTGGGCGCAAGTTTACCGGGATAGCGGTGCGTCGCCATACTGCGGGTTCCTCTCAGGTTACATGTGAATGGAAATCTAGGTGGCGTCCGGGCCAATGCGGCAATGCATTATTTGATAATCTAAACGCAAATCATTATCATTTGATTTTAGATTTGCGTCAACCTGAACGCTCAGGCCAATGCAACGCAGAAGACCTCCGGCAACCTAACTTTGACAGGCATCGGCGCAGCCGGATAAACCGTCTTCCGCAGCCACCAACTCGGACATCCCTATAACCCTGTGAGCATGCCAACGCAGTCGCCAATTTATCAGTCTGACGCCACGGCCCCGCTGGATGCGCTGTTACAGGCCGCAGCACTGGCGCACCCTGCGCTGGCGGGAGAAATCAGCGCAGATAACGCCGGACTGATAGGCGCGCAGACCGACAATCACGATATCCTGACGCAATTACACGAATACTGGCGCGCCGCGTGCCCTGAGGCGGGCCGCCCTTATTGGGCGGTGCGCAGTTGGACCATGCTGATATGGCAACCGACCTTTATCGCTGTAGCGGCGGTGCATGGCGTCGGGGTCGCAGCGCCCTTGTCGACGCTTGGACAAAAGTACGCACAAGGCATAGTGGCGGGATTCCGCATCCCTCCCGTCGCATTGCGTCCCGCTCCCGTTCCCCTGCTAATCGAGCGCAGCGGCGCAGAGCTGGCGCAACTGTGCGAAGCCTTGCTGGCGCAGCTCAACCGCATCGCCAAGGTTAAACCGCTGATCGCCATGCGTCTGGTCGCGGACAGTCTGCTATCCGCGCTCGCCCGGCTCAGTCTGCTCACTCCCGCTCCCAGCAATGAAGACATTCAGCAATGGGCGCAGGCCTGGCTGAGGGCCATGAACCTTTGCGGATACAGCAGTCTGACGCCTGTCCCGCTAAGCAATGGGAGGTTGCAATTGACCCTGGATCGTAAAGCCTGCTGTCTGCACTACCTGCGCCAGGACGGCGAACTGTGCGCGTCATGCCCCAAACAAAAGCCGGAAGTACGCATAAAACGACTGACGGAAGAGTGGAATGCCTATGCTTGAAGTGGAAGATATCCGCGTGCGCCGGGAAGGGAGAGAAATTCTGTCGCTGCCCCGTCTGACCCTGGACCCACGCCGTTTCACCGTGATTCTTGGCCACAACGGCTCAGGGAAATCGACGCTGATCAATCTGCTGGCGCGACAAATCCAGGCGGACGCCGGCGCCATCACGCTGCAAAATCGGCCTTTGAACGACTACTCCCAACGGGATCTGGCCAGAAACATCGCCTTTCTGCCGCAAAACCTGCCCGAGGTCGCCGGCCTCAATGTGCGCGAACTGATACGCCTGGGCCGCTTCCCCTGGCGCGGAACCTTCGGACGCTGGCGCCAAGAAGATGGAGACATCATCGACGCGGCGATGGCGCAGACCGATGTGACCCGCTACGCAGACCACCTGACGGACCAATTATCCGGCGGCGAACGTCAACGCGCCTGGATCGCCATGCTGCTGGCTCAACAGGCCCCGCTGCTGATGCTGGACGAGCCGACTTCCGCGCTGGATCTGTCCCATCAGTACGAAGTGATGGCGCTGTTACGCCGTCTGAATCTGGAACATGGACGCGGCGTGATCGTCATTCTGCATGACGTCAATCTTGCCGCCCGTTTCGCCGATCGCATCGTCGCACTGAAACAAGGCCGTCTGGCGTTCGACGGTGCGCCGCAAGAGCTGCTGTCCCCCACCCTGTTAGCTGAGCTGTATGGCATTGACATAGCGTTGGTCGATCACCCTCGGCAGAGCGGCAAAATCGCGGTGGTCGCATGACGCTGGCTACTGACTTTCAGCATTCCTGTTAACGCTTCGCAATGGGTTAAATTCATGACTGCATTCTTCACTTTGATGTTCACTACTGGCGCCGCCCTCAAAGATAGACGCCCTCTTATCGCCGCAACGTCCATCCTGACGTTTATAGCCAGCGCCTCCGCGCAGGCGATTACGGTTACCGACAGCCGCGGCGAACATGAGTTCGCGCAAACGCCGCAACGGGTCATCGCGCTTAACTGGTCCATGGCGGAGAATCTGGTGGAACTGGGCGTAACGCCGACGGGGGTCGCCGATATCAAAGGCTATCGGGAGTGGGTGGTGCGGCCGCAGTTGGCGGACTCCATCACCGACGTAGGCACGCGCGCCGAGCCCAACATCGAACGCATCGCAGCGCTAAAGCCTGACGTCATTCTTATTTCCAGCATGCAGGAAGGCATGCTGGAAAAGCTGGAGCAAGTGGCGCCGGTGCTGTTTTTTGATTCTTTCCGGGCGGATCACGACAACTTCGAAGTCTCCAAGCAGATCTTCCTGCAACTGGCCCGCCTGTTCCACAAAGAGACGACCGCGCAACAAAAGCTGGAGGCCATGGAGGCCCGCTTTGGCGAACTGCGGACGCAACTGACCGAACACTACCACGGCGCCTTGCCCAAAGTGGCCGCCGTGCGCTTCACTACGCCTTCCGTCCTGCGCATCTTCGGCGACAACTCCATGGCGCAGGCCGCCATGACCAAACTGGGCCTGCAGCCCGCCCTGCCGCAACCCGCCACCCAATGGGGCATCACCCAGAAAAAAGTGACGGACCTGGGCCGCATCAAAGATGGCGTGGTGATTTACATCGAGCCGTTCGAACAGGCGGACGACCTGTTCTCCGCCCCTTTGTGGCGCGCCATGCCGTTCGTGCGTGGCGAACGTTTCGCCGCCGCCCGCTCCACCTGGACTTATGGCGGCCCGCTATCCGTACAGTATCTGGCGGAATCCATCACTGACGCATTATTAACTCTAACGCCGTGATCAAGCCCGATAGACCATTAATAATAATCGCTACAGGTTGAAGTCGTATGCGCCGCTATCTGATCACCCTGGCTCTGACGCCGGTTCTGTTGTTCGCCTACCTGCAACTTAACGCGCCGCCGTCGCTCAGCGTGCAATGGACGTTAATCAGCGGCGGCGAAGCCGTTGAGTTCGAGGACTTCCAGTTCTTCTACGCCACCCTGCCCCGCGCGGTGTTGGCGTTGCTGGTTGGCGGAGCCATGGGGTTGGTTGGCAGTTTGCTGCAGCAAACCACGCAAAATCGCCTGCTGTCCCCCATGACCCTGGGCGCAGCGTCAGGCTCTTGGCTGGCGCTCGTCTGCGCCAGCGTTTGGGCGCCCGCTCTGATGGCGGATTACGGCGCCTGGATCGCCATGGCGGGGGCCAGTCTCTCCGTCACGCTGGTGCTATTGATCGCCGGCCGTGGAGGTCTCGCCGGATTACCGGTCGTGCTGGCGGGTATGGCCGTCAATATCCTGCTTGGCGCCGCGGCTTCCGCAATCGTACTGCTCAATGACCAGTACGCCAGAGACCTGTTTATCTGGGGCGCGGGCGACCTGACGCAGACCGACTGGAACTGGGTTATCTGGTTGGCCCCTAAACTGAGCATCGCCCTGCTGATTCTGCTGTTCGCCCACCGTCCCCTAACCTTGCTGCGCCTGGGAGAGGCAGGGGCTCGAGGCCGCGGCATGGGCGTTATCGCCACCCTGGCGTTGTTGTTGCCCGCCGCGCTTTGGCTGGTGGCGTGCTCCATCACAGCAGTGGGCGTTATCAGTTTCATTGGCTTGCTGACGCCCAATCTCGCCCGCGCTCTGGGCGCCCGTCGCGCCGGCGATGAGTTGGCGTATAGCCTGTTATTGGGCGGATTGCTATTACTGGGAACGGACGCTATCCCCGTGCTGGCCAGCCAATGGACAACCGATCTGGTTCCCAGCGGCGCAGCGGCGGCGCTGATCGGCGCGCCGGGCTTAATCTGGTTCACCCCCCGCAAACTGAGCGCCGCCGACCACAGTTCCCTGCAACTGCCCGCCGGCGTCACACGATTATCCAAAGCCGCTTTGATCCTGTTGGCGCTGGCGTTGCCCATCATGGCTGTAATCGCGTTGTTATGGTCGCCGGAAGGGGCCAACGCCGTTACCTGGCGCTTTGGCTGGCCCTCCGATCTGGTTTTCTCCCTGCGATGGCCGCGCATCGTCACCGCCGCGGCGGCCGGCGGCGGTATGGCGCTGGCCGGCGTCATCCTGCAGCGCCTGATTCGAAATCCTCTAGCAAGTCCCGACATACTTGGCATGTCAGCCGGCGCCTCGCTGATGTTGGTGCTTTCCGTATTACTGTTCGGCGGCTCCATTTACCAGGCCGGTCCGCTGATCGCTTTTGCAGGCAGTCTGGGCGTGCTTCTGATTCTGTTGCTATTGGGACGTCGTCATCATTACGCCCCCGGCGTCATGGTGCTGACCGGCATCTCTCTGGCGGCGTTGATTGACGCCCTGGTGCGCTTCGCCCTCGCCAAAGGCAGCGACAGCGCCTATTCCATTCTCGGCTGGCTGGCGGGCTCCACTTATCAGACCACCGCCACAAAAGCCCTGTTGTTGCTGGCCGGCGTCATGATTCTCGTCGTATTGTGTACGGCCTGCTCACGGTGGCTCACGTTAATTTCCGCTGGCGACCATATCGCTCTGGCCCGGGGACTGAACGTCAAACGCGCCCGTCTGGCGCTGTTGTTCCTGGCTTCGCTGGCCTGTGCGCTGGTGACCGCAGTGATGGGGCCGGTGGCCTTCGTCGGCCTGCTGGCGCCACACATGGCGGCTATGCTTGGCGCCCGCAAAGCAGCTCAGCAGTTATTGCTCGCCATAATATTGGGGGCGCTGTTAATGGTGCTGTCCGACTGGCTCGGACGCACCCTATTGTATCCGGCGCAAATGCCCGCCGGCGCTATCGCTTCACTTCTGGGCGGCGGATATTTCATCTACTTACTCACCCGCCGACGCGCCGCTTGAAGCGATTTCTCCTTGCCTGTTGGTGAAATACCGGTAAACTGACAAACAAATGTTAGCCATACGGACATTTGTTTGTGATAACTGAACGCGAACAGGAAATCCTGGATTTGATCCGCCAGGACCCGCTTATCTCCCAACAGGCCCTGGCCGACCGTCTTGGCGTCAGCCGCTCCGCGGTGGCGGGCCACATTATGAACCTGTCCAACAAAGGCGCCATTCGCGGCAAAGGCTATATCCTGGCGGATAGCCCCTATGTGGTGGTGATCGGCGGCGCCAACATGGACATTCTCGGACAACCCTGCGACAAGCTGCTCGCCAGGGACTCCAACCCCGGCCGCGTGAGCTGTTCTCCCGGCGGAGTGGCGCGCAACATTGCAGAAAACCTGGCCCGTCTCGGCGTCGACGTGCGCCTGATAGCGCCCCTGGGCAAGGATGTTTACGGACAGACACTGCTGGAGCAAGGGCTGCAGTGCGGCATAGACATGCGTCATTGTCTGCAACTGGACGACGCCGTCACTTCCACCTATCTGTCCGTGCTCGACGAGAGTGGAGACATGTCCGTCGCCATCAACGACATGCAGATCCTTGAGCGTCTCAGTGTGGAATATCTGCGCAGTCATGCGGACATGATTCGCCGCGCCAGCCTGTTGATCGTGGACGCCAACCTGCCCGCCAACGTACTGGAATATCTGCTCAGCCAGTTCCCCGACCTGCCGATTTTCGCGGACCCTGTGTCCGGCCCCAAATCGGAAAAACTGCGCGGGTTGCTTGACGCGATCCACACCTTCAAACCCAATCTGGCGGAAGCGAAACGCCTCTCCGGCGTAGACGCAAAGGACGAAGGACAGTTACCGCAACTGGCGTCCTGGTTTCATCGGAAAGGCATTAAGCGCATCTGCATCAGCCTTGGCGCCCAAGGGGTGTATGTCAGCGAAGCCGGCCGCCATCAACTGTATCCGCCGCCGCCCATTCAACCGGTCAACGCCAATGGCGCCGGCGATGCATTTCTCGCCGGGCTCGCCTATGGCTGGCTGGCGCAATGGTCCACGCCAAGATCCGTTAACTTCGCCACCGCCGCGTCGGCAGTGGCTATGTCGCATCAGGCCACTATCAACCCGAACATGTCCCTGGCGGCAGTAAACCGTTTGTTAGAGGAAACCTATTCATGAATGCTTATCTGGACATCTCCCCCGAAGTACAAACAGCTCTGGCCGCAGGCGAACCTGTAGTGGCGCTGGAATCGACCATCATCTCCCACGGCATGCCCTGGCCGCAGAATGCGGAAACCGCGTTGCAGGTGGAGCAGATCGTGCGCGACAACGGCGCCGTTCCCGCCACTATCGCCATCATCAAAGGCCGCCTGAAAGTCGGTTTGAGCAAAGAGGAAATCGAATACCTGGGCAAAGCCGGCTTGAACGTCACCAAAGCCAGCCGTCGCGATATCCCCTTCATCATCGCCCGGGGCGGCGACGGCGCCACCACGGTCGCCTCCACCATGATTCTGGCCGCCATGGCCGGCGTCAAAGTCTTCGCCACCGGCGGCATTGGCGGCGTGCATCGCGGCGCTCAGGAAACTTTCGATATTTCTGCGGACTTGCAGGAACTGGCCCACACCAACGTGGCGGTCATCTGCGCCGGAGCCAAGTCTATCCTGGACCTGGGCCTGACTCGTGAGTACCTGGAGACTCATGGCGTGCCGCTGGTGGGCTATCAGACCTCCACCCTGCCTGCGTTCTATACCCGCGACAGCGATTTCGATGTGGATTATCAATTGGATACGCCAGAGCAGATCGCCCAGGCGCTGCAGGCCAAATGGGAAATGGGACTGCAGGGCGGCGTCGTGATCGCCAATCCAATTCCGGAAGCCTACGCCATGGATCGCGGCAAAATCGACGCCGCCATCAGCGCAGCACTGGCGGAGATGGACGACAAGGGCGTCAGCGGTAAAGACTCCACCCCCTTCCTGCTGGCGAAAGTGGCGGAAATTACCGGTGGCGACAGCCTGAAAGCCAACATCCAGCTGGTGTTCAATAACGCAGCCCTGGCGGCGCGCATCGCTGCGTCCTACTACGCTTAAACTCTTTGTCTACGGAGTGGTTTGACGGCGTTCGCCAAACCACTCCGTTCGATCATTTTCAGCCTGCCGATCTAAGCCATTCTGGGTGCGACAATTTGCCGTCTTCCCGACAGTGACCGACTCCTTCTAAACTTCCTCTCACAGCAAGGTACAGAGCGTTCGGCGCAAACTCCCCTTTGCGCAGTTCCGAACGCATTCCTTCCCAGGGTCGTCGTTTGTCCGGCTTCACGGCGGGCATTCAGCGTCCCGAAACTCTGCGGAAACTTTATCGCCCGGCCATCAACGCCGGGCGGGTTTTTTTTGTAGTTTCCGCTGCAAAGTACGGCGATGCATGTTCAGCGCTCTCGCCGTCGCAGAGATATTGCCCTCATTCTCCTGCAACACCCTTTGAATATGCTCCCATTCCAAACGCCTCACAGACAGCGTCGCATCCGTATCCATTTCAGACTCGACAGGCGCTTCTTCACGAGGCTCTCCGAAAGCGGCCAGCAGTTCCGTAGCAGTGACAGGCTTGCACAAATAATTCAACGCGCCCCGTTTAATGGCTTCCACCGCCGTCGCAATGCTGGAGTACCCCGTCAGCATGACCACCTGTAACTGCGGACGCCGCTGCAGCATTTCGCTCAACAATTGCAGCCCGCTGTCGCCCGCCAGGTTGAGGTCCAGCACCGCACGAGCCGGGCTGGCTTCCTCCAGATGACTTAACGCTTCCTCCCCACAGCTTGCGGTAAGGACTGACTCCCCGCGACGACTTAAAGATCGGGCGAGAGTTTGCAGGTAGACTTGATTATCATCGATGAGTAGTAGCGGCGTAGTCACCGTTTGGATTTCCTTGTGAAAGAGTCGCATTCTCCCCGTCGCAGCGCGCGCCCTGCGGCATTGGCAACAGGATTTCCGTAATAGTTCCATCAGCGGCGTCGATCAAACTCAAGCTGCCGCCCAGGCGTTCAATAGTGGAATGAGACAAAAACAGCCCCAATCCATTGCCGCCTTCCCGCATGGAAACAAAAGATTTGCCCAGATTCTGCCTTACCAGCGCCGGCAGTCCCGGTCCTTTGTCATGAATGCGCAACAGCAGTTCGCCATCACTCAAACGCGCGTCCAGCACAGGATCTTCCGCACTGGCTTTAGCGGCGTTATCGAGCAGATTCAGTATCGCCATATCCAGCATTTCTTCCGAGCGCACTTCCGCGTCGGGATTCTCAATCTTCGCCAGTCGCAAGGAGCCCGCTGGATGCAGCAGGGAGAACTCCTCCCGTAAACGCTGCACGAACCCCTGCAGGGTTTCGCTGCGCACCACGCCCGTACGGATATCCTCCGCTTGCCGCATCATGGAAGACAGCGTCTGCTTGCACAAATCAATCTGAGTCGCCATGGCGCGAAGGTCTTCCTGCGCCTGATCATCGACGATGTCCTGACGCAAATCATCCACCAACAACGCCAGGGTTCCCAGCGGCGCGCCGAGTTTATGGGCAGCGCCGGCGGCGAAGATCGCAGTGGCCACCAAACGCTCATCGCGCAACATCTGCTCCCGTTGCGCAGCGATCTGTTCACGCTGCTTCCGTATGGCCAGAGTAAGCGGCGCCACCACGATCAGCAGCAGGGCGACGGACAACAAAAACGTCAGCCACATCCCCGCCAAATGCAAACGCATAAAGTTCTGTAAGCCGTCCGGGCGGCTACTGGTAAGCGCGACGAAATCCTGCGTCAGCGCAAAGTAGATACTCACGCAGACTGCCGCCAGAATCAGGCTGGACTGCCACCCAAGCAGCGCAGCGCCCATGGCCACCGGCATTAGCAGTAATGAAATGAATGGATTCGTATGTCCGCCGGTGTCATGGAGAAACCAGCCCAACAACAAAGTGGAAGCCAGCAGTACCGCCAAATAGCGCCCGGTGGTCAATTCCCTTATCCGGACGGAAGCCAGACAGGTCAACGCCGTAATCGCCAACTGCGCCGGCATCACCGCCCAGGGCAGACGCGACGGCAGCTCCAACCGCCAATGGCCCGAGAACAACGCCAGCAAGGCCAGCAGAGAAATGGACTGCATGATCAGGTAATAAGCCAGATAACGCAGGCTGTCCCGCTGCAATGGCGCAGCCAGCCAAGCCAAATATTGTGTTGTATTCATATCGATCAAACCCCGGAGTTGTGGGCATGATACCACTAGCGAAGCCGTCCGCGCCCTATGCGACATTTTGCCGCACATTGATGAATTTAACCTCCGCAATTCGTCCCTGCATTTTTTAGTCGTTTTGGTGGATAAGCTGCAAGGTAGCCCTCTCCAAGAAGGGCGCGCGAAGAGCGCAAACGAAGAAGGAATTTCGATCATCAATGCAAGTCATCGATACGCCAATACACCTCAGGAGGAGAACATGGACACCTCAAAAACCCAACTCATGGTGAGCCTCGCCCGTGACGAACTGGACGCGCTGCTGGATTGCGCGGCGGAGAAAGGAGCCCGACGGGCGCTGCTTGATCTTGGTCTGACGGGAGAAGACGCTTTCTCGGATATCCGAGAACTAAGAGCGCTGCTGCAAGCGCTGCGACACGCCAAGCAGACCGCCTGGCATACGTTGATACGACTTGGCACGACCGGGTTGATTCTGACGCTGATGGGAGGACTCGCGGTCAAATTCCAACTGGTCTAACCGCCTCGGCTTGAGTCAAGTCTGTCCACAAACGCTACCGGTGCGGGCGACCCAGTCGTTCAGGCCGCCCGCCTCTAAGATTGAACATTGTGAACCCATCCTCGCTGGGGTATCCTGCCCCCGCTTTTATTAAAGAGCACAATCAATCAACTTATTCTCAGGGCAGGGTGAAATTCCCTACCGGCGGTATGTCCCCCGTGGACGAGCCCGCGAGCGCCTGCTGCAGTACAGCAGGGTCAGCAGATCCGGTGAGAGGCCGGAGCCGACGGTGACAGTCCGGATGGGAGAGAATAAGGCCAATGTCGCAGCGGGGCCGCGGATTTCGCCACGGCCTGCTGCCGTTGTACGCCTGTTGACCGGTGAAAATCGGTCGTATTCCCACAGCCCTGATTCTGGTAACTCAAATGGAGATCCCATGAATCAGCCACAAACTTCTTTATTAACGCCGTTCGGCGACGCTATTACCCGGGTGGAAAAAGCCCTGGAAGCGATTCGCAATGGTCAGGGCGTCCTGCTGGTGGACGATGAAGACCGCGAAAACGAAGGCGATCTGATTTACGCCGCAGAAACGCTCACTGAGCAGCAAATGGCGCTGTTGATCCGCGAGTGCAGCGGCATTGTTTGTCTGTGCCTCACTGACGACGTCATCCGCCGTCTACAATTGCCGATGATGGTGTCGGAGAACTCCAGTAAGAACGGCACCGCATTCACAGTCACCATCGAGGCCCGCGAAGGCGTCAGCACCGGCGTCTCCGCCGCGGACCGGGTCACCACTATCCGCACCGCCATCGCCGACAACGCCAAGCCGGAAGACTTGGCCCGCCCGGGTCACGTTTTCCCGTTGCGCGCACAACCTGGCGGCGTACTCTCCCGCCGTGGACATACCGAGGGCACGGTTGACCTGATGCGTCTGGCGGGCTTGAAGCCCACTGGCGTCCTCTGCGAGCTGACCAATCCCGACGGCACGATGGCGCGCCTGCCGGAAATCGTCGCTTTCGCAGAGAAACACGCCATGCCAGTGCTCACCATCGAAGATTTGGTGAAATACCGGACAGAGACAATGGGACAAGCGGTTTAATCACCCGACACCACAAACCTGTCTCAGACGGGGCCGAATGGCTCCGTCTACTCCATCTCCCGCTCAGCCAGATACACCACCGGATTATCGCAACAGTCCAGCACCTTGCGTACATCCTCAACGCTGATCTCAACCGTCTTCTCAGGCGGACCTGGAGAGAACACCAGCTTCTCGCTGGCGAATACGCACTCGTCAATCACCAGCGTAATATCAGCCGGATGCCCAAAAGGACAGGCGCACATCGGCTCACACCCGGTCCTTTCTTTTAACTCTTCATCGCTACAGAAAGACGCTTTACCGCCTAGCGCATTCTTTAACTGCTTCCAATCCAGGCGCTGATGCTGCAGCGTCACCAACATGCAAAAGCGCCCGTCTTTCAATTTCATGAACAGACTTTTGCTTTCCGCGCCAGTGAAACCCAAACGCCTGGCCACCTCTTCCGCCTTCTCATAGGTGAACACAGGTTCATGAGTTTCTTCGCGGTAATTCACATTGGCCTTCTGCAATAAAGCCATCGTGTCCCGATATAAATCGTTAAGCGTTCTCATTGTCCGGTTGAATCAATTCTTTAGTAAGGAAATGCTTGGCCTGATTGTGCTTGGGATAAGACTCCAATGTAAATTGCAGCATGTATCCTTTCTTCTCATAAAAAGGTAACGCCTGAAAGCTGAATGTATCCAAAACGGCATAACGACATCCACGCTTAATCGCCTCCGCCTCAGCGCGAGCCAACAACTCCCCACCAATCCCTTTACCGCGTAACGCCTCGGACACCCATAAATATTTAACCTTAAGCCAATTCCCAAGCGTCTCCCCAACCACCCCCGCCAACCTGACGCCCTGATCATCAGAATAAAAAACCGCCAGATCCTTCATCTCCCGTATATCCATATAGTTCAGATTATAGGCAATCAAGCCATTATGAATAACGTCGATATCTTCTTGTGTGGGGGAATCCGTTAATACGAAGTTCATATTTGTCCTTTTAAATAATGATGCATCAGCATTCCATAATTATTTGGAATGAAGTCTATCTGACAGCTACAGGTTTATCGTCCAGCATACTGCCGTCACCTTTTACTGTAGAGAGTTAAAAACGCTCAAAAATAAGACATATATTGGGGTGGTTTTCAGCTAGCTAATACGCACCCCTGAGATTTCCCTGAGTTAGGGACTATCTGAAAATTCGGGCTGAAGTATATAGTTAATTGTGTTTAAGGGCATACGGTCATCAAGAAGCCTCCGTCACCTCTCAATAACGCCAATTCTTGAACCACTAGCCCTTGATCTATAAACTCCACAGCGACCTCGGAAACCTTCAGCCTTGCAATACCGGTATCGCTGGTTAAGTTACAGCTCTTCTTTTCACAGTCTCTAAACAGAATGAAAATCCATCAACTGATCATACATTTCATCGCCTTTACTATCAGCATCGGCCAAGCGACTTCACTTTACGCTAAAGAGCACAAAGTAGATAAAAATAACTTTAGCGCCCATCTGTATAAGTTACTAGATCGTGCAGAGAACGGAGATACGATCATATTACCTCACGGAAATTTTTTCCTCGACCGAGAGCTTAGAGTATCCACAAAAGGTCTGACGATTACTGGAGCAGGTCCTCGCGAGACAATTCTGGATTTCTCCAATCAAAAGCAGGGAGCGCAGGCCTTGTTTGTAAGAGGCTGGAATATTACGCTTAAAAACTTTTCTATAGCTCATCCTGGTGGTGATGGTGTAGTCATTAGAAATAGCTCAAAAGTACTGATATCAAACCTCAGAATAAATATGGGAGAAGCTCCAAAATCCAGCAATGGGGGGTACGGTATTTATCCCGTAAGCAGTCGACACATAACCATAGAAAACACTGAGGTTTCTGGCGCCTCCGATGCTGGAATTTATATCGGACAGTCTATTTACACATTAATCCAAAATAATTATTCGCATGACAATGTCACTGGAGTTAATGCCGAAAACAGCCAACATGTTCATGTTAAAAATAACAGACTTCAAAACAATACAGTCGGAGCGTTAATCGTATCTTTGCCAGACATGCTTTACCCCAAGTCAGACAATATTATTTTCGAAGAAAATATTATAGATGACAACAATCTAAAAAACTTCGCACTGGAAGGAAATGTTGTTTCTCAGTTTTCTCCTGGCATAGGTATCGCTTTAATTGCAACCAGCAATGTTTTTATAAACAGTACTGTCTTATCAAAGAATGACAATGCAGACATTCTGATTGCCGGTTATCATTTCCTGAATCGCCCCCCCTATGGAGCAGCATTTACGCCCTGGGTCAAAAGCACTTCAATAAGTAATCCATTTGGTGCTGTAAATATTCTATGGGATGGTGAAACCACAGAGGAAGACCCACTCCCTTTGTGTGTAAGTGGCGAGGCTGTTGTAAGCACTCTCGGGCAGGAAAAAAAAGTTATAACAAGCAATAAGCTTCACTGCAGCTTGTCCAAGCCGGAACAGTTTGAGGTAATGTCTCCAGATGTTTGACAAAAACCTCTATCGGCTACTGTTTCAACGATTAATTATTCTTGTCCTCATTTCCTTGGCCGGACCAGCAAGGGCTGAACAGCAGGATGAGTCGTGGCCGCCAGCAAAGCTCTCAAGCTGGGAAATATTTACAATCACAGAAAATAAGCTGTCATTAAACCGGGAGTATCTTCCCTACAACGTCAAGCTGGAGTTATTTGCGGACTATGCAAAGAAATATCGCGCAATAAAAGTTCCTGTCGGTAAAAAAATTCGAGCCGATGCAAGCGGCGTTTTAAGCTATCCGGAAGGCACTGTGCTCGTCAAAACCTTTTACTACCCATCGGCCGATACAAGCCCCCCCAACACTTCTCCTGCTCTAGTCCAAACTCTAACGCGGAACATTGCTCGGGATAGTTCTTTGATAGAAACCAGAGTTCTGATAAAGAGGGGAAGCGTTTGGCAGCCTCTTGTTTATCGTTGGAATAAGTCGAAAAGCGACGCAGAATTGTTAAACGGCGGAGGTTTGGAAACCATCTCTGCTGACAGTCAATTAGAGCCCCAAAACTTTACATATCTTATCCCTTCTCGACACCAATGTGTTGACTGTCATGGTGGATACGATCTCTCCGGAGACCTGGCCCCACTGGGGCCGGTAATCGAACAACTCAACATTGAAGTTAAGTATGCATCGAAAGCAGTGAATCAATTAGAGCTCTGGTTTCTATCGGGATTGTTGACGCTAGATACCATTCCCCAAAATAACACCGTGTTGGACACCAACAGCGCACGAGATTATTTACATGTGCATTGCGGGCATTGCCATAACGCCAATGGTCTCGCGTCCAGTTCCCGCCTTTACCTGACAAGGGATATTCAAAACCTTTATCGTCTGGGGGTATGCAAGCCCCCAATCGCAGCAGGCAATGCCTCCCTGGGCCTGAAGTACGACATTGTGCCAGGAAAGCCGGAGAAATCACTGTTACTTAGACGCCTTTCGTCGGTGACGCCTGAGGTTATGATGCCTGAGCTAGGGCGTTCACGGGTCGATCAAGAGGGAGTTGATTTAGTGTCAGCCTGGATCAGGCAGTTATCTGGAATCTGCGAGAAATAACGTTAAGAATTCGTTGCTAAATAATTAATTCTTGATAAGATTCGCGCCTCGTCACATCGACTCGTTATCACAGGGGAAAGGATAACGCCTCTTTTTCCCTCGCCATTCAGGAATGCTCTGAACATGACAAAAGGATTAAGCGGCTTGACGATCGCCATTGCCATGGCGGCAAGCGTATCTACTTTCTCTTGGGCGGGAAACACCGCCGGCACTTGGACTGGCGCCGACAACGGCCCTCCGGGTGGCGGTGGATGTGGAGGAGGTCCTCCCCCTAGCTGTACCGGCGGCCCCGGCAGTTTTGTTGGTAACGAAGGGGTTGGCGATCCTATTCACGTTGGCACCGGAAACGTCTACTTCCCTCACGAGGTATACCAAAGTGGCGGTCGCTTCCCGCTCACATTTGCGTTCTTTTATAACAGCCGCGTCAGACCCAGTTCTTCATTCTCCTACTTTCATGGCGAGTGGACCTATTCCTACGGGCAACGACTGAGCTTTGTTAATAGTTCTGTAACGGTGATTACCGCTGAGGGCCAGCAGATTATCTTCGAGGACGCAGGCGCAGGTAAATTCAAGCCCACCTTACGCAACCAGTCCGTCGCCAAGTGGGGCTCCCTCAGTCGCGAGGATGGCGTCTATATCTACAAAGCGCCCAATGAGTTGAGCTACTACTTCGACGACTCCGGCGCGTTGGTGAAGGTCCAGAACAAGCAAGGCGAATATCATCAGCTTCGCTGGGAGCTTGTTGGAAGCCAAAAACAAGCCACCGTGACCCATTCCAGTGGGCAAGAGATCGTCATCAAGTATTCAGAAGCGAATCTTCCGATACAACTGACGGACCCAGAAGGTAAAACGTACTCCTTTAACTGGCGAAGCAGTGCGGCGGTGAACCTGCTTACGGACATCACCTTCCCCAGCTACGCTGTCGCCAACGACTCCGTAGTGGGCTTCCATTATCTTGATAACTACAGCAATCCCGCAGCGGACTGGCTGTATCAAACCGCACTGGAATCGGTGACCGATGAGGAAGGCCGGCAAAAGGCGCACTGGAGCTATAACGAATACGGGCACGCAATCCAGAATTACCTGGGCGATGAGTCAGAAAAAACCAAGGTTATTGACGTGACGCCAGTGGAAATGGAAGGGGCCAAACAGCACACTGCATATGTCAAAAACGCCTATGGCTGCAAAATCAAGTACGTCCACCACAGCTATATTCGCGGCAAAAATTATCCGGTAAACCCCTGGCTGAACTACGTCCAGGGCGCAGATGATCGTCCGGGCTGCGACATGATTGGCGTACTCGAACACTATAGCAAGTACCCAGGTCAGGATGAATATAAAGCTGGCGGGTTACTGGAAGGCGGCATGCCTAACAAATTCGCGGACAACATCTACGAGCACCGCGACAACTGGGACAGCGAACTCAAGAAGCATAAAACCCGCCGCCGTTCCTCTCTGAATGCCGATGGAAAGACGGAAAGAACCATTGCGCTGGATCAGTATGCATACAACGAGTTGGGAAGCGTCACTCACATTGATCGGTACAGCGGACCACAAAATAACCTCTGGCGCACCGTCGATTATGATTACGCCCTCGCAGGCTCCGGCGCGTCTCTTCATGGCCGCGTACAATCCAAGACCATTACTGACAGGAAATCCCTGCAAGGCTTACCGTTTGAAACAACCGGCCGGCAGCGCACCTGGAGTCACGAATACAGCTACTATGATGCGGAAGGCCGAGCGCTACAGCGGCATATTGTCAAAAGCCCGAAAAATCACAGCTCGACCTATGAGTACACGCCTGAAGGATTTTTAAGCTCGTTCGTGAATGCCGCGGGGCATCAGGTCCAGTACTTGAATCACACTTCCCAGGGACAACCTCAGACGATAATCGACGCCAATGGCGTGACGACAACGCTGACCTACAGCGACCGTGGCTGGTTATTGAGCACAACGACTGAAGGGCGGACGACAAGCTACGACTATTACAAGAATGGACTGGTAAAGCGCATCACGCTGCCCGGCGGATATTGGACGGAATATGCGTACAACAGCGCCAGAACCTTAACCAGAATCACTCAAAGTAACGGCGACTACCTGACTATCCAGGAAGAAACCGATCGTGAAACGACGCACCAGAAAACAGTATCCACTGCCTGGTTCAAATCCGATGAACAGACGCCCGTACGCACCGAAGTCGCCGTCTATGACGCGTTGGACCGGCTGGTCAAAACCGAGACCGGCGCAGGAACCCAAACGCTTTACTATTACGAAGACGCCCGCTTCAACAGCCGCATGACGCGTAAAGTCATTAAAGGCGACCCAACCACGCCAGACCGCACCTATCGCTACGACTATCACCAAAATGGCTGGATGGAGATAAGCTATGCTGCGGACAATAGCGGCGACGAGCCAAGCGTCTCTTACGAGTATGAAGATCAAGGCAACCTTACTTTGGTGAAGGACGGCAACGGGCTTCCAACTCAGTATCTGTATGACGGCTTCAATCAACTCGTCAAACAGGTAAGCCCGGATACAGGAACCACGCTGTATGAATATGACGACAATGGCAACCTGATCCGCCAGACCAACGAGCAAGGCGTCACGGCTTATTACGCTTACGACAAGCTGGACCGGCTGACGTCCGTCGTTTACCCCTATAGCCTTGAGGAAAATATTACTTACATCTATGACCAGACTGACTATGGCAGCGCCGGAGTTGGTCGCCTGTCCGAGGTTCAGGATCAGTCAGGACAAACCAACTACTACTACGACGACCTAGGGCGCATAACGAACAAGCTAACCCAGATCGGGGATCGGCACTATCTCTGGGAATACGATTACGACTCAGCAGGACGTTTGGCGACGCTACGTTATCCAAGCGGTCGTCAAGTCCGCTACGAATGGGACAACCTTAGCGGCCGCCTGAAAGCCATATACACGCGCGCCTGGAAAGGTGCGAAGGAAGTTGCTGTCGCTTACGATTTCAGCTACCTGCCCTTTGGCGGTGTCACCGCCTACACCTCCGGAAACGGCGTGGTGAACCAGCTGGGATATGATAAGGGATACCGTATCAGCTCAATCGAAAGCCAGGGCGACTCGTCAATCATGAGCCGGAGCCTGGAATGGAACTCCGCCAACAATATTGTGGGCATTGCCGACCATAATCAAAGCTCAGCCAGTCAGTCCTTCAATTATGATCTGGTTGATCGCCTCATTAGCGCCCAAGGCGCCTACGGGGCGCTAAGTTACAGCTATGACAATAACGGCAACCGTCAGACCAGAGAGCTTAGTCTTGATGGAGACCCAACTCCAGAAATCACGGAGAGTTACGGTTACATCAATCCACAGACCTCGCAACAAGACAGCAACCGCCTATGGAGTCTGGAGAAAACCGGGGAAGCAGCCCGCTCATTCCAGTATGACGCCAATGGCAGCATGCTCTCCAGAGGCATTGCTGGCGAGTCCTTCGCCTACAACAAAGCTGGCCGGATGGAAAGTTACACTCATAACGGCGTAACGGTTAACTACCGGTATAACGCCATGGGGCAACGAGTAGTTAAACACTCCAATTCCCCCGGCTATACCGATACTCACTTCCTCTATGGCGATGACGGCCAGCTGTTGGCTGAACACGACAGCACAGGACGACTCATACGCGAATATATCTACGCCAATGGCGTCCCGATATCCGTGGCTCAGCCCGGCGCAGACGATGATAGCGACTCCGATGGCATGTCCGACGACTGGGAGCGCCAATACTTCGGAAATCTGGAGCGGGACGGCAACAGCGACTCTGACTCGGACGGCGTCTTGGACAGAGAAGAGTTTATTCTCGGATTAAACCCGGTGGAAGATAGCCGTCCTGGGGACGCCGCAGAGGACTCCGACAAGGATGGACTGCCAGATGAATGGGAGCTGAGCCAGTTTGGCAATCTTGATCAAACTGCCACCGGCGACTTTGATGGCGACGGCTACAACAACCTGCGTGAATACCAGGACCATAGCGACCCAACTGATAAGCGTAACGCAGGCAAGCTGGGCGAGGATGAAGACGGCGACGGCATGTTGGACCAATGGGAGTTCTATTACTTCGCCACCATGAGCCGCAATGGCGCCGAAGACTTTGATGGCGATGGGTTCACTGACGTTCAGGAGTTCCAACATTGGACAAATCCGACGAACAAGCATAACGGAGGGCGACTTGGGGCTGACGACGACAACGACGGGCTGCTTGATCGCTGGGAAGTTCTGTATTTCGCGACTATTGAACGGAACGGTACGGAAGACTTTGACGGCGATAAAGCAACAGACTCGACAGAATTCCAGGATCATACCGACCCTACTGACCCAGCGGATTACATTCCGGATCTGCAGGTCCTGATACCTGCACTCAAAGTTTACCCCATGATTTATTAATGAAAGGAGATAAAAATGAACAAGTTCTGGACAGCATTAGTTTTGCTTTTCTCTTCATATAGCGTTGGAGCTGTAACATTAGAATGCGAAGGAAAGTTAGAGTTAGTTCAAATTGGCTCTTGGCAAGGTGTCTACATAAAGGGAGAGTGGAACGCCAACCCGCAAAGAATTTGCGATCTTAACGGCGCATTTAAAAGCGTCTCTGGCGATGTTTGCAAACTATGGACCTCTACTTTACAAACTGCCTTGTATACTGGAAAACCTGTAAGGCTTTGGTACAAAGATGTAGCGTCGGAGAACTGCGCAAGCCTTCCAGCTCACACCGAGGCGCCAGCGCCAGCAGCCATATATTTGCTGAAGTAAATTTCTACTCCAGATTCCTAGACCTGAGTTAGGCGTTATTAACAACAATTACGCCACCAAGATGCAAACTAATGACAGATGGATTTTCCGGTTTTCTCTAAGCTCAACTTGGCAAATACCTAGCTCAGGAAACAGGGTCTTTATTTAAGACCCTTTGCTTGGCAATGACAGCATTTACACCCCGGGAGCAACGGCTCAGCCCAAATCAGTAACTTGATGTAAGGCATTCGGACAAAACAGGAACGCACAACGTGCAAGTGAACCAACAACAGGGAGGCGACTCCTGGAGCCAGATCGGCGTATTCCCCCTGGACGCCAACGCAAAAGTCTCCGTCTCTGACAACGCCAACGGCTACGTCATTGCAGACGCCATCATAATGGATTGGGCCGGCGAATAAGGAGTAACAGACATGAAAAAACTATACCAATTAACATCAACCCTATTCAGCACCCTATTCTCATTGGCCACCCTACTCAGCGCACAAGCGCATGCGGAAGCCGATCTGTACTTTATCCACTCAGACCACCTGGGCACGCCTCAGGTAATGACCGATAACGAACAAAATGTAGTCTGGAAAACCCTGCAGACTCCATTTGGTGAGAGAGTGGAAGAGACGGGCTCAATTATTCAACCCCTACGATTTCCAGGGCAGTACGCTGATCAAGAGTCAGGCTTAAGATATAACTACTTTCGAGATTATGATCCGAGTTTAGGGCGGTATGTTCAAAGTGATCCTAGAGGAATATTATTTGACTTTAATGACCCACAGAGAATCGTTGCTGGAATGACGGGGATATCTATACCATACGTAGACTCAACGCAGATAAATGATAGTTATACTTATGTGAAGAATAGCCCTATTGGTAGTGATGACAAAACTGGAGAATCTGTGCAGGTGATAGTTGTGTTGGTTGCCTTATACACTGGTTATTCAGTCTGGAAAAAAATAGTCCAACAGGAAGAATGTGAACAGAAATGTAAGAGCGACCCAGGTAATAAAGAGCCATGCGAAGATGGAAACACCGTTGAAGATGGAAACACTGCTGGACTTACCGCATGTAAAAGTAAATGCGTAATTGAAATATGGTCAACTACTTTTACCCGATCTCCATATCCGAAGAGAATGTGATGTGAGGACTTTAGCTTATTCGATATATGTAATGAGCGCAATCATAGTTGGACAGTCTTCCGTGTATCTTTACATGAGGGCAGGTGAGCTATATGAGGCAATACTGGGCGAGCATGGTGTTCTTAGCCTTTTAATGACCTCCTATGTCTCTCTATGTATGCTTTGGTCCATAGCAATCATATATATCAAATCAAAACGCAGAATATCCAGCATGATCTGCATGATATCGATAGCATTACTTCTACTCTCTACAGCATATATAATATATTTCTATTTATTGGGCACTCCCACATTCCCCCCTATTGAATTGCCATATTTTGTTAGGGATATCTCTTTATGTGCATGCCTACTTTCAGGCGCAATAATTGTTAATTATTTTCTTGCAAGAAAATATAGTTCAAAGCAGTAGAGAAGGCTTATCAATACATCGTGAAGAGACGTTATTCCTCAACACATGATCTTCAAGAATCATAGGGTCAAGGAATCATAGCAGAATCATAGGGTCAGAGTCATTGATTCTTACATGCTTAAGAGTTAACCTACCGGCCTCAATTTCAGAAACGGATTATTCTGATGGCTCGTTTACCTCGCCTTTATCTCCCAGGCTGTGCTCATCACATCATTCAGCGGGGCAACAATCGTGAACCCTGCTTTTACGATGAGGCGGACTACAAAGCTTATCTCTCTTTTCTAAAGGATGCGGCAGACAAATATCAGGTCGACATCCATGCTTTTGTCTTGATGACCAACCATGTTCATATACTTGCCACCCCTGTAGACGACCAGGGAATAAGTCGAATGATGCAGGCGCAAGGACGCAAGTATGTTCAGTACTTTAACTACACCCATAGCCGCACCGGCACTCTGTGGGAAGGACGTTACAAGTCCACCTTAGTTGATTCTGAGACATACCTGTTAACAGTTTATCGCTATATTGAGCTAAACCCTGTCAGAGCGGAGATGGTGGAGCATGCTTCTGAGTATCCTTGGTCAAGCTATCGGCACAATGCCCTTGGGAGAATGATTCAGTTGATCAGGCCGCATTCGATTTACCAGCAACTGGGTAAAACGGCGGAAGAACGCCAGAAGCATTACCGACTATTATTTCGTGGTCGGATGCCAGAACAAGATTTATCTGCGATCCGGGAAGCGACTAACAAGGCTTGGGTGTTGGGTAATGATCGTTTTAAGGCTGAGATTGAAGCCAAAACTGGAAGACGGGCAAAGCCATTGGGACGAGGAGGAGATAGGAAGTCTGAGAAGTTTCGCGTGATGAAAGATCAATGACTCTGACCCTATTGATACAACAGCTCAGAGTTTTTGGGGTTGAAAAAGACATAGCAGAACGGGCAGTATTGTCCATTCAGATTTTGCACATAATAGTTTAGGTGAAACATGGGTATAGAAAGTGTAGTTTGGTTGGCTGCGCCAATCATTGTATTCTCTGTACTCGGTTTTCTTACACCCAGGTTAATTAATAGACAGAGATTCGGTTTTATTTTTATTGGAGTCCTTATTGGATTTGCCGGGTTGTTAATAGGACCTCGATGCCTATGCATGGAATTAGAAAAGAAAATATATGGCGCATTAATTTACTCTATTGGCTTCTCTCTAATAATTATATTTTTCTTATCTTGCTTATTCATTTTTAGGAAGAAATGAGGATAGTAATTCTATGGAGTTTTGTGTAATGAAGAATCTATGACTTCGCCTCTATTGACACAATCATTCTGGAACGCATATATCTTTATTCTTTAATGAAAAAATACAAGCTATTACTCATTATCGTCCCAATGATACTTGCCGCCCTTCATTATAGCTATGAATGGAGGAGGCAAACGTCCTTACTATCAGAGTTAAGAAGCTACACTTTATCTTCCGATGAGCTCTGGTTATGCAATTTGGACGGTTATGAAATTACAGATGAATGTTTCAAAGCTAGCAAGGAAAAACTGGCGCAAGCGCTACCTATAGAAACACCAAAATTCTCACCAGGAAAGGGCGGGGGCTATTCATAGATATGCATTAAAGTTTTTCGGAGAGAATAAAGCAAAGTGCTTCCTATTAATAGAATATAGAGATAGAGCTGATTCGACCTGGATATCAAAGGTAGATACAGATCCAAGCTGTAATAGTATTTTAAGACAATATGGCGCAAAGATACCGACCATCAAAAACTGGTTTAATTAAATACCTACGGCGTTAGTAGTATCTTTTAGCTATCAAAGAGGCTGTCTATTCGAGAGCTAAGCTAGTAGCTTCAATAGGTTATTTAACTACATGGCCCCGCAATTGCCGGGGCCATTTTTTACAAGCTGCTAAAAACGTTAGAAGAAGTGAGCGGGAGTTATTTTCGACTAAAAGACGCGCAGCCTTCCTCAAACACCCCCACTCTCCCCCTCAAAACTCATCTCCACGAAGTTGCGTACGGTGACGCCTTCTGGGAGTTCCGGCACTCTCAGGGTGTCCAGGTCCCAGACTTTTTCTCCGTCGATGGTGACTTTCAGGCTGCTGCCGCACCAGGCGTAGATGGTGTAGGTATCGTCTTTGATCCGCACTTCGAATTGGCCTGCCGTTTCGCTGTCGGCAGTGAATAAGGCGGTTTTTCCCGGTGGGACTTCCACTTCAAGAGCCCAGGGCTCTATCCATATGGTCATTGGTTTGCCTGTGGGATTCAGGATTCGCTTTTCGTCTGTGTATATCATCGGGCGCTGTCAGGATTTCGTCTGAAAACGAGCCGCAATAATACATCATTTTTTCTATTTTGGGACTCTAGATACATTACGGCCTAATTTTTTGTTATTTATCATAATGTTAAATAAACAAAGGCAGTTCAGCCAAGAGCAATTTGGAGTGACTGTAAGCGCTAATTCAGCCTCCTTTTCACCATGAACCGTCAAAAAGCTCTCTGTTGAAAATCAAACGTACAGTTGCATTTTACGTTAGGCGATCAAGTATTGATCAGCCAGTGGCGCGATATCTAAGTCGTTAGAAAAGAGCGTTCTGGCTCACGGCGTCCCCAGCCATTTCTGCGTAATGCTCTGCATGCGTCCGTCCCGCTTCATTTCGTCCAGAGCGTCCTGCCAGATTTGAATCACGCTATCTGGAACATCTTTTGAAAAAGCGATGTATTTGGGCTGCTCTTGGATGACATAAACGACTTTCATCAGACCAGGATCTATACCCTGCAACCTCGCCGTATAGACGCCAACCACATCTACCGTCACCCAAAGATCCAGGTAGCCACGCACCAAATTACCCGGATTGAATTGTTCGCTCCCAGAGCTGCTGATCAAATTGGTGAAACCCTGGCGCTGCAATAATTTCTCTGCAGAGTATCCCTGCACTGTGCCGATACGAGGCACTGCGCGCGCATCGTCCATGCTGCTAATTCGGATATCGGAGTTTTTAGGGGCGAAAAACACCAGATTGGAGATCGCCACCGGCCCTACCCACTTATACAGCGGCTCTCGTTGCTCGGTTCGAGTCACGGTGAATAGCGCCGCGTTGGGTTTACTGGCCAAGTAATGCAAACCCCGTTTCCAGGGCGTGGATTGGATCGGATAGGATTGCCCTGTCGTCCGCATGATTTCTTGTACGGTTTCGACCGCCATGCCTTTAGCGACGCCATTTTCCGTGTAGCAAAAGGGAGGGTATTCGGAAATATAAACGTCTAACGCAGTGTTTGCGCCCCCAGACATCTCAGCGCCAGCCGGCAGGGCGCGACAAAGTAATAGCATAAAGACACAGAACCAGCGTGAGACTTGCATGACTTCCCGCCGCAAAATTCAAGGGAGTGGCTATAAGTCTAGCTCTTGCCAACCCCCTGTAAAGTCTCACCGCCTGAGCGAAGCGCCTCAGACCAGACTCTCCACCCGCTGCAGGAACGCTCTCGCCTCCGGCTCAGGTCCATCGCCCAGATTGGCGTGAGAGTCGCCGCGCCACTCACACATAACGGTACGCAATCCGCCTTCCGTGTTTACGCCAAGCTCCAGGGTGAAATAGCGGAATGGAGGCGATTCGTTTTCCACGTTCATCTCCGGTTCCGCCGTCAGCACAATCGCCACCAGCATCGCCTCAGCGACGGCTTTGGCCTCAGGCATTTTCATCAGAATGGTCGGATAGTCTTTCACCCGTAATGTGGCGAACTCAATGTCATTGGGATCAAAATCCGCTTTGCCCTCCGGATCGCAGTTTTCGCACACTTTGGACCAGAGAAAGTCAATCAGATGCGCTCGCTCCTCGGTAGGGATCAAGGCGAACAACTGCAACGGATCACTTTCGCAAAACTTACGCATGGCGATGTGGGCGAACGTGTAATGATGCGGTCTGGGGTCCTTCAACAGTTCGGTTTCTTTCTCATTCTTGCTTTGCTTTTTCCAGAACATAAACGACTACTCCAGTTTTCGATTTTCAGTCTCGCGCCCAATCCTTATTTTCAGCAATATGGCCAATATGACCAACCAGCGCCTTGCTTCCTCACTATTGATTGAGTACAGACTTTGTTAGTGCTCTATTGCTTGCGCACGACAGCATGCCGCCTTTCCACATGAACGCCTAATCGCTTGGCCAGCCTGATCAGGTTAGCGCGGTCCAAAGACAGAGCACGGGCGGCGGCGGCCCAATTGCCCTGCGCTTCGGTGAGTGTGCGATGAATCAGCTCACGCTGAAACCGTTCCGTTTCTTCTTTCAGGTTAACAGGCTTATGCGATGAAGCCAGCTCGGCGGAAACTGTGCGGTCAGGCTGCAATATCGTGGAAGAGGAAGGTGGAACAGAAAGGTCACAGTGCTCCGGCAGGATCGTCACGATCCGCTTACCGGCTTGTTCACTTCTGGCGCGCAGCGCCGCCCGACTGATGGTGTGCTCCAGCTCTCGCACATTCCCCGGCCAGGGATAAGCCAGCAACGCCTCGTTCACCGCCGGGGCCAATCGAATCTGCTCCATACCCAGCTTGCGTCGCGTCGCAGCGATAAAATAGCCCGCCAGCAACAAGACGTCCTGGTCGCGCTCGCGCAAGGGCGGAACCTGAATGGGGTAGACGCTCAGACGGTGATATAAATCCGCGCGAAACGTTTCCGCTTTCACTTCCCGCGCAAGATCCCGGTTGGTGGCTGCGATCACCCGCACGTTCACTTTCTCCGGTTTGTCCCGCCCTACTTTCTGCACTTCTCCGCTTTGCAGCGCCCGCAACAGTTTGCTCTGCACAGCCAGGGACAACTCGCCGATTTCATCGAGAAACAGGGAGCCCCCATCCGCCAGCATGAACTTGCCCATACGATCACTGTTGGCGCCGGTGAAAGCGCCCCGCACATGTCCAAACAGCTCGCTTTCCGCCAGAGCGTCGGGTACGGCGGCGCAGTTAACGTAAACCAGGGGCTCATTGCAGCGGGACGACAGCATGTGCAGAGTACGGGCGACCAGTTCTTTCCCCACGCCCGTCTCCCCGGTCACCAGCACATTAAAATCCGAGGACGCCACCAGACGGATTTCCCGCTTCAACTGCGCCATGGCTGCGCTTTCGCCTATCAGCTCGCCGCCGTCGCGGCTCAGCGCCTCCTGGGTCAACGCCAACGCCACCTCATGGGCGTGACTGGCCTTGTACTCCAGCATGTTCAGCAGTTCAGCGGATCGTAATGTCGCAGCGGCCAGAGCATTGAGAATAGACAGCGTCTTCTGGGAAATATCGTCGAACACCCCCGCGCTGAGACTGTCCAGTGTCAGCAGGCCGATCAAGCGATTGTCAGAATACAAAGGGAAGCCCATGCAGGCATGGACGGGGAGATCGCCCTCCGTCGCCAGCAGCAAGCCGTCGTATGGGTCCGGCAGCTGGCAGTCGGCGGCGAAGCGCACAGGTTGTCGCGACTGCGTCAGCCGCTCGAAACGCGGGTGTTCGTCCGCCTTGAAACGACGCCCCAGAATATCCGGCGACAACCCCTGCGCCGCCAGTGGAACCAACATATCCTCGCGCAAGGCGAGCAGCGCCACCGCATCGCAGGGTATGGCTCTGCGCACGGCGCTCAATAAGCGATCAAAACGGTCTTCATTGGTCAGACTATTGGCGAGATCCACAGCGATCTCCACTAGCACGGAGAGGGGCGCGTCGGTCATATCAAATAAACTCTTACATGTCTTTTTGACTCATTTTATCAAGGTGATTTTAACCCTATCGCCGCTTATATCCAGCGCTTTTCCCTTTATTTTCAGGGTACTCCAACCTGGCAAAGCAATTGCACATAAAGACACAACACTTCCGGTTAATACGCATCTTGAGGAGGAATGCTATGAACCAGGCCAACGCAACCCTTGACGGTTTCGCCGCCAGACTGATGAAGATCGGCGACAGAACGCTGGTGACGTCAATTGTCGTTATCGTCGCCACCGCACTGATTTGCTATCCCTATGCGGACAGCTTCAGCATCGGACAACAAGTCGCCGCTCATATCACCATGGTAGTGTCAGCCGGAGCCTTGAAACTAGGCTATGTTTTACGACTGATCGGCAATCGTCGCATCGCTTTGAATGGAGGCTGAATAAACTCTCATGACGCAAATCGCCAGCGACCGCACCCCACGCCCCACCCTGCCTTTACTGGGTTTGGCGTTCCGTCCGTTTTTCCTGTTTGGATCACTGTTCTCCATCGTCGCCATCGCCTACTGGATATTGCTGCTGAATGGCGCAGCGCCCTGGCTCACCGCTATGTCGCCGGTTGTATGGCACGGCCATGAAATGCTGTTCGGGTTCGGCGGAGCGATTGTTATCGGCTTTCTGCTGACGGCGGTGCAGACCTGGACGGGATTGCCCAGCGTGAAAAACAAGGCGCTGGCGGCGCTGGTTCTGCTCTGGCTGACAGCCCGCATCGCATTCTTTCTTGGCGACGACGCGCTTCGTCTGGCGATCGTCGCAGAGATACTGTGGTGGGCGTTGTCGGCCCTGGCTTTCATCAACTTACTGGTTCGTTCAGGCAATCATCGCAACCTGATCATCGCTCCGGTTCTGCTATTGATGGCGACCTTGGACATCGTTTCCGCCACCGTCAGCGATGCTGGGTTGGCTCTGCATCTTCTCAATACCGGCGTCCTGATGATGTGTGTCTTGATCACCCTTTTAGGCGGGCGCGTCATTCCATTTTTCACGCAACGGGGATTAGGCGTTGACGCCATCACGACGCCAGGGTGGCTGGAAAAGGCCCTGGCGCTGCTGACGCCTCTGACGGCGCTGGCTTTTTTCAGCGGACGCTTTATCCCTTCACTGACGCCGACCGTCGCAGTGCTGTTGCTGGTGACAGGCGCGTTGCAACTATTGCGGATCGCGCACTGGCGCAGTTTGAAAACATTTGGCGTCCCCTTGCTGTGGTCGCTGCACTTATCCTATCTGGCGCTGGCTCTCGGACAGTTAGGCATGGGCCTGAGTCTCTTATCGCAAGGAGCGCACTTCACTGACGCCCTGCATCTGGTGACCGTGGGCGCCATCGGAGGCATGATTCTGGCGATGATGTCCCGGGTCTCATTGGGACACACAGGCCGCCCTCTACAGCCCCCCGCGCTGATGGCCTGGGCGTTTGCGCTGATCCTGGCGGCGGCCGTCGTACGCGCCGGGCTACCGCTACTTATGTCAGCTCCCGCCGTCTGGCGCATCTCCGCTGCGCTATGGGCGCTGGCGTATCTGGTTTTCGTTATTCATTACGCCGGCATTCTTAATGCGCCGCGCGCGGACGGAAAACCCGGTTGAAGCAAACGTCTACTTGTCGGTTCGTCTATTTGTCGGCTCGTCTATTTGTCGGCTCGTCTGTTTTTCAATCTAGCTGACTGATGTTCCAGCCGACTTTCATGAAAGCGCCGCCACAAAATTCGGCGGCGCTCTCCCTTTCAATACCACTACGACTATTTACCATCCAAGAAGGAGTTAGAGTGTTAGATTCCAACACTATCGCAACCATCAAAGCCACTATCCCGGTATTGGAAAGCGGGGGCGTGGCGATCACTGAGCATTTTTACCGCAGGTTGTTCAGCCACAATCCTGAGCTGCTGAATATTTTCAACAGCAGCCACCAACATTCAGGCGGGCAACAGGTCGCCCTGTTCAATGCGATCGCCGCCTATGCAAAGCACATTGAAACGCCTGAAGCGCTAGCAGGCGCCATCGAGCGCATCGCTCACAAGCACACGAGCTTCAATATCCAGCCCGCGCAGTATGATATTGTCGGCCATCACCTGTTGGAAACGCTGCAGGAACTGCTCGGAGACACATTTACTCCGGAAATCAGAGACGCCTGGGCCAAGGCCTATCAGTTTCTCGCCGGCGTATTCATTGCGAAAGAAGGCGAGCTGTATAAAACGCGCGCCGCCGCTCAGGGAGGCTGGAAGGGAACCCGGACTTTTATCGTACAGTCGAAGCAAAAAGAATCCGAGCTGGTGACCAGCTTTGTACTTGCGCCGAAGGACGGCGACGCCGTTATCGACTTCCATCCCGGCCAGTACATCGGCGTCAAGATCAGGCCAGAGCCTGATGGCTATGAGCAGATTCGCCAGTATTCTCTGTCCGCCGCGCCGAACGGCGCCACCTATCGCATTTCCGTGAAACGGGAGTCCGGCGACAAGCCCGGTCTGGTATCCAATTACCTGCACGATCATGTACAGGAAGGAGACGCGATTGAGCTGGCGGCGCCCGCTGGAGACTTTACATTGCACGCCCAGGCCGGCGTCCCAACCGTTCTGGTGTCCGCCGGCGTCGGCCTCACGCCAATGATGTCCATGCTGGAGATGCTGACCACGCTGGAGGAGCCCGCGCCCATTCATTATCTGCACGCCTGCGAAAACGGGAGGCAACACAGCTTCAAACAGCGAGTGACGGAATTGCTGAGCCAAAGGAAAAACCTGTCCGCGCACATCTGGTATCGCCAACCTAACGACGAGGATAAAGCAAACCAGGATTACCATGCCCAGGGACTGATGGACATACCCGGCATTGCGGACAAGCTCCCACTGGCGGAAGGACAGTTCTATCTGTGCGGTCCCACCCCATTCATGGCGATGGCGAAGCAACAGCTACTGTCATGCGGCGTGGAAGCGGAACGCATCCACTACGAGGTATTTGGTCCGCATAGCGATCTGTAAATCAGTAATGGGTAAACCAATAATAGTCACCAGCGGATCAAGACATCATCCATCTGAATATTCAGACGGGTAGGATCTATATTCAGGCGGCCAATGGAAAATTCAGGCTGCACCTGATCCACCTGCAAGGCCAGCTTGACGTCGCGCAGCTCGGTTCCCTGGAACCGGGTTGCGTCAAACAGCTGGCGTGAACGATAGATCTGGAATGTGTCCCCGGGGCGGATGCCTGCGTTGGCGCCCGCCTCAAACATAACCTGACGTCCTTCCACTCGCGCGATGCGGGTCATGAACGGCTGACAGGACACATTTTCTTCAATGTCCCCCGCCATATTCATCAGCGCCCGCTTCACCGCCCTGCCGTATTCCATCTGATTGAACCCGGCGGACAGCAAACCATACTGCTCATCCGCCCGCGCCTCCCAATCGGCGCCAGTGCGGTAGCGCTTCTGAAACAGTATCGCGCCACTGAAACCATCATGGATAAACATCTCCACATCGAATACCCGGTAGGTATCCTTCAGTCCGACAAAGCGCAGCGTATTGTTGAGAACAGAGCGTTTCAGCCCTTCCGGGTCACGCAGAGTAATATTCCTGACCACGCCGGACACCACAAACTGCACCCCCAGGTCCCGTGACGCCGCCACCGCTTTAGTCAACGTGCGCAGCTCCGTTTCATGGGTCGGCGCATTGGCGAGTTCATCGTAGAGATGCAACTGACTGGCCTCATGCACCGCCAAACGCGGCGAGGACTGTAAAAGCTGATTGAGATAACTGGGTATGTCCCGCTCCACGCCATACAAGCCGCCGACTGAAGCCTGTCCAGGGTCTTGCAGAGAGAAAGACAACAGCGCCAGCTTGCGTCGATAGGCATTCACGGAAGCGCCGTCGCACAACGGCTGCTCATACATGTCCGCATCCACGGTCAGCACCAGCGTATCGTCTTCCACCTCTTCACTAACCGGGACGACTCGCTTGGCTTTGGCGCGACTGCTGACGCTCACGCTGGACTGGGTTAAACGCCCCAACTCCATCTGATCGGTGCTGGAGACTTCCGCGCCGAACATCAGCGCCGCTTGTCGCAAAGCGTCTTCCTGCGCCGCCTTACGCGCCTGCTGGTAATCGCCGCCGTAGATGAGCGCGCGTCCCGTGACCCTCACCCACTCAGCATGCGCCGCGCCGGAGCACAAAGTCAGAAGCAGCCCCAGCACGCCGGACAATGACAGCAACGACAGTCTTCGATTGAATAACAGCCTCATGATTAGCCCCCCCGGTATCACTTTTTCACATCGCCATCCAGAAAATACAAACCGGTGCCTGTGCTGCTTCCCGCCGCTCCCGCCGGAGAGTCCATGCTTGCGCGCAAGTCCGGGTCGCTATGGGGCAACGGCATGCGACATTCTTCGGTATAACGGAAGTAATTGACGTTGGTCAGACAGCGGCGAAATCTTGCCTCCAGCACCACTTCCAATACAGTCTCAAAACCACCGCCCTGCAACTCCGACACACTCATCACCCTGGCGCCGCGAATCACGCTGTCCACCATGGTTTTGAAGCCGTCATTCTGCATGACCAGCGCTTCCACCGTGGAAGAACCGTAGATCACCGTTCCGTAGATACGCTCCGCCAGAGAGCGATAGGCGTCCAGCTTCGACGCGCGCATCGCCAGCAGGCGGTGGCGCTGGGAGGTGGCGTGACGGGGATCTTCATAGGTCGCATACCCTGACACCCTCACCACGATAGGATCTTTGCCGATGTTGTCGTCGATGGGCTCTTGCTTCTGACCATACAGGCCACAGGCCGACAACAGGCCGGCGAGCGCCGCCAATACGACTGCTTGAATCTGCTTACTCACGCTGGAAGCCCTCAATGCCAATACAATTCCTGCGACGACGCCCGATGGCGTCCGCGTTGTATAGACTCCTATAGAAAAGTTCGTGCCAAGACGGCCCAACCCGAGATAAAAAACACAGAATCAACTTAATAATCATATAGTTAAATTGATCACCATAGGTTTATCCAACACCGCTAATAGATCAATGCCATTCCTATGGCGGAACGATCTTGCCTCACCGGCCTGGCGGCCTTGTGACCCCTGGTCATTCCAAGTAACCTACCCTTTCAGTAACCATCTATTCGAGACTGTATGCAACGATATTTAGTGGGCGGAGCCGTGCGTGACGCCTTACTCGGCCTGCCTGTCAAAGACCGCGACTGGGTCGTGGTCGGCGCCACCCCTGAACAAATGCTGGACCAGGGGTATCAGCAGGTCGGCGCGGACTTTCCCGTATTTCTTCACCCCGAAAGCAAAGAAGAGCACGCCCTCGCCCGCACGGAACGCAAAAGCGGCAAAGGCTACACCGGCTTTATCTGCGATTTTTCCCCGGACATTTCTCTGGAAGACGATCTGCTGCGTCGCGACCTGACCATCAACGCCATGGCCATGGACGACGACGGCAATCTGGTGGACCCGTTCAACGGTCGCCAGGATCTGGAGGCGCGCATTCTGCGCCATGTTTCTCCGGCTTTTACCGAAGACCCTCTGCGCGTATTGCGAGTCGCCCGTTTCGCCTCCCGCTACGCTGATCTTGGCTTCACCGTGGCGCCGGAAACCCTGCAACTCATGCAGGACATTCAGGCTTCAGGAGAACTGAAAGCGCTGACTGCGGAGCGCGTATGGCAGGAAACCGTGCGCGCTCTGGGACAGAAACAGCCCCGCGTTTACTTTCAGGTGCTGAAAGACGCCCACGCGTTGCAGGATATTTTCCCCGAATTAAACGCCTTGTTCGGCGTGCCGCAAACGCCGCAATACCACCCGGAAGTGGACACCGGCCTGCACAGCCTGATGGCGCTGGAGCAGGCTTGTTTATTGAGCGAACGCGAAGAAGTGCGTTTCGCCGCACTGATTCATGACCTGGGCAAAGGCGTCACGCCGCAGGAAGAATGGCCCAAACATCATAACCATGAAGCGGTCGGGGTCGATTTGGTGAAAGCCCTGACGGAGCGGGTCAAAGCGCCCAAGCTGTTCAAAGAACTGGCGCTGATGGCCTGCCAGTATCATACCCATTGCCACCGCGCTCTGGAGTTGCGCGCCAACACCTTGGTGAAGCTGCTGCAATCCTGCGACGCCTGGCGCCGACCGGACCGTTTCGAACTGTTCCTGCTCGCCTGCGAGGCGGACGCCCGCGGCCGTACTGGATGGGAGCAAAAACCCTATCCTCAGGCGGACTTTCTGCGCGGCGTCCTGGAGACCTGTCAGCAGATTCAGCCGCAGGAGCTGGTGGCCCAGGGTTACACCGGCGCCAGGCTGGGAGAGGAAATTCAGCGCCGCCGCATCAGCGCGGTGAAACGCTTCAAGCAAGACAACGCGCCGGAAGCACAGGAAAAGGGCGGCGAAGACGTCGGCTTGACCTGACTCAAGCCGACGGACGATTGCCTGCATCTTCGACCAAAGCGTTATTATAAAAAACAACATCAATAAGTATGCTCATCCTCTTGGCCCGGAAACGTCAACGCCTTGAGGATGACAAAGCATCAGTTCACACACTGACGGATTGAAAGGAGATTTCATATGAAGAAGGTCGTCATTGTCGCCGCCACCCGCACCCCAGTGGGCGCATTCGGCGGAGCCCTGTCCACGCTCAGCGCCGACCAACTGGGATCGGCGGTCATTAAAAAGTTACTGGAGCAAACCGGCGTCGAACCCGCACAGATCGATGAAGTGCTGCTCGGTCAGGTGCTGACTGCAGGCTGCGGTCAAAACCCCGCGCGTCAGGCTTCCATCAATGCAGGCCTGCCCAACGCCACTCCCGCCATGACCATCAATAAAGTCTGCGGCTCCGGTTTGAAAGCCGTACATCTGGCGGCTCAATCCATCATGCTCGGCGACGCCGACATCGTGATCGCCGGCGGCCAGGAAAATATGAGCCAGGCGCCCCATGTTCTGCCAAAGTCCCGCGATGGCCAACGTATGGGCAATTGGACGCTGGAAGACTCCATGATCAAAGACGGCTTGTGGGATGCGTTTAATGATTACCACATGGGCGTCACCGCGGAGAACATCGTCGAGAAGTACGGCATCAGTCGCGAGGATCAAGACGCCTTCGCCGCGCAGTCCCAACAGAAAGCGGAAGCGGCGCAGAAAGCGGACCGGTTCAAAGAAGAAATCTGCGCCATCAACGTACCGCAACGCAAGGGCGATCCTATCGTCGTCGACAAGGATGAAAACCCAAGACACGGAACCACCGCAGAGTCATTGGGCAAACTAAGAGCCGCCTTCAAAAAAGACGGAACCGTCACCGCTGGCAACGCCTCCTCTCTGAACGACGGCGCCGCAGCCGTTATGCTGTGCAGCGAAGAAAAAGCCAAAGAGCTTGGCCTGACGCCTATCGCCACCATCGCCGCCTACGCCAACGCCGGCGTTGATCCCAGCATCATGGGCGTCGGCCCGGTCACCGCCACCCGCCGCTGTCTGAACAAAGCCGGCTGGAGCGTGGAAGACCTGGACCTGGTCGAAGCCAACGAAGCCTTCGCCGCTCAAGCCATTGCGGTGAATCGCGATATGGAATGGGACACCGCCAAAGTTAACGTCAACGGCGGCGCTATCGCCCTGGGTCACCCCATTGGCGCGTCCGGCTGTCGCATTCTGGTCACCCTGCTTCACGAAATGATCAAGCGCGACGCCAAGAAAGGTCTGGCCACACTGTGTATCGGCGGCGGCATGGGCGTGGCGCTGGCGGTTGAGAGGTAATCACCTCATCTCCCCCTCACTCTAAACCTCCTCTTCCATAGGGGAGGTTTTCATCTCAGCCTTTACGCTCTACGACAAAGACATCCGATAGAGACACCGCTTAACAGGGACAAACGGCAGGCGTGCTCACCAGCTTAAATGCGGAATAAGTGCAGGATATAAGGACGATAAAGGAGATGTGAGGAGAGGAAAATAAAGTCTGTGGTCGAGAAGCCCGCATGGCTGCGCAGCTCCTCCATCTGACCACAGACGCTGTTTCAGGACTTACTTGGCCGCAGCGCGAGCCTGCTCCAACCAGCCGTCAAACTTCTTCTGATTGGCCTTGATCCAACCGTCCGCATGGCGCTCGATTTCCGCAGCGCTGTCTTCGCCATCACGCATACGCAGGTTTTGCGCGCTGATATCGTTAGCGCTGATTTTCATAATGGAAAACAGCTTGGCCGCCGCAGGATTGCTCTTAGCGAACTCCAGGTTGGCGACGATGCGCTGATTATTGGCCTGGAAGCCGTAGTTGCTGCCGTCTGGCAAGCTGGTGTCGATGTCTTTGCGTTCACCTGGCAGAGAAGAAAACGGCACTTGCAGCCAGACTACGTCTTTGCCGGGCACCATCACGCCGCTGACCCAGTATGGCGTCCAGGTGTAATACAGCACAGGTTGCCCCTGCTTGTAGCGAGCGATAGTGTCCGCGATGATGGCGGAATAGCTACCCTGGTTGTGAGCGACGGTTTTACGCAGACCGTAGGCGTCCAGGTGATGCTCGATGACTTTTTCGCAGCCCCATCCGGGGTTACAGCCAGCCAGATCCGCTTTGCCATCGCCGTCTGCGTCAAACAACTTGGCCAGTTTCGAGTCTTGCAGTTGCTTGATGTTTTTGATGCCATGCTTGTCCGCCGTGGCCTTGTCGATCAGGTAGCCCTGCAGTGCGCCGGAGGAATAGACGCCTTCACGGTACAGTTTCTCGTCACCGCCGGCTTTAGTGAAAAAGTCCACGTGCAGCGGGTCCCAATGGTCCGCCATGAACGCGCCGTCGCCGTTGGCCAGCGCAACGTGGCCCGTCGCGTATTCCACTTCTTTAATAGGTTTGACGTCGTAGCCCAGTTGTTCCAGGGCTTTCATGACCAACAGGGTCTGAAAGGTCTCCTCCGCAATGGAGCTTTTCAGAGGCTGCACCTCTACGCCCTTGCCCGGCATGTTCTCCGCATGCGCCGTGAATGAAGCCGCGCCCATAACCAGCGCAGCGAAACAGCTCTTAATACTTTTCAAGCTCATCAATTTCTCCTGTTTGTTATCAGTAATTTCGATGACTTTTCTATCGAGGGATGAATCAAGGCGACGCCCGTCTACAGACGCCGCCCGATATAGGTTGCGTCGTCAGGAAGCCTCGGCCGTTTTGCCCATCCAGCGGCGCACCAGTCCAACCGGACCCGCGTCGTACCAGTGACGGGTCGGACGGCTACGGGCGTCTTTACCCAACGCCTGGGTCATGCGATCCAGCATGATGGCGAGCAGAACAATGCCTACGCCGCCGACTGTCGCCAGCCCCATATCGAGACGGCCGATTCCTCGCAATACCATTTGCCCCAGACCGCCGACCGCGATCATGGACGCGATGACCACCATGGACAGCGCCAGCATCAATGTCTGATTAACCCCCGCCATGATAGTCGGGGTCGCCAAAGGCAGCTGCACCTTAAACAGAAGCTGGCGCGGACTGGCGCCGAAGGAACGGGCCGCCTCCACCAGATCTTCCGGCACCTGCCTGATGCCAAGGCTGGTCAGACGGATCAGCGGCGGCAACGCAAAAATAATCGTTACAGCGACTCCGGGCACGTTGCCGATACCGAAGAGCATAACGATGGGAACCAAATATACGAATGCAGGCGTGGTCTGCATGGCGTCAAGCAGAGGCCTGACCGCCGAAGCCGCGCGATCGCTGCGCGCCAGCCAGATACCGGTGGGCAAGCCTATAAGCAGACAGAAGAGAACGGAAGTGAGTACTAACGCCAATGTCACCATCGCCTCGTTCCAGGCGCCGATCAGCCCCACCAGAGTCAAACTGATGAGCGATCCGACCGCCAATTTACGGCCGGACAACTGCCACGCCAGTAGCGCGAAAAACAGTATCACGATCGTCGCAGGGATGGCCTGCAATCCCGCTTCAATAGAACTAAGCGTGATGTCGATGGGCCAGCGCACCGCCTGAAATACCGGGCGAAAATGATTCACCACCCAGTCGAGTCCTTGCTCAACCCAACTGTCGAGAGGAATCACCGCATCCTGAAAAGGATTGAGAATATCGAAAGGAGTATCTTGTAGCGGCGCATCCGCCGGCGTGTCCAGCCATCCTGAGGCGGTGTCGGAAGCGGGCTCATCCGCCGCCGCGTCATCGCCGCTTGCGCCCCCCCATGGATTGGCGGAAGGTTCCGGCGCGTCTTCCGCCGGCGTGGACCAGGGATTGGAAGCTTGTTTATCGTCAGCCATGAATACCTCTAAATAACTATTTCCGGCTTAAGCCCGGCTATGACCGTTTGCGTTGCTGCGATCCAAGGCTTCGAGCAGCGTGGCCTTATTTATGACGCCAGCGTAGCGGCCATCGGCGTCCACTACCGGGAGGGCGCAGGGCGCCTGCGCAACGGAGCCGATCAAATCGCCCAGAGAAACATTCGAGGTCACCGGCTCCACCTCGGACAGATAAGCACTGGTGATTTTTTGCGCCTCGGCCTGACTGCTGGCGCGCAGCGAGTCCACTGACACGACGCCATGGAATTTTCGATCCGGGCCAACCACATAGCCAAAATCCCGATCGTGCTCTTTCAAACGCTGCAGCGCGGAACGCACTCCCATTCCTTCTCTTTCAATCAAAGTGACCTGGGTTTTACGGGCGATATCGCCCGCGCTCAAAACGGACGTAACGTCCACACCGCGGAAAAACGATTTCACATAGTCATCCGCCGGGTTATTGAGGATTTCCTCAGGCGTGCCCACCTGCACCACGCGACCGCCTTCCATAATGGCGATGCGATCGCCAATGCGCATGGCTTCGTCGAGATCATGAGAGATAAAAATGATGGTGCGTTTGTCATTTTCCTGCAGTTGCAGCAATTGATCCTGCATCTCCGTACGGATCAGCGGGTCCAAAGCGGAAAACGCTTCATCCATCAGCAGAATATGAGGGTCGTTGGCGAGCGCCCGGGCCAGCCCGACTCGCTGTTGCATGCCACCGGAAAGCTCATCCGGATAGCTGTTGGCGTATGCATTCAAACCAACTTTTTCCAGCGCGACCATGGCTCTGGATTCTCGCTCGCCCTGAGGAACGCCGGACAACTCCAGCCCGAAAGCGGTGTTTTGCACCACATTGAGATGGGGCATGAGCGCGAAGGATTGAAACACCATGCTCATTTTAGTGCGGCGGACGTTGAGCAGCGCCTCGTCATTCATAGCGATGATGTCTTCATCATCTACCAGAATGTTGCCCGCAGATGGCTCAATCAATCGATTAAGCAAACGCACCAACGTTGATTTACCGGAGCCGGACAACCCCATCACAACAAATATTTCGCCTTCCCTGACTTCGAAGTTGGCGTTGCAGACGCCTACCGTCTGCCCTGTTCGGGAAAATATCTCCGACTTATCCACGCCCTGGTTAAGGAGTTTCAACGCAGCGTCCGGTTCTGCGCCGAATATCTTGTACAAATTCTTAACAACTAACTTATTTTTCATCAGTGGCTTCTGTTGCTTGTCTATGCCGCCGCACTATCCCGGACGCCTTTAAAGACAAGGGCTCAGCGGCATTTATAGAAACGCCTCCAAGGTGGGTGCGGCTATGCATTATTGTTAGACTCAATTAAAAAACAGCTTTCAATTCTAACTAATAATTAAGCATTTAACCAATCCATGCCAATCAGCCACGTTTGCCAAACAGAAACAAAAAGCCTACAAACCACATGAAATACAAACTATTACGAGATAAATTTCAGTAGTTTTTGCGATAGAAATGATCAGAAACAGGTCAGAGAGGAAAAGTAACCTTACAGAAGGCAGAAAAAGTAGTTATACAACTAAAAATATTAATACAAACTACCTGAGGCAAGCCAAATAGGATTGGGTTATTAATATGGCAATGATATTGGCATGTTAATAACCAGGCGCATGGATGCGCCTGCGCGGCGGCCAGCCGCGGGAGACAGGGCCTGACATGTGCAGGCCCTGTCGTTGCAGACAAATAGAAGGAAGCTATTTGACTGCCTGATTAATAGTGAGTACGCCGATTAAGGCGCCAAAAGATTGCACAAAGGTCCCGTAACAGAAAAAATAGACGTCCTTCGGCGCGCCCTGCCCGCCAAGACCAGATGAACGCTTTACTCAAACGCCCGGCGATCGCCGCAGCGACCAATCAGAAAGAGCCAGAACGTGCTGAATATTGTTTTATTCCAACCGGAAATCCCGCCTAACACCGGCAACATCATAAGACTCTGCGCAAATTGCGGATTCACCCTGCATCTCATCGAGCCATTGGGGTTTACCTGGGATGATAAAAGACTCCAGCGCGCCGGCCTGGACTACCACGAGTACGCACCAGTAAAACGGCATGGGGACTTTCAACAGTTTTTGGACGAGGTGCGCCCCAATAAGGTTTACGCGCTATCCACCCGCGGTAAATCCTACTATCACGAAGTGTCCTTCGCCGCCGGAGACGCCCTGGTGTTTGGTCCCGAAACCCGGGGCCTGCCGCAACAAATGCTCGATGAGCTGGGATCGGAGTCCTGTTTACGCGTCCCCATGCGGCAAGACAGCCGTAGCCTTAACCTGTCTAACACCGTCGCGCTGGTTTCCTATGAAGCCTGGCGCCAGTTGGGGTTCGAAGGCGGACTCTGAACGCCGTCAAGCCTCTACTGCTAATCCATATAACTTGCAGAGGCTTGATCTTGGCGCCGCACTGGCGCCGGGCGCTCGACAATAGGCCTACTAAATCAGTTCGCGACATGCAAACGCACGTCCACATTTCCTCTTGTCGCATTGGAGTAGGGACACACTTGGTGAGCCTGATCAACCAGCGCTCGCGCCGCTTCCAGGTCCAGGCCGGGCAGCTCAATGAACAGGTCGATATCGAGACCAAAACCGCCAGGAATCTGCCCTATTCCCACCTCAGCGCGAACATTCACATCTGCAGGAAGCGCGGATTTTTGCTGACTCGCCACAAACTTCAACGCGCCGATAAAACATGCGGAATAGCCCGCTGCGAAGAGTTGTTCAGGGTTGGTTGCCGCCCCGCCGGCGCCGCCCAGTTCTTTAGGCGTCGTCAATCGCACGCCCAACACGCCATCTGAAGATTTCGCATGGCCATCGCGGCCGCCTGTGGAGGTCACTGCTGCTTTATAAAGTACATTCATTCAGGTTTCCTTTTCATGCTTTGATATTTTCTGGTTAACCGGACCATCCGGGAATGGGAAAACATTATCGAAATAATAATTATCGCGATAAGTTTAATTTTCTATCAAAGCCATAGCGGTTCGCTATCCCTGTAGCACTGCCCCGTCCTGAATAGAGTTGGCGCCTGTTTCAGGACTAGATACGCCCCAAATAAAAGACGAAAAAAAAGCCGGTAAACCGGCTTTTTTTAGAAAGGAAACGCTTCGCTTAGTGCTTCGCTTCTTCCGCTGGAGCGGCTTGCTGCGCCTGCTGACGCTTCACTGCTTCCGCGTAGATAGCGTCGAAGTTGACCGGTTGCAGCATCAATGCAGGGAAGCTGCCTTTAACCGCCAGCATGTCGATAGTTTCGCGAGCGTACGGGAACAGGATGTTCGGGCAGAAAGCGCCCAGGGTTTGCGCCAGTTGCTGCGGGCTCAGACCGTCGATCATGAATACGCCGGCTTGCTGCACTTCGATAACAAACGCAGTCTTATCAGCCAGTTTGGCGGTGATGGTCAGGGTCAGAACGACTTCCCACTGGTTGTCGCTGACTTTCTTGTTTTCGGTGTTCAGGTCCATGTTGACCTGTGGCTTCCACTCGGACTGGAAAACCGCCGGAGAGTTTGGCGATTCGAAAGAAAGGTCTTTCAGATAAATACGTTGCAGCGCGAAAACTGGCTGCTTGGGAGCTTCTGCATTCTCAGACATGACTCTACCTTGATCTCTTTATATTGGTTTGCGGCTCGCAGCAGCGAACCCCCCTTGGTTAACTCGCGTCGGCGTGCGTCCGCAAACGCAATAACCTGGGAGCCGACACGCGTCGTTATTTTTCAATTATTCAGGAAGGGGAGACTGATTCGTCCGACGCTCCCGATTGCAGAAGCGCATCCAGCGTGCCAGCGCGCTCCAGACCGTAGAGTTCGTCGCAGCCCCCCACATGTTCCTCACCGACCCAGATCTGCGGCACCGTGCGGCGACCGCTTTTCTGCATCATTTCCTGCCTCAGGGCGGCATTGAAATCAACTTTAATTTCTTCGAAAGACGCCCCTTTGGCCTCAAGGAGACGCTTAGCCCGGATACAATACGGGCAGAACTCCGTGGTGTAAATGGTCACGGGCTTGAACTGGGCCATAAAGAATACCGCTTAAAACGTCACTTCTAATACATATGGGCTTTTATTTTTTTGACAATGGCAAATTCGCATTACGCCATTCGACAATTCCACCCGATAAACGCTGTACGCCAGTGACTCCGCCCGCCGCCAACGCTCTGACCGCCATGCCGGAGTGTTGCCCCATCTTGTCGGCGATGACGATGGTCTTGCCTTCATGCTTCTTAAGTTCACCAGCGCGATCTTTCAGACTGGTGACGGGTATATGAATGGAGCCTTTAATCACGCCTTCCGCCAGATCCTTCTTCTCACGCACGTCCACGATGACTGCTTCATCATTGTTCATCAGCCTGACCACTTGCTGCGGAGACAGTGATTTGCCGCCGCGCATACGCTCGGTAAAGAGCAGGGCGACGGCCAGACCGACAAATAGTGAGCTTAAAATCCAGTGATCGAGAGCAAATAAAAGATACTTCTCCATAACTCCGCCTTTTCTTTAATAATCTTCTAAGGAAGCGTCGCCGCCCTGCTCCGCTTCGATGTCACAACACCCACATCACACCCTGGCGATGTGGATGAGTTTAAATCTGTTCGCAATCGGCGCCTGTCTCCGCCTGAAAAGCCCCGGCATTATACACAGCCGCCATAGGTTTCAGAAGACAAAGCCCCGACCGTCTCACCGATTCCTAACGCCAGCTCATAAATAACCAATAACTATCGAATGCAAAGTAGTTTTAAATTTAAACTATCCACACATTTCACAGTATGCTGAGCCTAACGAAAATCCCAACCCCGCGTACTAGCTGAAGCCAGACTCCGCCTGGGCGGACAACCGGTTCAGACGTTTCTCCGATTGACGGCTTCCAAGACATAGGCGCTAATTCCAAGTAGAATACTCGTAAAATTACTAATGGCGGACAGAAAATGACTGCAAAACGCAAACCTACAGCTTTACTCATTTTAGACGGTTGGGGATATCGCGAAGGCAAAGATTCGAACGCTATCGCCAACGCCAATACCCCGTTCTGGGACCAGATATCCAGCCAGAATCCACATGTTCTCATCCATACTTCCGGTATGGCGGTGGGACTTCCTGAAGGCCAGATGGGCAACTCTGAAGTCGGCCACATGAACCTGGGCGCCGGCCGCATCGTTTATCAGAATTTCACCCGCATCACCAAAGACATCGAAGACGGCGTATTCGCTCAGAATCCCGCCATCAGCTCCGCTATCGATAAAGCGGTGAGCAACGGTAAAGCGGTGCATCTGCTCGGCCTGTTATCTCCCGGCGGCGTACACAGCCATGAAGATCACATTTTAGCAGCCTGCAAAGTCGCCAGAGAGCGCGGCGCGGACAAAGTCTTCGTTCACGCTTTTCTGGACGGCCGCGATACGCCGCCCCGTAGCGCGCAACCGTCCCTGGAGCGCACAGACAAACTGCTGAAAGAGCTGGGATGCGGCCGGGTCGCCTCCATTATCGGGCGCTACTACGCCATGGACCGCGATAATCGCTGGGACCGCGTGCAAGCGGCTTATGACCTGCTAACGCTGGGCGAAGCGCCTTATCACGCAGAAAGCGCAGTGCAGGCGTTGACCGCCGCCTATGAGCGGGGCGAAGACGACGAGTTCGTAAAAGCCACCCTTATAAAAGGAAGCAGCGATAACGACGCGGTGATCAGTGATGGCGACGCCGTCATTTTCATGAACTTCCGCGCCGACCGGGCCCGCGAATTGACTCGCTGCTTCGTCGAGCAGGACTTCGATGGCTTCCAGCGCAATAAGCTGCCCAAGCTGGCCGACTTCGTCATGCTCACGGAGTACTCCGCCAATATTCACACTGCCTGCGCCTACCCCGCCACCGAGCTGACCAATAGCATCGGCGAATACATGGCCACCCTGCACAAAACGCAGTTGCGCATTGCGGAAACGGAAAAGTACGCGCACGTCACCTTCTTCTTCAGCGGCGGCAAAGAAGCGCTGTTCGAAGGTGAGGAGCGTATCCTGATTCCGTCGCCCGATGTGGCGACTTATGATCTAAAACCTGAAATGAGCGCGCCGGAAGTCACCGACAAACTGGTGGAGGCGATTAAATCCGGCAAGTTCGATTTGATTGTTTGCAACTACGCTAACGGCGATATGGTTGGCCACTCGGGCGTCTACGATGCGGCGATGAAAGCAGCGGAATGTATCGACCAGTGCCTGAAGCGCATCGCCGAAGCTTTGAATGAAGTCGGCGGCCAATGTCTGATTACCGCCGACCACGGCAACGCTGAGCAAATGGTGGACGAGAACGGTCAACCGCATACACAGCATACGACGGGCCCAGTGCCGTTGATATATATCGGACCGAAAAACATCTCCCTGAAAGAAGACGGCAGACTGTGCGATATCGCGCCCTCTCTGCTGGATCTGATGGAGCTGGAAAAGCCGCGGGAGATGACCGGAGAGTCTCTGATCGTTCAGAACTGATTCCCGCCTTATTCGCAAGCGGGAGAACAGTCGACCGGTTCTCCCGCTCTTGCTTCGGCCGCTGACCTCTCCAACCTTCCTTCCGGGTTTTGCGCCGCAGACCGAAACTCCTCTATACTTGCCGGGGCCAAATCCCGGAGCCTCCCCTTATCAGAGGCGTACATAACTATTAATAAAAGAATTTTCATACCGATCGCATGCAGCTTAGCCGTATCGTCCTCTACGTTATCGCAGTTCTGATGCTTGCGCCCGCGGCCGCCGAGAACCTCAGGGCTGACACCGGGTGGCAGGATCAGGGCGACCATGAAAAGAAGCTGAAAGAACTCAAGCGCGATATCAGCAAATTGAAAGACTGGATTCATGACGCCCAGGGCGAGCAGAGCGATCTGGAAAAAGATCTGCGCGCCACTGAGGAAAAAATCCAGGATAAAGTCAGGGAAATCAATAAAATCCAAACCTCCATCAACGATACTGAGAAGCAGGTCGATGAGCTGGAGGATAAAGAGAAAGAGCATCTGGCCTCGCTCTCCCAACAGAAAGGGTTGCTCGCCAGGCAGATTCAAGCCGCTTACGGCATGGGCCGCGAGCAAGGCGTAAAACTGCTGCTCAATGCGGAGGACCCCACCACCCTGCAAAGAATGCTGGCGTACTACGATTATCTGAATCTGGCTCGCGGCGAGCACATCGAAAAATATCGCCAGACCATCGATGAACTGAAGCAAACCCGCGCAGAAATTCTCAAGCGCAATCAGGCCTTGCTGGAGTCGCGCAACACCCTGGCCCGCAGCAAGGAAACCCTCGAATCTCAACGCAAAGAGCGGGAAGCGACGCTGACCAAGCTCAACTCCAGCCTCAATTACAAGCAAAACGAACTGACCCGCATGCAGAAAAACCAGAAGCAACTGGAAACGCTGGTCAAGGAAGTGGAAAAGGCCATATCTAACTTAGAGTTAACTCAAGACTCTGTGCCTTTCTCCAAACTCCGTGCTAAATTACCCAAACCTACGAAGGGCGCATTGCAGCAGCTTCACGGACAATCCGGCGGTGGTTTCAGACCGTCCGGGGTATTTTTCCAAACCCCACTGAACACCCCTGTTTCCGCCGTGCATCACGGACGCGTCGTGTTTGCGGATTGGCTGCGAGGGTTCGGCCTGTTAATGATCATTGATCATGGCGATGGCTATATGAGCCTGTACGGCTACAATCAAGCTTTACTCAAGGATACCGGCGATTGGGTTCGCAGCGGCGAGACCGTCGCCAGCGCCGGCAGCAGCGGAGGCCAGTCCGAAACCGGGCTATACTTTGAAATAAGGCATAACGGCAAGCCTGACGACCCTCTTCGATGGTTCAAGAAATAAAGGTGAATGCAGGGAATTTAATATGTTGTCAAAATTTACTCGAAATGCGCTATCCGGAATCATTCTCTCTCTCGCCGTTGCCCCACATGGCTGGGCTGACGACCTCCTGCAGGAACCCGAGACGCCTATCGACGACGTCAGCGTAACAGACGCGGCCACTGCTGAGCGCGGCAGCCTGCCTCTGGACGATCTGCGTAAATTCGCAGAAGTGTTTGATCGCATCAAACGCGCCTACGTGGAAGACGTGGACGACACTACCCTGCTGAACAACGCCATTCGCGGTATGCTGTCCGGGCTCGACCCTCACTCCGCCTATCTGGAGCCCAGCGCGTTTGAAGACTTGCAGGAATCCACCTCCGGAGAATTCGGCGGTCTCGGCATTGAAGTCGGCCTGGAAGACGGCTTTATCAAGGTCATCACGCCTATCGACGATACTCCCGCCCAGAAGGCGGGCATCGGCGCCGGCGACCTGATCATCAAGCTCGATAACAAAACCGTGAAAGGCATGACGCTGGAAGACGCCGTCAATATGATGCGCGGCAAGCCCGGCACCCCGATCAAACTGACCTTGGTGAAGAAAGGCGAAAACAGCCCTGTAGAGCTGGAAGTGTTGCGCGACGTCATTCGCGTCGCCAGCGTGAAAACCATGAACCTGGACAAAGGTTACGGCTACATCCGCATCACTCAGTTCCAGGCGCAAACCGGCTCTGATTTCACTAAAGCGATCAACAAACTGAAAGACGCCTCGCCGCAAGGCCTGAAAGGCGTGATTCTGGATCTGCGTAACAACCCCGGCGGCGTTCTACAGGCTGCGGTCGATGTGGCGGATTCACTGCTGGATGAAGGCCTGATTGTTTACACTGACGGGCGTATTAAAAGCTCCAAACTGCGCTTTACCGCTACCCCTGGCGATGAAATCGCCGGCGCGCCGATGGTCGTGCTGATCAACGGCGGTTCCGCGTCCGCCTCGGAAATCGTCGCGGGCGCCTTACAGGATCATCATCGCGCCATCATCCTGGGCACTGAAAGTTTTGGTAAGGGCAGTGTACAGACTGTCCTGCCGCTGGACGAAGAGTACGGCCTTAAGTTGACCACTGCGCGTTACTACACGCCGAGCGGCCGCTCGATTCAGGCTCTTGGCATCGTGCCTGACATTCAGGTGCAACGCGCTCAGATTACCGAAGAGGAAACTCAGCCATTCTTCAAAGAGGCTGACCTCTCCGGCCATTTGACCAACGAGAACGGCGAAGGTGACGGCAAGTCCTCCAAGCGCGATAGCAGTGTGCAGGAAATCATTGCAAAAGACTTCCAGTTACGTGAAGCGCTCAACCTGCTGAAAGGCCTCTCCATCATGAAGGCGTCCGCGAAAGGCTGAACTGTTTGAGGCCTTTGCTAACCAACCTACTCCGCGCCGGCGTCAGGGCCGGCCTTCTCTTGTTCTTGACGCACACAGCGGCGAATGCGGAGGAATCCGCCATCGCCGAGCCCGCGCAGGCGGCGGTGACGCCCGCGATCATTAACTCGACCGGCGCCGGGGAAGATCATCCCCCCACCATCGCCATCATCATTGACGATATGGGCAACTATCAGAACATGGGCGAGCGCGCCATACGCATCCCCGCTCCGCTGACGTTGTCATTCCTGCCTTTTCGCCCCCACACTAATTCCCAGGCCAGGCTGGCTTACGCCGCCGGTAAGGAAATCATGCTGCATATCCCAATGGAGAACGTGAAGCGAATTCCACTTGGCGCCAGCGGCCTGACCAGCGACATGAGCAGTCAGAACATGGTGGCGACCTTCCGGCAGGCGATAAAGGCGATCCCCTATGTCAGCGGCGTCAATAACCACATGGGCAGCGCCCTGACGCAGAACCGCGCCGCCATGAATCTGGTGATGGGCGAGTTACAGGGCTATCCGCTTTACTTCGTCGACAGCCGCACCACCGCGTCTTCCGTCGCACACGCCGTGGCGGCCAATCACGCTATTCCCACACTGAACCGGGACGTATTTCTGGATCACGTCATCACCACCAAAGCGATCGACTTTCAGTTCAAACGCCTGCTGGATATCGCCCGCAAGAAAGGCACCGCCATCGCCATCGGTCATCCTCACAGGGAGACCATTGAATACCTGGAAAAAGTACTGCCGTCGTTAGGAGAGCAAGGCGTCGCCATCGCCACCATTAAAGGTTTGTGGGCGATTCGCAATAACGCTCAGGACATGTTTCAGACCACACCGCCGACCATTCTGGCGGAACGTCGCAAGGGCAACGACGACGAACCAAAGAAAAGCGTCAATTAAACCCGCTTATTTGTTGATAGAGCCCGCTTAGGCCAGGTATCTATTAATCAGGCAGACAAATAGCTTCCTTCTATTTGTCTGAAACGACAGGGCCTGCACATGGCAAGTCCTGTCTCCCGCGACTAACGCCGCGCAGGCGCTTCCATGCGCCTGATTATTAACATGCCAATATCATTGCCATATTAATACAATTCAGCGATATAAATGCTGGTAATGCGCCACCAACGAACGCAAAGTGGCGATCAAGGCTTTTCTATCCCCTTCCGCCAGCCAGGCCCCGATTTCCACCTCTTCTCCCTTACAGGCAATCATCACGCAAATGTGACCGTTACGGCCGCCTTCCACCAGTATGATGCGCGTGTACCAACGAGGAAAAGTCCAGGTGCGCTCAGGCTGCGCCATGCCTTTTTCAATACAGACTTCCAGAGGGGTAATAAGGATAACTTCCTGCGAAGCGCAGCGTTTGCTGACCATTCGCAGCATGCCGGCCAGAAGCGCCAGCTCCAGGCCACAGAACGCCAAGATGGGAAGCGCGCCGAAGAAAGAGAACGCAATGGAAATAGTCAGAGCGACGCCACCGACAGTGAAGAGAAAGATGCGATTGCCTTTCCAGCCTGCGGAATTATTGGGTTGCAGGATCAGCCGGGCGCAGGCGGCATTTTCTCCGGGGACAACGTCGAGCATATATAAACCTGTTCAGGAAATGCCGAAGCAGGGCCTGTTCACGCGTCAGCTTCAACAGGCCAGGAGCTATTCCTAAAAAAGTATATACCCGCTCTTCAAAGCGCGACACTTTACCTTTACTTTAGCTTTGCGGTTCAGTGGTCGCGCAAGAATACGTCAGCGAGAATCAGATGCGCACTTCAACGCCCTGCTTGGCCATAAACGCTTTGGCCTCAGGGATGCTGTATTCGCCGAAGTGGAAAATGCTGGCGGCCAGCACGGCGTCAGCGCCGCCTTCTTTTACGCCATCGACCAGGTGTTGCAGGTTGCCTACGCCGCCGGAGGCAATTACAGGCACAGACACGGCGTCGCTGACGGCGCGAGTTAGCGCCAGGTCAAAACCGTTTTTGGCGCCGTCGCGGTCCATGCTGGTCAGCAGGATTTCGCCTGCGCCGAACTCCACCATTTTCCGCGCCCAGACAATGGCGTCCAAACCGGTTGGTTTACGGCCGCCATGGGTGAATATCTCCCAACGCTCTTCTTCGCCGGGAGCGGATACTTTCTTGGCGTCGATCGCCACTACGATGCACTGGCTGCCGAACCTGGCGGCCGCTTCACCCACGAATTCCGGCGTGAATACTGCGGCGGTATTGATGCTGACTTTATCCGCGCCAGCGTTCAGCATAGTGCGGATATCCTCCAGCTTGCGTATGCCGCCGCCGACAGTCAGCGGGATAAACACTTGGCTGGCCATGCGCTCCACCGTATGCACGGTGGTGTCGCGACCTTCATGGCTGGCGGTGATGTCCAGGAATGTGATCTCATCCGCGCCCTGCTCGTCGTAGCGCTTCGCCACTTCCACTGGGTCGCCTGCGTCGCGGATGTCCACAAACTGAACGCCTTTGACCACTCTTCCTTTATCTACGTCCAAGCAAGGAATAATGCGTTTCGCCAAGCCCATGTTGTTACCTATGTGTCTGTCTGATACGGGTGTTCGTGAGTTGTTTGGCCTTCCTGCGCCGGTCAGGCGATGGAGTCGCAGTACGTTTGCGCTTCGCGCAGATCCAGCGCGCCTTCATAAATAGCGCGTCCGGTGATTGCGCCGATAACGCCGCTGTCCGCCACGGTCGCCAGACGACGAATATCGTCCATGTTGGTGACGCCGCCAGAAGCGATAACCGGCAAACCGGATTCCCTCGCCAGCGCCGCAGTAGCTTCCACGTTTACGCCCTGCATCATGCCGTCGCGGGCGATGTCTGTGTAAACGATGGAGGAAACGCCCGCGTCGCGAAACTGTTTCGCCAGATCCACCGCGCTGACGGAGCTGACTTCCGCCCAGCCTTCCGTCGCGACCATGCCGTCTTTGGCGTCAATGCCGACAATGACCGCGCCCGGGAAAGCGCGACAGGCTTCTTCTACGAAAGCCGGCTCTTTTACCGCTTTGGTGCCGATAATGACGTACTTCACGCCCGCATCCAGATACTGCTCGATGATGTCCAGTTCGCGAATGCCGCCGCCGATCTGAATAGGCAGGTCCGGGTAGGCTTTGGCGATGGCGGAGACGATTTCACCGTTCACCGGTTTGCCGGCGAAAGCGCCGTTCAAATCCACCAGATGCAGCCTGCGAGCGCCTGCGTCGACCCATTGCGCGGCCATGGAAACGGGATCATCGGAGAATACGGTGGAGTCGTCCATGCGGCCCTGCTTCAGGCGCACGCACTTACCATCTTTCAAGTCTATCGCGGGGATTATAAGCATTGTGGTTCTCAGTCGTTCGGATGTCTGGCTATGGGAGTTTACGACCGCCACGATCAGGGACGGCCGTTCCAACGGGTAAAGTTCTTCAGCAACTGCAACCCGGCATGCTGACTTTTCTCGGGGTGAAACTGCGCCGCGAAGATATTGTCGCGGGCGATGGCGGCGGCGAAGTCCACGCCGTAACGGCAGGTTCCCGCGACAACTTCGGGGTGATCACCCGCTGCGTAATAAGAATGTACGAAGTAGAAGCGGTCGTTGTCGGCAATGCCGTCCCACATGGGGTGATCAACGGTTTGTTTGACTTCGTTCCAACCCATGTGCGGCACTTTCAGGCGTTCGCCGTTCTCGGTCAGGTCATAGCCAAAGAACTTCACGTCGCCGGGGAAAACTTTAAGGCAGTCGACGCCGTTGTTTTCTTCGCTGCGCTGCAACAACACCTGCATCCCGACGCAAACGCCCAACATAGGACGGCCGGAAGCGACTGCGTCGAGGATAATCCTGTCGAAGCCAAGGCGCACGATTTCGCCCATGCAATCACGCATTGCGCCCACGCCGGGCACCAGTACGCGATCCGCTTCAGCGATGATCTTCGGGTCGGCGGTCACCAACACCCTCGCATCCGGAGCCACATGCTGCAACGCCTTCGACACTGAGTGCAGATTACCCATTCCATAATCAATGACCGCGATCGTATTCATGCTTGGTATGACCGTTCCTGTTTTATTCGCTAAACGTAAAAAAGGCCGCTTTCATAGACGGCCTCGGGTTACGGAGTTACAGCGCGCCCTTGGTGGACGGCATAATGCCGGCCATACGAGGGTCCAGCTCCAGCGCCATGCGCAGAGCGCGGCCGAAAGCTTTAAACACTGTTTCAATCTGGTGGTGAGAATTGCGTCCACGCAGGTTATCGATATGCAGGGTTACCTGCGCGTGGTTCACAAAGCCCTGGAAGAATTCGTAGAACAAGTCGACATCGAACTGGCCAATCATGGAGCGGGTGAACTCGACGTGCATTTCCAGACCGGGACGGCCGGAGAAGTCGATCACCACGCGGGACAGGGCTTCATCCAGGGGAACGTAGGAATGGCCGTAACGGCGGATGCCTTTCTTATCGCCAAGGGCTTTGGCGACAGCCTGACCTAATGTAATGCCGATATCTTCAACGGTGTGGTGAGCGTCGATATGCAGATCGCCTTTGGCGACGATGTCCATATCGATCAGACCGTGTCTGGCGACTTGGTCCAGCATATGGTCAAGAAACGGCACGCCGGTTTCGAAACGGGCCTGACCGCTGCCGTCGAGGTTAATCTTGCAGGTGATTTGGGTTTCCAGCGTATTGCGGGTGACTTCCGCCTTGCGCTCCGCCATGCGTTACTCCAGCCAATGCAGAAAACGCGCATTATAGCGTGTAATCTCCGCTTAGCCTACAGCGCCGGGGACCGTCGCGGATAATCCGCCCGGTCCGGCTGCCTACGCTTAGAAATCAGGAGGCGAATTCTTTTTGCAGGTTGTCCATATAAACATCGACCAGAGAGTTGAACTCGTGTTTAACCACGGGGCTGATGGCCAGTTTCAGGAGGCTCGGCAGAGGTAAAGTCAGTGAGCCCTTTGTCTGAAAGCGCACTTCCACGCGACCGCCTTTGTCCACTACGGACCAGGAGCCCTGCACTTCGCTGTTGCCTTCTCCTTTAACAGGCGCCCAGGTGATGCTGCCGCGCTCTTTGTCCGCGCTGTACTGGCAGGCGTAAACAGTCTGGATAGCATGCTTGTCGACGCCGATCTTCTTCATTTCCCAGCGATAGGCGTTATCGCCCAGGTCCACCAACTGCTCCACTTTGGGAAAGTGGGATACGGAAGCCGGCACGTCGGCCAGCAAGTCGAACACCCTGTCGTAACTGGCGGATGTTTCGAAGGTTCGGCTGATTTCAATTGTGATGTTTACAGACACAAGCTATCTCCTTAAGACTGCACACTTTATTATCGGCGGGTTTTCATTGGTGTGGTTTATCAGGCGTAATCCTGTACACTCCGCGAAGTACTGTTCTATATATACGGATACGTCTTTATATACGGACACGTCTTTTTTATACACTGACGCGCCTTTATATACGGACGCGCTATCTAAGCGGCCGCTGCAACAGCGGGCGGGACGCGCTATCCGCCGGAGTACGCCCGACAAATCGATCCTTCAGGGCCCATAGTTTGCTACGCTAATTGTCACAAGTCTATCTACTTACATGAACAATCCGTCGAATCTCCAAAAAAAACAGCCTGTTACTCTATCCCATAATTCAACTGACGCTCAGGACGCCGCCGCGACGAACAGCTTCGCCGCGCGCCTGCTGACATGGTTCGACCAACATGGTCGCCATGACCTGCCCTGGCAAGATCCACGCACGCCTTATCACGTATGGATATCGGAGATCATGCTGCAGCAAACCCAGGTCAGCACGGTGATCCCCTACTTCATCAAATTCATGGAGAGCTTTCCCACTGTCGCGGCGTTAGCAGAGGCGGATCAGGATACGGTGCTATCTCACTGGGCCGGTCTGGGGTACTACGCTCGGGCGCGCAACTTACATAAAGCCGCCAAGACGATAGTGGAGAAATTCAACGGAGAGTTTCCCAACACGCTGGAAACAATTCAGGAGCTACCCGGTATCGGTCGCTCCACCGCCGGCGCCATTCTGTCCATGGGCTTCGGTATTCGCGCCCCTATTCTGGACGGCAACGTAAAGCGCGTGCTTTGTCGCCATGACGCCATAGAAGGCTGGCCGGGGAAACGGGAAATCGAAACCCGCCTGTGGGAGTTAGCGGACGCTTACACACCGGAAGAGCGCGTCACAGATTACACTCAGGCGATCATGGACCTGGGAGCCACCCTTTGCACCCGCAGCAAACCCGCCTGCGCTCGATGTCCCATGGAGACCACCTGTCAGGGACTGGCGCAGGATATGACGGACCAGTTGCCGACGCCCAAAGCCGGCAAGAAGATCCCCACCCACGAGCGCTTCGTGCTGGTGCTGCAAAATGAAGACGGACATATCCTGTTGGAGCGCAGACCACCTACGGGAATTTGGGGAGGGCTCTGGTCGCTACCGGAAAGCGAAAAGAACATGGACCTGCCGGACGCTCTGCAAAGCTGGAAGGAGCACAAGCGTCTGCAGCTGACGCAATATGAACTGGCGTCGCCGTTCCGTCACACCTTTTCTCACTATCATTTGATTCTGAAGCCGGTCATCGCTTCTACAGCCGATATTGAGCGGCCCGACGACCTTGCGTTCATCGTTGGAGAATCCGACAGTCAGTGGTTCGATCCGGACCAGGAACTTCCCGGCCTGCCCGCTCCTATAGAGAAGTGGCTCAGTCAGAAATCGCTGGACAGGCAAAAGCGCCTGCTTTGACAGCTTTGTTATAATCGAATCCAATCACACTCAGATAATTGAAACTACACGAAACCCAATAAAGGATAAGCAACATGGCGCGAATGGTATTCTGCAAAAAGTATCAGCAAGAACTCGAAGGCCTCGCCCTGCCCCCCATGCCGGGCGCCCGCGGCAAGGAACTGTTCGAGACTGTTTCCAAGAAAGCGTGGCAGGAGTGGCTGCAACACCAGACCATGCTCATCAACGAAAAGCGCTTAAACCTGATGGACCCGGACGCCCGCACCTACCTCACCGAGCAGATGGAGAAGTTCCTCAACAACGAAAATTTCGACGCTGCGGAAGGCTTTGTTCCTAAAGACTAAAAAATTAAAAAAATATGCTTGACCTTTTTTCTCCCAGAGGTTTAAATACGCGCCGTCGCCCAGATAGCTCAGTCGGTAGAGCAGGGGATTGAAAATCCCCGTGTCGGTGGTTCGATTCCGCCTCTGGGCACCACCATTCTAAAAGCCTGCATTTATATGCGGGCTTTTTTCGTTTCTAGCCCAAGAAAATCCACGCCAATAAAGAGCTTAGCAATTCACACGCCCGGCAAGCTCAACCCCCCCCTTCCCTTTCAAAACTCCAAAAAAGTAAAAGAAACCACCCCTTCTTCTTTTATCGTCATGAGTGGATGTGTCAACAAAGTGTCAACGCAATTTCACCGTCGACACTTAAAAGCGCCTGATCGCCTCAATGTCTCATTTTTTAGCACCATTCCTATTGGTTTATTCGATAATGAGATTTCAACACTTTCGCATTTGCAATGAATTTTGTAAGTCATCATCGATTCACCTCATTGGGCTTAACGCTTTGCTTTAGCGCAGCCGAAACATAGCGAAGCGGCGTGTAGGCTGTCCCAGCCACGCAGTGGCGACAACAGCAACTTGTTATGCGATTTCTGAAAACTTAACATCCGTTGGTTCCAATTTCTTCAGTTCACGAGATTTATTTACTATTTCATCTATGAATCGGAGTACATCCTCGCCTGACTCGAGCAATTTCACCATTCTGGAGGTAAATTCTTTAAGCTCTATTTCCCACTCTGCATCATGAGGATTACTTAGCACCTGATTGAAATATGAAATAGCTTCGTTTTTGTCCTTGGTGAGAACACATGACATACCTTGATGAAACTCACCCCATAACGTTGGCCTATGATCTTGAAACGAGGAAATTACATAATCTTTCGTTGATCTTGGACTAGATAACCGTTCTCGCATTTCTAGCACTTTAGCTTTGGCTAATTCCGCAAGTTCTTGAGCTTGAGACTCAAACTGCTCATCGGACTTATACTCAACAAAACCTGCTTCTCTATAGCCAATATCGAATGCGAAGTATTCTTTTGGATACCATTGAAAATTAACTCCTACATTTAAGTATGTGCCTTTTGACCAAGCTGAAGGTTGAAATTCAATTACCGTAACCCACCAACCATTGTCATCTAACCAAACCCTCGACTGGCCTTTTCGCTTAACTCCAACAGGCTTCAAAGTTTGCCTTGCTACTCTGTTGATGATTTTACTATGTGGAGGTGTGCTCATGATCTCCCTTTCGCATAACGCCTAGCTCACCAATTCCGGTGCAGCTATTTGTTATGAGAAGTTCTAGCATGGCGATTCAATGCGCCTCTTCTTTTTCACAATAATACTCTACTGTTTTTCTTTCCTGCGTTGGCTCTACAATCAAATCTACGGGTACAAGAAGCGTATCTGCTGCCAACGAAAGAGGGAAGTCAACGACCATTATCACAGTCAGAAAAGGAATCATAATTACTGAAGATATTACATCACCACCATTATCTGACTTTAACCCATCTAATAATGTCGGCATTCCACACCCAAACGAAGTCCAGTGCGACATACCTGAATATACATGCCCCTTTTGATCTATTTCTGGGCGAAGGTTGATACCTTTACTTATTGCCGTGGAACAGCCTTGTAAAAATATGACTAGCAGAATTGTGTATCTCATAGTTCTCTTCTAAGACTCATAACGCAAAGCTAAACGGCATCACGTAGCCTGTCTGGTGGAGGCCGTGCTTTTTTACGGCTGGAACGAATTTTAGCGCTTTGTTAGGCATGCTACTTACTGCGGTAAAAATCATACCATTTACCTGAGTTTTTACCCTTTTTAAACGATACATCCATATCGTGAGGCACGTCTGCTAGCTCTCCGATTTCTGGAAATAACCGGCATGCTTCTTCCAACGTTTTTTGAACCATATCAGATCGTTCATGCTCTTTCGCACACATGAAGGCCCATACACACTGTTCTTCTGGTAGATGATGCACCCAATGTAATTCAGCACCGTCCATCAAATGACAACAAACTAATACTCCTTCATCAGCGTTTTCTTTTAATGGGTAGTCATTCATTTGGACGTCTGCGTGGAGCCGTTTGTTATGTGCCGACTTCATTTAGATATGCCTCTAATCCTTCAATTTCCGATTTAACCGCAAGTATTGGATCATTTTTAAGAAAAAGCACATCGCTTAAATATGGCTTTGCGCTTGAGCCAATATAACGAATGGTGCGCACGGCATTTATTCTAACTTTTACTCGTTCGCTTTTTATAGCCGTTAGTAGAATGTTCATGGCATCATCAACGAATGGCTCGGGCCTAACCAGAGCTCTAACTATTACAATTTGAGTTTCCTCGGATGCCGATAAAAATATTTCATTTAAAATAGCTATTGCTTCTTTCGTTGGCTGAACACGTTCAAATTTTGGTGATGGCTCACCTATTGGACACCTACACCTTCCACCTTCATTACCACGCCATAGCTCGCCGAGTTTTTGTATTCGATTATTCCGCTTTTTCTCACTCGTGAGATTAGACGCAAGATCTCTAGCCTGCTGCTCGAATTCTTTTTGTCGACTTTCAATTCTAATCATATATTTATCTATGAACTCATCTTACACATAACATTTGTATATCGCGCATGCGCATTTTTCCATTCCAATATTTTGAAGATAGTTCCTCCAGCCCACTGATTCCAGTGTAAAGCCCCAGAAAGTCAAACTACCTCACTTACAAGAAACCGTGCGTGCGCATATACACTTTCTTGGGTGTCTCGTTATCACAACAGGTTAGCTCGCAAGTTATTGAATCAAAGCACTTTTCAAAACAACATCATCATAAAACCGAGCCATTCGGTACGAAAAAGCGTGCGGCTTTCCAGTCACGTGAGAAATAAACTGTATTTATATACAGTCAAACATAAAAAAATTACCTGTCTCCATCACAACGTCTTACACCAGATTAACTGTTACAACTTAGTTCTAAATTATTCAGTAGTTGAAATCCTGATCTTTCCAAAGTCTGTCCCCCTTGGGGCTTAGAGTGTAACCCCAATTTCATAAACTCGGCATTTACTCAAATCGCGCAGGCGTGGGGAGGAGTGAAATTTTCAAAAGAAATGAGTGTAACCCTAACGTCATGAAAAAAATGATGAAACTAACAGAGATGGGCCAAGCTATTCATAGGCAGGAGAGTATCCAGTCTTCGTTATTGGTCTGTTTACTATTCATACAGTAGAGGGTATAAACTAGGCCTTGTGATATGTTCTTTGGTGAGGATAACGTCTATGAATAGAGTTCCACTTGGCAGGGCAATCAAGGACCCTAGAGTTTCAAACAACTTTTTAGACACATGTGCATTTGACCCAAAGTTTCCACCGGAAGATAAGATAGCAATAGATATATTAAATATTTATTTAAACCAAAGAAATTCTATTGTACTTCTAATAACCAGTTCAAATCTTAATGAAATTATGCATCCTAACACCCCTTCCGAAGTCAAGGATTTAGAACGGGGAAATGAATCATACAGTTGATGTTAATTTGACAGAGGGTGAAAAAGAGAAAATAAAATATTTAAATAAAATAATGAAAGGAAATTCTAATGGATACAAGCACGATTCGGATGCACTCCATGTCTTCCAGGCAGGCAAGTTTTTGGGGTACTTCATTACAGTTGACAAGCGTATACTGAAGCTAAGATCAGACCTAAATAGAATAAGTGGTGCAACTGTTGTTAAACCTTCAGAGTGGATGAGAATATATAATGAATGCAATGATTTACACCATATTATGAATGGTCATTGTACAAGGTCCTGAGCTTGACTCGCTCCGGATAAAGTCTTGCATTACTAGTAGTACATATAAAGCGAAGTTTGCAGCATCACTTAAGTTCCAACATTTTATCTTTTCAAATGCAGCGTGATTAGCTTGGCAGCAATGTCTCCGGTTGTTGAGGACCTACTGATTTCTCCTTCGCCATGGGGGTGGCTCGTCTTCGTAGCCGCCAACTCCTGAACCACCCCTATCAGATCCGCAATCACCTGCAACGCATTTACGCTCCTGCTCCCCGTAGTGGCTGCCTACTCTTAGATCTGTCGGCTGCGCAGGCGATGTAAGTATGGGCTTGTAGTTTTGCGTGCGTTGTCTCTGATCGTAGAGGAACGCGAACTCCACGGTATGCTCGCTGAGCTTGGTTTGGTAGTGTTCCGGACTATCCAAGGTTTCCATGCGTCAGTGAGCACTGGTGTGGCGATGTTCCCGTGTATCTCCCACAGCTAGCCGCCTTTAGCGCTCACGCGCTGGTGCATTGCTTCAGATTTCAGCCAAACAAGTTCTTAGATAATAAGCTTAACTAGTCTAACAAGACTATACTTTCCATAGCATGAGAGCCGTATGTACCTAGTTATGAAGCACGGTTATTTTCAGTGGGATATTAGTTAATTATCAGGAGAATGCAATGAACGGTAATAAATTACTCTGTGATATTTCTCGCAGCGCATTCGAAGAAATAAATAAACTTCTTTCTCTAGATCAAGAACTTGCTCAAGACTTACGAGCTAGTGCTACCACGTCACGACAATTTATTCGCGAAGAGTGTATCACCGCCTTGATGGCGGCTAGATTAGTAAGAGATTATAAAGCTCAAGTCAAAATTGTCTTATTCACAGGTAATGAAGAAAAGAAATGTGGTGCTGACTGGTATTGGCGATTCGAACGTGAGAATGGAGCCATACATGCATGCGTACAAGCCAAGCGAGTTGGGCGAAACTATTTCGATCAACCAGACTCAAAAGGGAGCGTAATTTTTACTAATGAGCAGCTAGAAAAGCTCAATACTAACCTTGATAAATATCAGGCTAAAATAAAGCAATTAGATGCATGGGTTGCTACATTTGCCAGGGCTAATTTATCACCTCCTTGTGGATATGAAGAATTGAACTTATGCCCACTTCATATGCATTGTGGCGAATGTAACGATATCGGTTATGAAGGTGATAATCGCTTCTCATCTCTATGGATAGCTAAAGCTGAGAAGATTCTTAAACGTATTAACGGTAAATCTATTACGATGAGAATTAACAATATAGTTGAACAGTCTATACGCCTAGACTGTCTGCTTCCGTGTATTGGGGATGAAAGCTCAGAACATGGGCCTGCAAGTAAGGGTTTTGTTCTGAGTAAGCTAAGCCAAACTTTTGATGACTGTGTAGAAGTCATCCAAAAAGATAAGAAGCTAAGTGATAGCTTTGAGGGCGCTATGCTTATCAAAATTTGAATTTGCTCTCAGCTTATGGCGGATAATAGTTGAAAAAGCAGATCATACGGCTACTCTCAACTTAGAATAGCCGTATCACATAAGCCCTGATATTTGCTTCTGTAAGTTTCCCGCTCTGCTCGCCTGGCCGCTATGGCTCCCACTGCTTGATGGCGTCCCGCTTCCTCCTCCGTGTGTGTGGCTCGCCGTCGTGGCCGCCAACTCCTGAACCACCCCGATCAGATCCGCAATCACCTGCAACACGTCCACACCCCCGCCGCCCATGGCGATGGTTGGCACTTGGATGGTCACGGCGGCGCTGGCTTTTAGTTCTATCACTTGCGCTTGAATCTTCCTCGCCGCGCTGGCGATGTCGGTATGGCTTCCCTGAACGGTTATGGTTTTGTTGGCGCTGGTTTACGTGTCGTTGCCACTGATTGTTGCGGAGCATGAGCCACCCACCGTGGCGCTGTCGTCGCCTTGGATCGACGCTTTTCGGTTGCGAGCGACGGCCTGGTTAAGATCGGCTGCAGTGGTCAGGTTCAGGTTATCCGCCGCCGATAGGTTGGCGTGGCCGCCGCTCAGTAGTTTTAACGCGCCCAGGGCTTCCAACGTCTTTATGCCGCCCACATGCTCCACGCCATGTTCGCTGACCTCGGTCTAGCTGCCCTGGTAATGCTCCTGGTTGTTCAAAATATTCGTGAGTTGATAACTACCACCCCATATATCAATTAGTTCTATATGCGCACCAGAATTCAGGCTACCTTTAACACATATTAAACCATCACCCATATCAAATATTTTTCTAACAACAGGGAGAAATATTGAAACATGAAAGAAATCCATTTTAGAGGTCCATTTAGGCTTCTTGGCGAAGAGGAAAGCACCTCATTAATATTTAATCAAACTGAAGGAGTAAGTGGCGTATACCTGTGGTGCATAAAATGTGAAGGGAGTTTTTTCAGAGTTTACTAAGTACCTAAACGAAATTAATCTTATATTCCTGTCCAAACTTTGACAGGATGTCGTTCACTGACTCTTTCAGCCTGTCGAAAGTCTCATACGAATCCAAAGGCAGCCAGCTGTACTTCACCTTTCGCCACAAGATCTCTATCAGGTTTAGCTCCGGTGAATATTTCGGCAAATAGATCGGCCAGATGCCTTTATCCATCCAATCCAACCTATGTCGGCGAAACTCCGCAGAGCGATGCATGGAGGCGTTGTCCAGAAGCACCACAGCAGGCTTAAGCGGATCTTTACTCTCCGCCAGCTTATTAAAAAGCGCTACGACTTTGGCGGAATCCACCCGCTCCTCTGTGGCATGGAATATCAGCTTCTGGCGGCGACTCATAAACCCCAGAACGTTCAGTCTCTTATTGTGTGGATAGGATTTCATTTGCGTCGGCTTCCCCACAGGGCTCCAGCCATAAGGTAAGTTAGAACGTTGACTAAAGCCTGATTCATCAAAGTAGTAAAGCTCGATTTCGCCCGCATCCTCCCAGGATTGAAGATCTTTCACAAAGCCCTGAAACTGGCGGAAGGCGTCTTCATCCCGAAGCGCGCGCAGCGAAAAGCGGAATCGCTTGAAGCTATACTTTGATTTTTTTTAAGTTCCGTTTAACGGTCTCCAGACTGGCGCTTTTTCCAGTTTCTTTTTCCAGACGTACCTGGACGTCTCGTAGTTGTTGGGGCTGCTCGTCAATCCACTTACAAACCTTTTCTTGTTCCTGCTCCGTGTAAATGGGCGGTCTTCCCGGGGAGGCGTCGCTAATGAGGCCGCATATTCCCATGCTTTCCCACTGCTCAATCCAGATCGAAATGGTGTTGCGGTGGAAGTCGATAATGTCGGCAATTTTATCGATTTTATACCCTTTATTGCTGAGCAATATGGCGTGACAGCGAATACGGAAGCGGGAGCTCGGGCTGTAGCGAAATCCATCGGTAAGAGTCTTTATTTCAGCGGGCTTAAGATGATTGACGTACTTCACGGTGCAAAATATGATCAGATTGAGTGGTCGTAAGTCGCCTATTTTATTAGGAAATTTTTATTTTGCTACTTACGTAGGTGAAGCACAGGATATCAACTATCGATTGAGGGAACACTTAAAGAGGCATTTAAACGGAGATTACACAGGGCATTGCATCGAATCATTAAAATCAAATACAAAAATCCTAATGCATCGCGCTGGAGAAGGAATGGTACCCAGATTTTCCCATATAGACGCCAGAGAGTTTAACCAAAGATTCGCCGAGGAGTTATATATATTCTATGCCAACATACCATTGACCGGAGATCCTCGCAACGACAAATGGTATCGATGCAGACTTGAAGCGGGCATATACCTTCATATTGAAAATTGTGGACAAAACATACTATCCGTTGGCCATATCAGGTACTGGAAAAGTGAAAAAGAGGAGGTCCACATTAACACTGAGGAAGCGACAATTGAGTACCTTACAAACCAAAAAATACCAATCTAGAGCAGGAGCGTTTGGACGAAGGCCCTCTCTCGCTTCTTCGATAACATATTTAACTCTTTCTACATATGATATGATTAGTCCTATAACATTTTCCCGATCGCTGAGCGATTCCGATTCAAGCAATGCTTTAAATCTATCTATATTTTCATAAACGGCTTTCAATGAAACTATCATGGTATCATTGTCTATATCATCCATTGCCATTAAATATTAGCTTACAGCCACATCAGCATTTCTGAACTATCCACCTATTAATCAAAATCGTCAAATGCATCTGTCCAAGTGCGGTTGAACCGCTTAGTGAATGTCTCGTCATCAACATATGGGGAAAAATTTCTATATTTCATGGACATGACAAGAGTCTGACTTTTATTGTTGTTCCCAATTTGGCGTAATATATGGACAGCATCATGATAATCCGCGTCCCGACGCCACGCTCCACTAAGCTTCATTCCCAATAGTTCATACCAACTCGCAGTATATACAACTAAATTTGGGTGCATGAAAATTTGCTTATTGCTCTTGGTTTGTAATCCAAAAAAGGAAACGCCGTCATTAAGCCAAGCGTGCTGCCCCTTTGGTAACTTTTGCTCTTCCGCGACTTGGTCCACTAACTCACTAATTAGTTCTTTATCTTTAGGGGGAATGATGACATCGATATCTCGTGTCATACGTCTGCTTCCAAACATCAGAACACTAATCACTCCACCAGCAGCTACTAGCTCTACTCGGCGATTTCGTTCTTTTAATAGTTGGGCGAGTCGTGATAGTGCTTTCTCAATGACTTCTTTAGAAAGAGTGCCGTTACCTGGGTCGTAATATTTTTTCAAAATAAGATTCCTCGGTTAAATAAAAAACATGAAATTCTTCGCTACCAATAAATTTCTTTTTTCGAATGGCGGACAAAATTGCTCATCCTCTAAAAGCCTATCGCTTTGAAGCTTCACAATACTTTCTACTGCACCAATTTCTTTACACCATGAAGGTATTTTTTGAGAGCTGTTGTGAGGTGGAGCGTTTAGCACCTCTACAAGCCGTTCCAATATACTTGCTTTGATAGCTAGGCTTAATTTATCCGTCTCTACCGGTTTTGGGACGACATCACATTCCAGTCCTTCCCTATACCAGTCGAGAACTAAATCAGAGAAAGAAATTTCATCACCTGACAGTAGATAATCCTTCATCTTATCAAGCACTTGAGTGGCTCTTTTTTGGGATGCATTCTGAGCTTCGAAGCTTTCTCGAATAATTTCTGGATGTTTAATAGCGATTTTGACTAAAGCTTTGGCAGAGCCGGAAGGCGACCTCCGATTTTGCTCCCACTCCTGCAATGTCCTAACAGAAATTTGCAACGCCTTAGCAAAGTCTCTTTGAGATAGACCGGCTTTTAGCCTCGCTCCGCTAATTTCACTATTCATCATTTGCCTCTCCAGCAGATTAAACTGAGTTTTGGCACATTGTACGTCAATGACGTACAAACGAGAACACCCTAGCTATAAAGCCACGGCAGGGTTAATAAAACGCTGGTTTTATTAATGAGTTCAGGAATTGCTCAAAACCATAGCTTAAATATTTCAGGCCAATTCTACTGAGTGGAACGACAGGAAAATGCTAGCCTGGGGACAGGTCAGGTTACACAGCGCAAACGGGTATCTCAGCTTAGAGAGTTATGAAGCATCGAAAATCGCTTAATGACGCGTCTAATCTTTGTGGACAGGATCAGTCATCACCGAAGACTCTAAATGTGACTACTGAACGCGAAAGATGCGCCATTTTCAGTTCCTTGCTATTACGTCCGTTCACTAAATGGCGCCACTCTACCTCAATTATTCCTGCAATTTAATTCATCACCCAAAGTTGAGGCGCAAACTGAGCAGCAAGCGCCAGACAAGCTGGCTCCTCACTGCCTACATAAAGCGCTCACCTGCTCTCCAACAACCAAACCGTCTCCGACACTTCATTCAACTCTCTCAAGCCGCCTTCAACTCCAACCGTTGCAAGTGCTGTTAACGCATAGCTGTCGGCGTAGTGATGTTGAACTTCTTCGGCGCTTATCGAAAATGGAGGGCCTTCCATTTGGGTTTGATCGTACTGATAGCAGAGCATGAGTTGGGGGGCGTTATTGGTGAGCGCCATAAGGTGTTTGGCGTAGCTGTCCCGCATGGGTTTCGGTAGCGCCACCAGAGCGGCGCGATCGTAGGTGGCGTCGACATGCCCTAGTGTTTCAACGGTTAGATCGAAGAAGTCACCAACGATAATATCCAGGTTCTCTGCGCTGTAGCGTTTGCCCGCGACGATTTCTGATATTGCAGGCGTCACGCCCAGTTCCTTGAAAAACTGCTCAATGGCCATTTCACTTAGCTCACAGCCAACCACGCGATGACCTTGCGAGAGTAACCAGGAGATGTCCAAGGTTTTACCGCACAAAGGCACAAACACACGACTGCCCTTGGCCAGATCCAGCCTGTTAAAATGAGCCACCAACAGTGGATTGGCTTCGCATTGATGAAAGGCGATACTGTTTTCCGCCCATCTCTCATGCCAGAAATTTGCATCCATAATGATTCCTCTTGTAGCCGATAAAGGAACATCGCGCCGATATATAACAAGACTACACGTTCCCCCTTCGAATGTGTGGAGATTGCATACAAGCTCAAGTCGACTTGAGGTCAAGCATAAATGCCGGACAGAAAAAACATGGATATCGGCGAGGTCGTCAAGCTATCTGGACTGCCCGCTTCCACCTTGCGTTTTTACGAGGAGAAGCAGCTTATCCAGCCCATAGGCAGACATGGCCTGCGCAGGGTTTACGACGCAGGTGACTTGCGTTGATTTCATTGGGGCGTAACGCCGGATTTTCCCTGGAGGCTGTTATTAACCCGAACAATTTCTGAACACTCGAATATTTTCGATCGTCTTGCCACGCAGTGGCTATCATGAGCGGTTGATTCGGTTATCATTTGTGGATGCAGACGATCACTCGAAAACCTTATCCAACCAATGTCAGCGATGAAGAATGGGCTTTTGTAGCGCCCTATCTGGCGCTGATGCCCGAATCTTCCGCGCACCGCGTGCACGACTTGCGCGAGGTCTTTAACGCCCTTCGTTATATTGCCCGGGGCGGTTTGCTCTGGCGCCAGATGCCGCACGACCTGCCGCCCTGGCAGGTCGTATACCAGCAAACCCGCCGCTGGATTGAAGCGGGCGTGTTTGAAGCCTTGTTGCATGATTTGCGCGAGTTGATCCGGATTGCTGACAAACGCAACGCCCAGCCCAGCCCAGCCCAGCGCCATGATCCTCGACAGCCGGACTTTACAGTCGACACCGGAAAGCGGGGCGCGCGCCGGTTACGATGGCGCCAAGCGCCGCAAGGGTTCAAAAGTGCATCTGGCGGTCGATACGCTGGGGCAGTTGCTGGCGTTGCGGATCCCACCTGCTAACGAGCAGGACCAGGATCAGGTGGCGGCTCTGGCTGAGCAGGTGCAGAAAGTGACGGGCGAGTCGGTGGAAGTGGCCTTCGTCGATCAAGGCTATACCGGCGAATCGGCGGCCCGGCAAGCCGAACAGCATGGCATTCGGTTAGAGGAGGTCAAGCACACTGAGGCGAAGAAGGGCTTTATTTTGCTGCCGCGGCGTTGGGTGGTGGAACGCAGCTTTGGCTGGATGGCGCGCTTTCGGCGGTTGAGCCGGGATTATGAGCGTCTGTCGACCGTACTGGCGGGCTTTCACTTCATTGCATTCGTGTGCCTGATGCTACCGACGGCGATGAAGGCATTGGCGGCTTCAGGGGTGTCTATGAATTGAGTGGGTTAATAACAGCTTCTAGCGCTCTGATTTTCGATCAGCACCAAGCCAACTTCCCTATCTCACCGCGGCTTTAGCTCCATTAGCATCGCTCAAAACCGGCTCATATTGGGGCATTTTCAGCTGCCCGGACAGGGGCCCCTCGGCCATCTTCGTCGACTCTTTCGTTGCATCCTTCTGCTTTAAATTCATTTCTATCCCGAGGCGCACGCCTCAAGTGTATCTGTACCATTATGAAAGCTTCCAATCCACAGCCAGGCGCTTTGGTTCAGTTCGCCCAGTACATGAATTCCTGTAACACGTCTTCAAACAGCGCCGTTCCGCCGGGTGTCGGACCGGACTCAACGTCCCGGTCATCCCCAGTTGCCCCAGCAGACGTAGAGAGCTATATGCCAACATCGCCAGCCGTAACACCAAGTCGTTTACCGCAAACTTGTCCGAAGATAATCGCTCCAGATACAGATCACTTTTAATCTCACTAATGACTCGCCGTTCTACCCAGCTGTCCCCATCATGCCGACATTCCACATATTCCACCCAAAAGGCTTCCCGCTTACCCTCGCGGACCTCTCGTCATTGTCCTTCCGCCAATTGGACACAAAAGGCCATATCCCGGCCTTCGCTACGGGGATTCCCTTTGACGACATATCCATCCGCTCGCGCCTGTTCACGTTGCTGGCGTAGCGCCCAAAGATACTTCTGGTTGCAGAAGCCACTGACTTGCCAAATCAGCAGGGGCTCTGTGGTCAGCGCCTGAGCCCGCGGCAACACTCGCCGTAAAAACCCATCGCTGTCCTTCATGCTGTGTTGCTTGCCCGGACGCATCCAGCCCCTGACACCAGCCTTCACTCCCCAGATAGGCGGCGATCGGCGTGTAACCATCCACTTGCTGACAGGTGCGTGACACGCCTTATTTGCGGGTATCGCTGTTTCCATCACAAAGGTGTCTATATCCAGGCGCACATAACCGACCGCGGCCCCCGATTCCATGCTGACCGGAGCCTCAGTCCCTCTTCAGCAACTCCACACTAGACCCGACCAGATGCTCGGACAAGCCTTGCTCGGCCAATTGCTCAAAACGTTGCCGTACCACTCGCTACTGGGCGCCTTCTCCACTTTGAGCAGTTTGCGGAAGGCCAAGCCGACATGGCTGGTCAGGTTCTTGTGGCTGGAGCGTAGATGAATTCGGGACATGGCGCTTACTGGGCGAATGGACGACGGGGATATTTTGCCATAATATTCAGTGTGTTAAAGGTTATATTACTGACAGGGCCACGGATTCAGGTATTCATTAATGCCTACTCAATCAGAGCTTTATCAATTACTCGCCGACGCAGTGCTGGTGCTGCATGTGTTTGTGGCTACCTTTGTTATCGCAGGTCTGGTTCTGATTCTTATCGGCAATTGGCGACACTGGAGTTGGGTAAACGGCTGGTGGTTCCGAATCGCTCATCTGGCGGCGATTGCAATCGTTGTGGCGGAATCCTGGCTAGGTATCGCCTGCCCGCTCACCACCCTGGAAGTATGGTTGCGGGAGCAAGCCAATATCGGCGCATACAGCGGCGGTTTTATAGAGTACTGGTTTCAACGCCTGCTCTTCTATGACGCCCCGTCCTGGGCCTTCACCCTGGCTTACTCCCTGTTCGGCTTGGCGGTGGTGGCCTCCTGGGTATATTTTCCTCCTGGAAGGAAAGCCCATTCGCCACAGAGCCGTCACTATTAATCAGGCAGACAAATACTTCCTTCTATTTGTCGGAAACGACAGGGCCTGCACATGGCAAGCCCTGTCTCCCGCGGCTAGCCGCCGCGCAGGCGCATCCATGCGCCTGATTATTAACATGCCCATATCATTGCCATATTAATAAAGCCAAATCTGGCGTCAGGATAATTGGCGCCTCCCCCTGACTCTGGTTATTTCCTCTTCTCGCGCTTGAGAAGCGCCCCCATCATGCATTTGGGAACTTTCCCAGAATTCGGATTTCCAGACAGTCACGTCAGATTACTTTACAACCTGCTCTGATCCACGACACAGCAAAAGATGACAATTACTCGATTTATAAAGGCCATAACCCTGACTGGCTTGAGACTTGCTGCTGGTCATAGTTCATCACACTAGCAGTGGAAGTACGTGATTATAAAAATCAGGGCGCCGCTCGCTGTACCCAGGCGCTGCTCCGATAAGATCTACCAAGGAGAAGGGATATATGGTGGACAAAAAGCGCACGGTTTCCTTCCTGTATATTGCAGCTCATTTTTTTGTATTTTTGATTGGCTGTCTGTTAATCCAGACATCCTTCGCACAAGAGGATGGCGACGTATGGCCCACGCCGAACGGGCTCTCCGCCCCCTCGATGTTGTTGACCCGCAGCTCACCGTTCGATCCTCCGGACACTGACAGTTTCTTCGCCGACGACGGTCCAGGACTGGATACGGGATGTACGTTCAATACCAGCCCGGAGCACCCGCTCATTATCGACGTGATGATTGACGTCTCTGTCGGGCCGGTTGACGGAGACGGCTATCTGCTTGACTCCGCCCCCCTGATCGCCCAGGGCGTTATTCCCGCCACTGTGGACATCATCATGCCCGGCTACGACGTGGATTATAACGGCTCACCGCCTCCTGAGCGGGACGAGGTCGTTTTCAACGGAACCAGTCTGGGGGTGTTGACTGGCGACAACAACGTCTGGAAGTTAAGCACCTTCACGGTGAGTATCGATAACATTAAATTCCCGGCGCCGCCCGCGCCCGGCTCTCCCCCTGCCCCGCGCGCCAATCGCATTCAAATCAATGTCGATACGCTCAGTACTGGCCGCTGGTGCACCGCTATCGACTGGGTGGCGCTGATATTGCCGGTAGAGCCGAAAGTTGCGCTGACGCTGGAGCCGACGGATTCCAACCCGGTGCGCGTCAATAATCTCGCCTCCAACGATTTGATTGACGTCATCTACCAACAAACCGCCGACGCCAGTTGCAACCTGACGGAAGTGATCGGTCCGAAAGACGATTATCCGTTTTCAGGTCCGGCGGAGTCCGGTTGGTTCGGCTCCGGCGAGGTTAAAATACGCACCCGCCTGGACGCTTGTCCGACAGGCAGCCTGCCATCGGATGCGGAAGTAGAGGCGTCATGGAGCATCGTCGGTACGGCCTTGCACGGAACGGAAGTCTGGTCGGGGCCGGAAGGCGACATGACGCTGACTATGCCGGACGTCATCGGCAGCTATGATGTCGAGTTCGAATACAAAGTGGATGGCGACGCATTACCCACCATCACTCGCAAGCTCTTTGTCACCAAAACCACGCCGATAACCGCCGGCGCCCCCCGCATCTCCTGGTACCAAAACGCCACTGACTGGGCCAGCGGCCTGATTGACGAGGCCGACGTACTTGAGCATTTGCTCAGCGGCGGTTACGCCTACGGCGGCTTGAACTGGCGCTACGGCTACAGCTTCGGCTCCGTCGCCAAGTGCCATTGGACCCAGCTCAGCGCCGACCCGATCACTTGCGACTACTCCGACTGCTATGTATTCAGCGATGTGTTTGAGAACATGGCGGCCACGCTGGGAATCGGCGGCCTCAGCGCAGTGCGGACAGACGGGCGCGGCAATGGATTCGTCACCACCGGCGCGCCATCCCTTGACCCCGCTTTTACCGGCAGCGCCAGGCCCTTCGCGGGCGGACCTTATGACAAATATGAGTTCTCCAGCCACAGCCTGCGCAAACGCGGGTTCCTGTTCCCGGATTACTATGACGCCACCTTCAACGGCATTTACTCCGCCGTGAATGAGTTCATCCTCTGGAATCATAACGGCGCGGTCGACTACGACGCGGATGGCGGCTATCTGGAAACTTTCGAAGGGGCCAAGGTATATCCGGTGCCCGGCGCCAACTCTTACGACTCCTGGGGCGACTTCAAGTACAAAGCGCCGGCGCCGTTCGCCTTGCTCGCCTCAGCCAGCAACGATCAGGGAGTGATGATGATAGAGCCCGACCTCAGTATCCCCGGCGACGTCGAGTACGTGACGCCGGACTCCAACAGCGATGGAGCCTATGAAGCGCTCATCGCCAATGTGCGCGTGGATATCAAACGCGCGGGCGTTTATCTGGTGATGGCGACATTGCACAAAGACGGCGAAGTGATCGCCAATATGCCTGAGTTCGAGTCGATGAAGTTTACCCAGGACACTATTGGCGACGCACCGGGAACATATACCGCCGAGCTGAAGTTTTCCGGCGAACAGATCCTGCGCGCCGGTAAAAACGGCCCCTATGACGTCAAAGTAATCGCCTTTGCGGAAGGCTCTACGCCGGTGCAGGCCATGCTGCCGACTCCCGCGTACGCCTACGCTCAATTCGGCGAAAAAGGCTCCTATCTGACTGATATGACCGATACCGCAGTGGATACCGACAGCGACGCCCGCTACGACTACCTTGAGGCTGTCGTGCAGGCGAAAGTCGCCACAGCGGGCGAATACATCCTGCAAGGAACCCTGATGAAGGCTGGAAAAACCGTCGCCAACACGACGGAGCGCTTCGCCCTGGACAGCGGCGCCCACAGCTTGTCCCTGCGCTTCCTCGGCTCCACCATATTCCGTTCCGGCGAAGATGGTCCCTACGAGCTGGTGGTCGGTCTGTTCAATGCAGACGGAGAACGTCAGGCGGATATAGGCGCGCTGACCCAGGCTTATCACCATGGTGAGTTTGAGGGACTGCTGGATATCACCGGAAGTCTCTCCGACCAGGGCGTAGACACCAATGGCAACGGACTGTTCGAGCAATTGAAAGTTCAGTTCAACGCAGAACTCAGAGCCTCGGGAACTTTTCTGGTGTCGGCGGCGCTGAGTAACGCCGCTGGTCCCTTGGCGGTCTTTATGGATGAAGTCAAGACGTTCAGCCGCGGCGAACAAACCATCACGTTGAACTTCTCCGGTCCTGAAATCAACCAATTGCAATTGGACGGTCCCTATTTCGTCAGAGTCACGTTGCGCCATCCGGATACGCTGAAAATTGTCGATCAGGCCGCTCACAGAGACGCCACCAGGACTTACAGTCATAGCGATTTCGAGCCTATCTCAACGCCCGGCGCTATCGTACTGACAGGCGCCTCCAGCGACGCGGGCGTCGACAACAACGGCAATGGTCTTTATGACTTGCTCCGGGTCAAGGTTGGCGTCTCTCTGGCCCGATCCGACGTGTACACCTGGAGCGCAAGACTGGTGGACGTCAAAGGCGCCGAAATCGGCTTCAATTCAAAAACCGGCTCCCTCCTCAAAGGGGACGCGGAGATTGAATTCAATTTCGCCGGGCTTCCCATTGGTCAGAATGGCGTCGCCGGTCCTTACTATGTGCGCGGCCTGCTGATGTACGGCTCCAGCGGCGGCAATCTGGTGGCCAGCAATGTCGCGGCGACCAAAGGCTACGCCGCCAGCGAGTTCGAGGGCTATTCCGGCCCCGTCAAAGGCGACATTGACGGCGACGGCGATGTGGACCGGGATGATCTGGATGAGGTGATCTCCGCCCGCAACACGCCGGCTTCAGGCAGCGACGATCCCAGGGATCTGGACGGCGACGGCATGATCACCAGCCTGGATGCGCGCCAACTGCGGCTGCTGTGCACCCGACCTTATTGCGCGACGCACTGAGCGCCATCGTCGTTTTGACGTTTATATTCGTTCACTAGCACTAACCGGAAACCGGAGTGGCGGCGCAAGCCGCCAGCTCCGGCCTCAACCCAACAGGGAGAGCTTTTATGTTTACTTCTCGGTTTATGTCTATCGCCCATGTGTTGAAAAGCGTTCTGACGTCGCTTCTATTAACGTTCGCCATAGCGGTGTTTTGCGGCATGCAGGCCCAAGCCGCGGTCATTACTGTTCTGCCATCCACCTCCACAGTGCTTCCAGGCCAGCTGTTTACCGTGGATATTTCTATCAGCGGTCTGGCGCCCGGCGGCGCGCCATCGTTGTCCACCTTTGATTTGAATCTCAGCTTCGCTCCCGGCGCAGTCGCTATCGACACTACGGACGCAGACGCCAATGGCGTCATAGACAGCGTCGCACTGGACTCGGATAGCCAGCTGGATGTGCTGGGGCTCGGCCTCAATCCCATGTCCGCCGAGCTTCTCGCTCCCGGTGAGCTGAACCTGTTCGACTTGTCTCTGGATATTCCTGCGGACCTGGACGCCCATCAGAGCAATTCCTTCCTGCTGGCCTCGCTCAGTTTTACCGCCCTGTCGCCTGGGTTCAGTTATTTCTCAGTGGTCGTCAACGCGCTGGGAGACTCTCTCGGCAACCCCATCGCTGCAACGGTGAATAATGGCGGAGTGAATGTGGTTTCTGAGCCCGCCCTATTGCAGAGCCTGATTATCTGCGGCCTGATGTGGATGAGTATGGGCTGGTGGCGTAAGCGGGGCGCGCAACGCGCATAACGGTTCGACTAAACGTACGCCACAGCCGAGGACTGGCCCCCGCTGTGGCGTAGACAGCCTGGTATAAGACTACTCAAACACTTCCTTGCGGAAATAGGGCGCTGGCCGCTCGTCCATGACTTCAAAGGCTTTAACGCTGGTGAAAACCTGACCGTAGCCGTCGCGAACATGGATCTTCAACAGATGCGCTCCCTGCGCCAAATCCCCTGGAATATTGAGCGACCAGATATGGTTGGAGGATTCCGTCCACATGGAAGCGCCGGAGGGCTGCGGATCGGCGGCGCCGAAACGGGCGCCATTAAACAGCTCAAAGCCCTGCGCCCGCGCCTCTCCTGACTCGCTCCTGGCGGCGTAGCGATACACATACATCTGCTTTTTCAGGGCAAAGGGATCAAGACTGTTGCTCTTGCCCTCACCGGTTCCACTTTGCGTGCGCACGGCTTCCACCGGAGGGCGATCGTCGATCTGCGTCCACACCCGCGTATCCTTGGAGCCGTTCCAGACATTGATGATCGCGCTGACGCCGCCCGCGAAGTCAGCGGCCGTCAGTATGCTGGTGTCCGGCAGGTCGTTAATATTCAAAGGCGGCGTCGGCGAACGGGAGCCCTCAGGGGTCAACGCCCATTCCTTCAGGATCTGATACCAACTCAAGAAAGTCGGCGACAGGAAGTCCACGGACATTTGCTCCTGCGGTCCTTTACCGGCGGCTTTAAAAGTGCTGGTGAATTGTGAGCCTGTGAACTCAAACAGCATATATCCACGGGGCGCCCCCATGCGTTGAATGGACATAGGCGCGTTGTGCTCGTCAAAATCGCCAGACCACCAAGAGCCCGCCGTAGCGCCGGTAATAATATGGGGAATCGGCGTGGGACCGGCGCCGACGGCGTCATCCCAGCCCTGATAGAACTCTCCGGCGACGATGTTTTCCAGGTTATGAGTATGCCCCGCCAGCGCCAGTGCGGGGCGCCCTTTCAGCAGCTCATACAACCAGGCGACATTGTCCGTCTGATGCTTGGTGGAGCCCATATCCGAAAACGACACCAATGGAATGTGCATGTTAAGCACAATCAATTTATGTTCCTCGGTCGCGGCAATGTCGTTGGTCAGCCATTCCACCTGCGCTTCGTCGATAACGCCATTATAGGTGGGAGCGGTCGACGGGTTGTCGCAGTATCCGTGCTTGCCGTCGGCGTTGTCCGACTCAGGCGTACAGGGATAACGCACATTATCCAGCACGACAAAATGCACATCGCCGACGTCGAAGGAATAATAGGCAGGCCCCCACTCGCGTTTGAACGTATCCAGACTGTGCTTGTCGCTGGTGGCGTCATTATCGATATCATGATTACCCGGCGTCAGATAAACAGGGACGCCCGCGACGCTCAGGGTTTTCTTCAGGCGAGGATACAAGCCCAGATCATCGCCAATGATGTCGCCTTCAATCATCACCAGTTCCAAATCCTCTCTCGCCGCCAGTTCGGCGGCCAGAGAATCCCGCACATAGCCGACTTCGTTGTTGGAATAAGGTTGTGTGTCGCCGGATACCGCAATTTTGAAGCGTTTCTTATAGGGACCGCGCACCATGGGGAAATTCACCGCCTTCGGCTGCGGTCCGCTGGCCGGCAGCCCGCCAAAGCGCAGCTCTGGGGAACCGTTGGGGATATGGTGATAGGAAAACTGCGGGACGTTGTCTTCATTGACCGGCAATTCGAATCCGGCCGGCTTGGTGACGAACAGGGTGAATTCATTCAGCCCTCGGGACTTTGCGGGTAGCTTGTAATAACCGCGATGATCCGTCAGCGCCACATCATAACCGTTGGACACCCGCACGCGCGGCAATCCACGCTCCCCGCGGTCCAGCTTGCCGTTACGGTTACGATCTTCAAAAACCCGACCTTCCGCAAACTCCCGTGTGACCTCACCGTTGTCGGAAGGAATCACTTCCACTCCGCCCCGGTACAGCTCCGAGCGTCCGCCCAACGCGCTGAAAGCGTCCGCCGATCCCGCCGGCGCCGCATCAGCCAGCCCGACGAACGCCGCGCTCACGCCTATAATGAATGGGGTTATGGTTTTCACAATGCCTCCTTTTGTAGCATGAATTCCTTTGTCTTGAGCCAAGGAGTGTACATCGTAAAAGTACAAAGTGACGTTATAAGGTCATGTTTGTAAAAGTTATTTTGCAGGGATCAAATTAGCGGCGGACGAGCTGGACGATAACCAAAATGCATGCTCAAAAATGCAGGTTAAGGCGCTGGTTAGAGGAACGAGATCGAGCGATGAAATTATCAGGCTTTCTGCTGTCGTTAATTAAGGAAATAGTCATCCCCATTGCGATCATCGTCACATTGATCGGGGCCGTGATCGCTCTGAGATGGAGCCTGGAGCATCCACTGCAGGCATTCTGCGAGGAACTGCCGCAGGGCGCGTTGATGGAAACTGTTATTCGTGACGCCGAGGCGAGTGGGTTTATTGCGCTGCGATCAGGCGCCTCGCCAGAAAGGCTGGACATATTAAATCATGAAGCCCCATTCTTTCGGTTGGCGTGTGAGTGTGAATTCTCAAGCGGCGCGCTACGGAGCAAACGACTGCTGCAGGCGGATTAGCGCTGGAGCTGGAGGTTACTCGTCTGAGAACATCGCATCGATTCTCGCTTTATCATAAGCCAGAATCCAAGCGTTATAGCGAGTGTAGATTTCCCGCAACGCGCTTTTTTCAGTGGCGATTAAGTCCAGGCCGCGGTCGTCATACAGGTGCAAAACCATTCCTCTGGTGCGGTTCACCAAATAACATCGGCCACGAAGTGAAGGCTTCCGTCGGGAGAAATCGGCATTCACTATTGATAAAAATATTGCTGCGTAATTGATCTCACTGGAGGTCGCTCCGGTTACATACGCAGTTTTCCAATGTAGCCCCTTAAGGCTGCCCGCCTTTCTTGACTCAAATATTACGTTTCTATGCCCAGAGCTGCTCACCTGTCGAATGATATGGCTCTTTATTTTTATTTTGTGGCGACGATGTCGAAGTGTCTCGTATACAACATCCACTTCATCTGTCGCTGAAAAAGCCGCATTACAGATCGAGAGCGCGCGATGCAGCGCTTTTTCGAAGTAATGGTTATTCAGAACTCTTTTTTCCCTATTTATCCAGGCCCCCATCTCCGGCGACCCAATTTCGAACCGGATACCAGTGGGCCACTTGTAGAATAAGGGCGGACTCAACTCCAGTCCCCGAAACGCATTCTTTAAATAGTCAGTCAACCACTTCCCTCCATTTCTTTTCCCGTTCTTTTCCCATTCTTTCCCCAAATGAAAGCCCGCGCAGGCGGCGCCGATCTTATACTTTCGGCCCCACCTAAGCGGCGTTATCACGCTGAGCTATACTAGGCAGGAACACCTATTCAGGAAAGGCTACAATAATCCACCACGTTCACTGACTGATAACGCCGTGACCTCATTAAAAGCAAAACTCGTTTTGGCTCTTATTTCCACCAGTCTGCTAGTCGTAATGATCGTCGCCATCATGACGCCCATCATGGTGGAGCATGAATTCGTCGAGCATGCCAAGGTTGCGCATTATGGGCGCTTTCAAGCCGCCATTGAACGCTATATTCGAGAAAACAACTCCTGGGACACGGAAAAAGACGCGTTGCGTTTCGCCATAGCGGAGGAGAATAACCGCAAGCTACATCGTACGCCTCGCAATTCACCGCACATGAGGCCACAGGGTCAAGCGGACGCGCCCTATTTTTCCGGGCTCCCCCCGCCAAGGCGCCGCCCGGGCTCCAAAGCATCGGAGGAACTGCCCTTCGCGTTCGTGCTGACGGACACCCAGGGCCACATTCTGCACGCAGGCAAGGATTATAAAATTGGTCAGAAGCTCACCGAAGAAGAATTGTCAGGCGCTGACTCGCTCTGGGTGAAAGGCCGTCTGGTGGCCTACGCGCTTTCCAGCGGCGAGCCGGATCTCTCGACAGCGGACCTCGCCTATTTGCACACCCTGAGAGAAACGCTGCTCTTCTCCGCATTGGGAGCGATCGTGTTCATCATTCCGTTTGGGATCTGGGAAGGAAGCCGTCTCGTGCGCACGCTTAACCATCTGACATCCGCGGTGAATCGCATGGCGGAGGGTGAGTTCAAGCAGCAGGTGCCAGTCAAATCCGAAGATGAAGTCGGCGCTCTGGCGAAGGCGTTCAACCTGATGAACACCCAATTGCACGAGGCTTACAAAAACCTGGAGGATTCCCGCAACAAAATCGCCAAGCAGGCGGAGCAGCTCAAAGAACTCAGCATTCGCGACGAACTCACCGGGCTTTATAACCGCCGCTTTTTCAATGAAGAAGTCAAAGTGCTTCACGCCAACGCGCTGCGCTACGGCAACGGTTTCTGTCTGGTGCTGGGAGATATCGATTTCTTCAAGCGCATCAACGATGGTTACTCTCACGTCGTGGGCGATGAAGTGCTGAAACAAGTGGCGAAGATCCTTATGAACAGTATCCGCAACAGCGACATCGTGGCCCGTTACGGCGGCGAGGAAATGGTGCTGGCGCTCCCCAATACCTCTCCCCAGGCCGCCATGGAGATGATGGAGAGAATCCGCAAAACCATTGAACAGCATCCATGGGATAGCATCGCCGAAGGCATGAAAGTCACCATGAGCTTCGGCATTTGTGATGAGACCAACGGCGAACACTTTGAGCACATGCTGGCCGTGGCGGATGAGTTGCTATACAAGGCCAAGAACAATGGGCGTAATCAAGTGTGCAGCCTGAGCTGCTCGCAGACTCACTGAAGCAAGTCATCAAGGCCGCCACGATGCGGCGGCCTTAGCTTTACGCTAATGCGGGTCGTCGCGCTCTGATTCCTGTCTGAGAAAGCCAGCCGCCGCCTCATCATGAGCCAGCGTTTGCTGGGCAGGAATAGCCCGGGTTTGCTGATTAAGCTGATGAATCTGCGACGCGTTGCCCAGATCTCTTGCACTGGTGATCGCGGCGATGGATTCTCTGTCTTTCAAGAAGGCCACCACGTCGTGCTTGATTTCCTGCAACTGCTCGTCATCCCGGTGCATCTCCAGAATATGCCTGGGATGCTCCAGGTTTCTCATTCCGGTGGCGGCGAAGGTGGTTGAGACGATACGCGATACGATCACCCATGGCGTAATGCTGCAACGCACCAAGGTATTCTCCGAGCGGGTGCTGTCGTGGATGCCGGTTCCGGTGGAAATTTTCGACTCGGTAAAAGTGCCTTCGCACTTAAAGTAAACAAGCAGCGATTCAAACTGGATTTCCGCGAAAAACAAATGCGCCGCGCCACTGAGCAGTTTGGCGAAAGACTTGAGCAGCAAACCGATCAGAAACATATGTACGCAACTCATCAGCAGCCCCGCCCATTCTTCAAAGCGCGGCGTTCCCCATAACTCTTTCAAGGACGAGACGCCGGTCTGCGAGGTAAAAGCGTATAGATCCACCAACGCATACGCCAGCATCAACGTGTACACAGTCGCTGCGATGAACAGGAGATTTCCCGTCACCAACGCCGCTGCTCGCAGCTTTTTGAAGAGCTCACCCAGTTCCAAGGCCCTGACCTTCGGCTGCACTTCTTGAATCATTTCGCCTCTGAAGCCGCCTTTGCCGTCCACCTGCTCGTCGAGTTTCGGATCGAGCTCGCGATATACCCGGTTCGGAACCTCTTTGTAACGGCGGTTGGCCATGACAAGGTTATCGAGATTGATGAAAATTTCTTTGGGATGCACGGACTCCTGCCAGTTTTCCCGCAGCTCAGAGACTTCAGCGACAGGCTCAGCGCTACTCAGACGCCGACTCAACATCAGCACTACAATCACACTGCTGGCGGCGGCAGCGAGCAATGCGCCGATTATGTAGAGCTCCGCATGCAGGTCGGGCAGTTGCGTCAACCAACCTTCAACATCCTCCCGCGAAATCTTCCACTGCGACATGCCCCAGGACAGGGCCAGGCCGACGACCAGCGGAATAATGAACGAGAGCGCAATCACTTTGGCGAGCGAGCCTCCGCCCAGCGACTCAACCTGCTTCTCCGCTTTCCGGTCCAGGGGTTTTCCTGCTGCTCTCCAGGTAAACAACAAATAGGCCATCAATAACGCCGTATACACGGGAAAGGCCAACTCGCCAGCCTCGCCGGCAAAACCAGCCAGCGACACAAACGCGACAAACGCGTAGGCGACCAACATTACCGCCGTGTTTATCCAGGCGCCGAACAGACGTTGCGACAGATTCCTGACCGGATACGGCATAAACAGCAGCTTGGGAACAAGACTGTGAATCAAACGCGCCAGCAAACCTTTCGGCTCCACAAAGGTGGTGTTCTTGCGCCCCATCAGCATTTCTTCCAGCTGCCGATGGTCATATCCCACGTATGTCTTTTCTTCCTGCGCCGTACTGGCCTGGGATTTACTCTGATTTATCGCTAACGAAGTGGGGTGATTACGCCCGACAAAATAACGCAGCATCGCATAAACGCCGGAAGATAAGGCGATAACGCCGATGCTCAGAACGAGCACGCCAAAGCCCATCAGTATCCAGCCTGAAGCGGCGTCGTCTTTGACCACGCTCGCCGCCGTCACAAGAAGATATAAAGCGATCAAAACCTGAACCGCGCCGCTGCCCGCCGTCACGGCGCCTTCAAGTTTGAAAGGATTTTTCAGCCCCAGGTCGATAGAGCCATAATCAAATGCCATTCGTTAATCCTTAAATCAGGGATGTTTTGGGAGATGTAGTTAGTTTTTTCTTTGTAATAATGCGCCCTATTATATTCTGAGCCTAAGCGCTTTTGATAAACAAAAAACAGTCATCCGAATAACGTGCGGCAACACAGGGATGACGACGCCGCTAAGCGACGTCGGGAAAGAGAATTGTCGGATAAGAATGCGACAGAACACTGCTGCAGTCCTTGCGTACTCATAGATATCTATTAATCGGCTCCATGAATTTCACGCACCGGGATAGTCGCAAGCACATCCAAAGGCGCCATGTTCATATTAATCGCCACGATTTCCCCCGGGCATTTAGGCGTCGTGACATAGTGGGTGACGCATCCGCAGAGATTGCAGCGATGGAACTCCAATTCCCTGTCGCCCCATATATAAAAAACCGACTTTTCTTTCTCAAACCCGATCTCTACCTCTTCGGGCGAGTAGTATCCCCATAAAGCGGCATATCTCCGACATATAGAACAGTTGCACTTTCCGACTTCAGCCGGTGGGCGCGCCATTGATAGTTTGACGTTTCCGCAGTGGCAAGTTATTTCCATTTACTAATCCTTTGAAAAACAATCATTTTTGCAAATTAACTGAGAGTACATCCAGTTCAGAAGAGCAGCTTCAGTGAAAATCGTTTGGCCCACAAGCGTAAATTCATAACCAGGTAGAAGTTTCGTATCATTGCAGGCCAAGACGACGACGCTACTTTCCGGAGAACTGGTATTTTGCTGTCTATGCGGCCGACCAAAAATCCGGCTCGCGGTATCCCGGCGCAAACCTAGTCCAATATCACGTATATGCCGACAGCCGCCACAAATCTTGTCTATTCTTGCTTATGAGGATGGGAACAATCGCTGGGAATATACTTATGAAGAACTCCGTATGGGAGCAGTTCAAGGAGAGCCTGTTCCGTGGCAAAGCGGAACGGAAAACGTTACACAACGTCGTGGAGTACGCCCCCAACGCCATAGTTCTGATCGACCAGGACGGGCTTATTCAAATGGTGAACGCGCAGACTGAACTGGGCTTTGGTTATTCCCGCCAGGAACTTCTTGGTCAGCCTGTTGAAATACTGGTTCCCCATCGTTTTCGGAGCGCACATCCCGGACAACGCAGTAGTTTCTTCGCTCATCCCGTGCGACGCGCCATGGGGTCCGGGCGCGACCTGTTTGGAATGCGCAAAGACGGTACGGAGCTCCCCATAGAGATTGGCCTCACGCCAATACACTCGGGAAGTAAGACGCTGGCGTTGGCCAGTATTGTCGACATCACTGAACGCAAACGCGCCGAGGAGCGTTTTCGTCAAGTCGTTGAGTCCGCGCCAAACGCTATCGTGGTGGTTAACAAACATGGCGAGGTGACGTTGGTGAATGCGCAAATGGAAAAAATATTCGGCTATTCCAGGAACGAAGTGGTCGGCAAACCTGTTGAGATTCTCATCCCAGATCGCTTTCGCAGTCACCACGCCAGCTTTATAAATTCTTTTTTCGCCTACCCCAGTACTCGCAGCATGGGCGCCGGTCGCGAGCTGTACGGACGCAAACGCGACGGAAGCGAGTTCCCAGTGGATATAGGCTTGAATCCCATGGCCTCGGAAGAAGGTCCGATGGTGCTGGCGACTATTTTTGACATCTCCGAGCGCAAGTTGGCGGACGACAAGGCCAATCGACTGCGCAAAGATTTGCATGAGGTCATTTCAGTACTCTCCACAGCCAATGAAGAAATCATGTGCTCCGTCAATCAGGCGGTGACCAGCAGTCAGGACACCGCCACCGCCATCAGCGAAATCGCCGCCACGGTTGAGCAGGTCAAGCAAACTGCGCTAATAGCGGGCAGTAAAGCCAAAACGGTTGTAGAAAGCGTCGAGCAGACTCGCAAAGTCGCTAAAGAGGGTCACGCCGCCGTGAATGACGCACTGCAGGGAATGCAACAAATCCGTATGCAGATGGAAAGCATAGGTGAAAGCATCACTCAGTTATGTGATCAGACCCAGACAATCGGCGACGTGGTGGCCGCGGTGAACGATCTGGCGGAGCAATCGAACCTGTTGGGCGTGAACGCCTCGATTGAGGCGGTTAAAGCCGGCGAGGTTGGGCGAGGCTTCTCCGTCGTGGCGCAGGAAGTCAAGTCACTGGCGGAGCAATCCAAAGTAGCGACCAAACAGGTGCGCGCGATTCTGTCGGATATCCAAAAGGCCATGAACAAAACCGTACTTGTCGCTGAGCAAGGCCACAAAGCGGTGGAGATTGGTTCGCAGCGGGCGCAATTCAGTGGCGAAGCGATCAAGGCGTTAATGGACAATGCAACGACCTCCAGTCAAATGGCGATACAAATCGCCGCCACCAGCCAGCAACAAATCAGCGGCATGGATCAGGTCGCCCAGGCGATAGAAAGCATCCGGGAAGCCAGTCAGGGCAACGTCAGCGGCATTCGCCAGGTGGAGGAGACCGTGCGCAACCTGCATCAGTTAGGCGCGAGACTGAAAGAACTGGCGGCGCACTTTAAGCCTTAGGCAAGCGCCCTGCCCCAAGCCCAAACCATCATCACCTTTCCTAATCAGCGCCATATAAAAGGTCAATTAGTCCTGTTTGCGTTTCGTCCCCATTATGGCCTCAGTTACACAGTTTCAGACTTGAGGTGAACCATGAGCGCATTCGTAAAGCACATATCCGATGCAGACTTCAAAGACGTCGTCATCAATTCAGACAAACCGGTATTAGTGGATTTTTGGGCTGAGTGGTGTGGCCCCTGCCGGGCGATTGCGCCAGTGTTGGATGAACTGGCGGAAGAGATGGCTGACGACATCCAGGTCGTCAAAGTCAACGTTGATGACAATCAGGCGGTCGCAGGCGCAATGCGCATCCGCAGCATTCCCACGCTGATTGTTTTCAAGAACGGCAAAGCGGTGGCTAATCACAGCGGCGCGGTCGGTATGGCCCAGCTGAAGAACTTTGTTGCGCAAGCGATTTAGTACCCCCTCTTGGAGCAACTCTCTGTTGCTCCCTTTTTAACTTATCCGCTACGCTTTCTCACCCCAGCAACTCGGCGGCTTCTTTACCCTGCGTTATAGGCGCGCCTCCACAAACGAAAAAACGCGCCGCCCGGAAGACGCAGGACGAACGCGTAATACTGCTATTAATCAGGCAGACAAATAGCTTCCTTCCATTTGTCTGCAACGACAGGGCCTGCACAGGTCAGGCCCTGTCTCCCGCGGCTTGCCGCCGCGCAGGCGCATCCATGCGCCTGATTATTAACATGCCAATATCATTGCCATATTGATAAGACACTTACCGGCTTAATCGATGCGACGCCAGTGAACCTGAATTTCTTCCTTACGCGCAAAGCGAACCAGGTGATCGTCCAGAATATACTGAACCACGCCGAGCGCTTCCTCGTTCTCCGCCTCGCAAACCATTTCCAGCGTCGCCTGATCGGCTTTCATCACGCAAGTACCGGGCTTGAACTGCACCCGTCCTTCATGATCGTCCCATTCCGCCGGCACTTTATGGCGAAAGTGTTTGCAAAGTTTGTTGAGGTACAGGCTCGCAGAGCCTGTGGGTACTGTCGCGACAGATTTAAGCATAGGGTTTTCCTTCTTATGTTAAGACCGTCAACACAGAGAGCCGACGATCCGGGGCTTACTTTTTGAAGTTCCTCGCAAAGCGCCCCGTCGCCGAAATCACTGATAAGCGTCCTTGTTACGCAGGCATTAGAACGAGTACGCCAACGTCAATTTGTAGTTACGGCCTGGCTCGTAGTCATTCAACAACAGCTCACCAAATCTAGGGTGATTGCTTATACCAGTACGTGAAGCGTGAGCGGTGTACAGCTCATCAAACAGGTTTTCAATACCGAAAGTCACCGCCACACCATCAAGCTGTCCTTTCGGCAACCATTGCATAGACACATTATGCACTTGATAACCTTCTTTATTTTCCGAGCCTTCGGCAACGTTGTCTTCCTCGGATACGAATTGAGCGTTCCAGTCAAACGTCAGATCAGAACTGGGCACATAGTAAGTTACGATAACGCCTATAGTGTCTCCAATTTCTCGATCCAGCGGTGTAATCGAACCATCATGACGACGCACTTCCGAGTCCATGGAAGCATAGGTCAGCATCAGGGAAAGGTCGGTCAAGGAGTACTTAAAGCTGGCTTCATAACCATCGATAACGGCGGTTCCCACATTTTCATCCATGTCGCCAGTTTCTATTACATCATGGATCTTCGTACGGTATAAAGTCACGCCAGCGGCGATTGACTTAGCTCCCCATACGTCAGGCTTAAAGTAGTTAACGCCAAACTCTTCGTTATGACCGTCTTCGGGCCTGATATCTGGATTAGGTGTTTTGGTCCCCCCTGCGTTATTGAAGATCTCCGACAACTCAGGCCCTTTAAACGTCTGAGTCGTGGAAACGCGAACACTTAACGCATCCGTTACGGGCATTTCAACCGCCAGCGCGCCAGACAGCTCCGTATAAGTCTTATCTGCATTGACGGAATCAAGGTTATAGCGGTCAACCCTGACGCCAGGCGTTATAGAAAGGCCACTGTCGAACGTGACGCGATCTTCTGCAAACAGGGCGATATTCAACGCCTTCTCTTTAGTTAACTGCTCTCCATCTTTGTAGGAGATACCCTGTTGACGCAGGATATCGGAGCCATAGGTGAATAAGTGTTCCAAGCCAAATGCTTCGGTCAACGTCTGCGCCGTCGCGTTGACTCCCGAATTGATCGCCTCTCCTTCGATGATGCCGCCGGATACGATGGATTCATCGCGCCTTAGATCCAGTACATTGTGAGACAGACTCACGCGCATGTTCAGCAGATCGCCGCGATCCATGTCGTAGTTCAGAGTGTAAGTGTCACGGTTATATTCCGTTGGATAGGGTAATGAGCTACCGGGAATAGTCGTATTCGTCGCCGGCCCCATATCCGGACGGTAGGTGTAATTACCTTCGTCCCGATATGCGCCATAACCAAACTCAAGACGATCATACTCGCCGATGTCGTAACCCAGCTTGATCAAATGGTCTTTGATTTTACCGTCATTGCCGACGTTCTCAACACCATCGCCATCTTCGGGATTATCTCGGTCATTCACCAGCATATAGGCCAGGAAGTCAAAGCTGTCGCCCAGCTTTCCATAGCCGGTTAGAGAGCCCTGATTAGCGTCATTGGTGAAGTGAGAGAAAGACAGCCTACCGCCGAAGTCGCGACCTGGCTTCAACAAGTCTTTCGCGTCTTTGGTCTCAAAGTTAACGCCGCCCCCCAAACCACCATGAACGATAGAGTTGGCGCCGACCTGAATATCCACCGCCTTCAGGATATCCGCGTTGATCAGCAGATTGCCCATGTGATGGTACATGAAGTTGTTTTGGCTGGCGCCGTCAATGCGGATATCCAGATCAGTATCGTCCAGACCGCGGATGTTGATGCGCTGGTTGACGGAATGAGTGCCACCCACTTCCACGCCAGGCTGGTCCCGCAACAGGTCGCTGAGGTGGTCAGCCTGCTTGATGGAGATATCTTCTTCCCCCAGATAGACGGAAGAACTGGACACCTCCGTCCCCCATACTGTCACTGGCGCCAGGTTGGTGCTTTCCTCCGCCTGGACGGCGCCGGCGACCGGCGTCAGAGCCACCGCCAGAGACGCGCAGCGCAATGCAAGCGGCAACTTGGCGGGAGGGAAAGGAATATGGGCGGAACGCGCTAACCTTTGGACAACATGAAAGGACATTTCAATACCTCTAATTAAGAGCCAGCCGGACCCGCGCGCAATAACGCTCCAGACGACAAAAAGCCGCCCGGATGCAATCACTGAGCGCCGGGATATATTAATGAGAATTATTATCAATTATATTATCGTTAACATGGGCTATGATTAAGGCTCAATGCTTATGCAAAATCGTCGAAACGTTATGAGGTATCGCCACATGGTAAACGCGGCTCAGTCGAGCGCCCCCCGCATTGATGCGGACGAGCTGATCAGACTGGCAAACGACGCAGGCTACCGGCAGCAAATAGAGTATTCGGAGTCTCATCACAAGGACGCGATCATGGAAGGACGCTTCGCGCTGACCAGTTATCCGTCCGGCCTTTCCGTGCACCTTAGCGACCTCAAAGAGCTGCAGACGCTGTCCACCAGCATGGAGCTGCCGCCCAAACTAACGCTATCGGTCATTCTAAGAGGCAAACTGGACTTTGACCTCGGCGACAGCAACTTTGAAGCGGGCGGCGCAGGTCCGGAATGTTTCGCCCTGTCCATCCCCAGGCATCAGACCTTTCATCGCCGCCTCAGGGCCAATCGCTGCCTGACCAAGGTAAATATTTCCGTCAGCCGGGAGTGGCTGGAATGCAGAAGCCAAGAAGAAGGCGCTGCGCCTTTTGTCATGGAGGAACTGTTCAGCGAGGACGTGATCTTCGCCAAATGGCCCGCCTCAACCCGCCTGATCGCGCTGGCGGAACAGATCCTCAATCCTCCCCCTCTCAATCATCTGCTCCTGAGCCTGTATATTGAGAGTCGCGCGATGGAGTTACTCAGCGACGGCATGCTGATGCTGCCTCAACACATCAACAAGCCGCGTACTGACGCCTTCGAAACTCTAAAACCTCAGGATAACCGGCGAATCGCTACCGCTCGTGAATTCATTGAAGCGCATCTGGACACTATCGACTCTCTGGAGGAGACCGCTGCAGCAGTCGGCATGAGCGTCAGCACGCTCCAACGTCGCTTTAAGAACGCCTACGGACGCACCGTCTTCGAGTACGTGCGCCAACGAAAACTGGAGTCGGCGCGCGATGCATTGCTGAAAAAAGAACTGAGTATTGGAGAAGCCGCTTACAAAGCAGGTTATCGCCACCCTTCCAACTTCGTCACCGCCTTTAAACGCGCCTTCGGCGCCACTCCCGGGGAATTGTAGGGTTTATTCGGACGGAGAAATTACAGGTTCATTGCGTCTGGCCCAGGGGAAAGAGTTGTTATAACATAACACCCGTTTCCACGGACCGACGACGCAAAGGGACTCGCATAATGCCAACCCAAGAACAGAACGCAGTGCCTAACAGAATCCCCACCAGTATTATCACCGGCTTCCTGGGAGCCGGAAAAACCACCGCCATTCTTCACCTTCTGGACCAAAAGCCCGCCAATGAAACCTGGGCTGTATTAGTAAATGAGTTCGGAGAAGTCGGCATCGACGGCGCCATTCTTTCCAGCAAAGGCGCGCTGGTGAAAGAGGTTCCCGGCGGGTGTATGTGCTGCGTGAACGGCCTGCCCATGCAGATCGGGCTGAATATGTTGCTGGCGCGCAAGCCCGACCGCTTGCTGATCGAGCCGACCGGCCTGGGGCATCCTGATGAAATCATCGCCACGCTTAACGGCGAGCATTATCGGGACATCGTACGCATTCAGGCCACCATGACATTGCTGGACCCCAGGAAGATCAACGACACGCGTTATAGTGAGAACGAGAATTTCAGGAAGCAGATTCAGGTTGCCGACATACTTGTCGCCAATAAAACCGACTTATGCTCTGAGGATGACAAGCAGGCGTTTTACGAGTGGGTAAAGACGACCAGACCAGACTTACATGAAGACGCCATCGGTTGGATTAAGCACGGACGCGTAGATCCGAGCTGGTTGCAACATACGGCCGCTCCCAGCGACTATAGCGTTCCGGCGCCGCCAGAGAGCAAGCTGCCATTCATCGACATTGCTCTCGCCCCCAAACAGGATATCGTACGCAAAGAAAATCGCGGCGACGGCTATTTCAGCTGCGGATGGGTGTTCTCTCCCAAGTACCTGTTTGATATGAAAGAAGTGCTGAACCTGGTCTACTCTCTGGATGTGGAGCGCTGCAAAGGCGTGTTTCGCACAACGGAGGGAGCGGCGGTCATCAACGCAGAGAATGGCGGCGTCACCGTTTATACCGTCGCCGAAGCGCCGGATAGTCGTATCGAAGTCATCGACCGTCAGGCTTTGGAAGTGGAAAGCCTGGAAACACTTCTAAACGATATTTTGATCAGTGAAACAACGACCTAATCACACAAGGCCAAGATAAAGCCGCTTTGTAAAGAGCAAAAAATCAGACCGCATCCATCAGCTCCCGTAGCTCCCCCGCGGTGAAGGACACATGCTTGATCGTCTTACGCCGCCATGTATAAGCGATATGGAGATCGCCGGAGCGGGAAATGTACGCGCCCGGATAAGAATACTCGACCGCCTCCTCTAGAGCTTTCCTACAAATCGACGCCGACATCCCCGTCGCGAAACAGCGCGCGGATAAGGCGGAATGGCAGCATGACCAGCTCAAAGCCAATGTCGATGATGAACTCCAGCCAATCCAAAGCATCCAGCCAACCGCTATCGCCGCGACGGTGTTTTTTACTTGGCCAGAGATAGTGAGCGAGGATAAATCCTGCAATAGATGCGGCCAGTATCCAGCCGTTAAATCCATAGGTGAACTGGCTTACAACGCCGATAACCGCGCCGACGAATACCGTCAGCGACAACAATACTCTCAGTAAATCCATAACGCCGGATCAGACCTCTACAAACAGTGCGTCAACAGTACGACATTATACGAACAGACGTACGGGTAACGGCCCAGGTTCATACTGCGCCAAAGGTTAACCCAGTTTAATGCTGAGGAGACGCCTCATCCTAATTGTTTCTGCTAACATACGAGCGCTAGTCGGTGAAGGCGCATGATGAAGGCATGGGGATTTCGAACTATTCAAAACTAATTGCTGTGCTGGCGGTGATATTGCCCGCGATGGGCCTTGCTTTGTATTTCAAAGCCAACACCCGCGGCAACGCGGCTTCGCAGGAATGTCTGTTCGGCAATATCTACGAATTGCTGGAGACCCAGCAAATCGGTGATAACGTTTATGAGCTATATCTTCATGTCAGCGGCTGGCCGGACAGAATAGAAAATATTTCCCTGTTCAGTCCCCCTGCGACCTTTGACGCCTGCGGACAACCTTTACAGAAGGCGCTGGCTTCATCCCCAGTGGAATACGGTCAGGAAGGAAAAATCGTTAAATGGCCGATGCGCTTTGTCGTGGAAGGCGGCGCTGTCAAAATCCGCTATTCCAGCGACAAAGACGGCAGATTGGCGATGGAAGACGTTCCCGTAGACTGGAAACTCAGCTCAACCACGCAGTCTCCTCCACAACTTACTCACTAAAGAGCGCGCATATTCGGCTCGCATCTCATGGGCCCGATTGATGTAGTAGCGATAATCGATGCTTCCATCCTCTTCAATTCGATAGTCCACGGTACGGGCTTTCTTCGCGGGATCTTCCCGAGCGGCTTCCGTCATCAGAAACACTTGCGCCATAGTCAGAGCTTTCATACTCATACCCTCTTGGATCTGTACTGAACTTTTATTTCATCTTAGTTCGCTCTATGATTCATAAAAATCAATATTTAATGATCATATAGTTCAAGATATTTGATATATGAAGCTACCTGATATTTCCACGGAATTACTGCAAACCTTCGTTACCGTTGTGGACAGCGGCGGCGTACTGCGCGCCAGTGAACGCCTGTTCAAAACCCAATCCACCGTCAGCATGCAGCTTAGCCGCCTGGAAGAACGCCTGGGCGTCGCCTTGTTCAAGACCGTGGGCAGGCGCAAAGAGCTGACGCCAGAAGGCGAAACCATGCTGATTTACGCCCGCAAGATTCTGGACTTGCAAAACGAAGCCCTGAAAGCGATTCAGGGCGTGCAGTTTGAAGGCGAGCTGACGATTGGCATTTCCCGCTCCCTGGTGGACGGCGACCTGACCAACGAGCTGTCCAAGTTTGCTATGCAATATCCCCTGATAAAACTTAACGTGCGTTCCGCGTCCAGCATGCACCTGCACAACGCGTTCGAACAGGAGGAGTTTGACTGCATTATCCGTCTGACTCAGGACCCCTCCGCGGACGAGTTAGTGCTCAGCAAAGCGAAGATGGTGTGGGTGGCCTCAGACAAGTTTCAATTTGATCCCGGCATCCCTTTGCGCATGGCTAACTTCACTACGCCCTGTCAGTTTCGCTCAATCAGTGAAAAGGCGCTGAAGGCCGCGGGCATTGTCTGGCAGGAAGCGTACACCACCAACAATCTCAACGCATTGATGTCCGCGGTGCGCGGCAACCTGGCGGTCAGCGCCCGCACCCAGCACGCGCTGCAACCGGGAACCCGGGTGGTGGGACCGGAGGAAGGACTGCCCGAACTGCCGGAGATTTTCGTCGTAGCGCAAACCCGCGGCAGCTCCAGGCTGGCTGAATTCTTTATTTCATGGCTGGCGCCGCGTCCTCCGGTCGCGGCTTGAAGTCGGAGGGAGACGGACAGCCTGCGCTCTCGCAGAACTCATTAAGGGGACGGTCCCAGTATGGCGTTCCTTTGAAGCGCTCCAGCACATAATCCACAAAAGTGCGCACCCGATGAGAAAGATGTCGGGTGTGGGGGTAAATCAGGTACGCGTTCGCCTCCACCAACTGGTAATCCGTCAGAATGGGTTTCAGGGCGCCGCTGGCGATTTCCTTGTACAAAATAAAATTAGGCTGCGTCACGATCCCATAACCGTTCACCGCCGCTTGCCGCAGATAATCGCCCGCGTTGGCCTGCAGCCAGGGATTCACATTCACCTCGATACATTCGCTCTTGCTGTTCCAGAAGCGCCAGATACTGTTTGGCAGATTGGAGTAATGGATCACTCGATGCTGGGTTAACTCTTCCGGGGTTTTAGGTTCGCCGAATTTCTCAAGATAAGCGGGACTGGCGCAGATGACCGTATGTATTTTGCAGATCGGACGGGCGATCAACGTGGAGTCCACCAGGCGTCCAATACGTATGGCCAGATCATACCCTTCCTGCACAATGTCGACCTGGCGGTCATTAAAATTGATATCGAAATTAAGGTTCGGATGCATTTGCATAAAGTCATTGAAAACACAGCCCAGGTGCATCATCCCGAATGTGAACGGCGCTGCGATCTTCAGCTTTCCGCTTAGGGACTTATGCTCGCTGGTCACCGACTCTTCCAGCTCCGCCAGATCCTCCAGCAGGCGTAAACAGCGCTCGTAATAACTGCGACCGGTTTCAGTCAGGGTCAGCTTGCGGGTCGTCCTCACCAGTAACTGCACCCCCAGGCGCGCCTCCAAATCCGCCAGTCTGCGGCTGACCGCCGACTTGGCGATATCCAGCACCTGCGCCGCGCGGGTGATGCTGCCGGTCTCCACCACTTTGGCGTAGATCTGCATTTCTTCAAAACGACTCATGATCTTTCTCCTGACATCTGTCGCAATATTGTTCTTATTTTAGCAACAGAATTTTCCTGACAACCATGTTTATCCCTTTTATCTCAACAAATATAGTGAGCCCATCTAAACGACAGCCAAACATTCAGGAGATATTCCATGAGTCAGCCAATCACTCGCATTCTCAAAATCGACAGCAGCGCCCGTGCGGAAAGTTCAATGAGCCGCAAGCTTGCGCAGCAGCTTACCGAGCAGTTAATCGCCGCCAATCCTGGCGCGGAAGTGGTTTCCCGTGATGTGTCCGGTGGACTGCCTTTTGTCACGGAAGAATGGATCGGCGCCAGCTACACTCCGGCGGATCAACGCACCGAAGCGCAAAACCAGGCGCTGGCGCTGTCAGACAGCCTGATCGAGGAAGTACAGGCGGCCGACACGCTGGTTATCGCCGTGCCTATGTACAACTTCAGCGTCCCCGCCACTTTGAAAGCGTACATCGACCAGATCTGCCGCGCGCAGGTCACGTTCCGCTATACCGAGCAGGGTCCGGTTGGATTGCTGGAAAACAAAAAGGCGTATGTGGTGACAGTCACTGGCGGCACCCCGGTAAACAGCGCGGCAGACTTTGTTTCCGCCTATATGCGTCAGGTTCTGGGCTTCATCGGCATCAAGGATGTGACCTTTATCAACGCCGACCGCATCATGGTTGACCCGGAGTCCATTCTGGCCGACGCGCAACAACAAATCGCCGCGGCGACGGAAGTCGCCGCTGCTTAAGAGTTCGTCAGCCTCGTCCAGCAAGGAAGCAGGCTGTCGCATTTTCCGCGCTGCGACGCAGGTTGGCGGCGGCATTCGCCAGGGCCTGGTCCAGCGTGACCGCCCCTGGCGCAATGGGAAAGACAGCAGTCAATCCCATGGCTCGCGCCGCCGTCGCATCACCTAAAAGCGCGCCAACCAGGGCAATGGTGGGCGCGCCTGCTCTTTGGGCTCTCTGCGCCACGCCCAGTGGCGCTTTGCCTCGCAGACTTTGACTATCCATACAGCCTTCCCCGGTAAACACCAGATCCGCTCCCTTTAACTTGTCATCAAATCCACTTAGCTCCAGCACTAGATCAATGCCCTTGCGTCCTTGAGCGCCAAGCACGCCAATAAACGCCATTCCCAGTCCTCCCGCCGCTCCGCCGCCGGGTATCGCCCCCAGCTCTCGTCCCAACACCTGCTCATTCAACGCCAGCCAATGGGATAGCAAGCGATCGAGCTCCTGCACGTCAGCGGACGTAGCGCCTTTTTGCGGACCAAAAACCGCTGACGCGCCCTGTTCACCGCACAGGGGATTATCCACATCCAGCGCGATGGTGATGTCGCATTCGCGCAAGCGTGGGTCCAGTCCGCTGTAGTCCAGGCTCGCCAATTCACTCAGCCCTCGCGCGCAAGGAGCGATAGGTTCTCCATTTGATTTCAAGGCGCGCAGCCCCAACGCCATAAGCATCCCCACTCCGCCGTCATTGCTGGCGCTGCCGCCGAGTCCGATCATGAAGCGTCTGACGCCGGCGTCCAACGCATCGCGAATGACTTCACCACTGCCCCAGCTGCCCGCCAGAAAAGGATTGCGCTGCGCCCGCGACAATAAATGCAGGCCTGTCGCCGCAGCGACTTCTATCACCGCCGTAGCGCCATCCTCCAACAGCCCCCACATTGCGGACACTGGCTCTCCCAACGGATCGCGCACCGTCACGAAGCGTTCATGCCCGCCTTTGTTGGCGAGAATCGCTGCAACAAAACCCTCGCCGCCATCGGAGATCTGGATGGCTTCGCAATGGGCGTGAGGCGCCGCGCGCAGTACGCCCTGTCCAATAGCCGCGCCAGCTTCCTGCGACGACAAACATTCTTTAAACGAATCTGGAGCAATCAGAACTTTCATTATTTGTTTCCGCATAAGAAAAGGTGACCGACTAAGCCTAGCCATTCCCATGCCAGGACGAAAGCGCGATACGCTTGCGCCCTGTTTTCAAAACCAGACGACATTTACCCTGCGCTGGCGAAAGCGTCGTTCTGCTTCTATAAAATTAGTATGAGTTTTTTTTATTCAGAGCATGGGAGGACACGCCATGGCTGAGGAGTTCGAAAAGCTGCATCCGATTCTCAATGAAATCACCCGCACCGTCACGCAACTGTATGAACGGCAAAAAGACGTCGACACGCTTGAAAAGCTCATCAAGCTGGAGGCCATATTGAAAGTCAAACTGGAGGAGATCCAGGCCGTCAGGGCGAAGGTGGAGAACGAGTAGCGCGCCCTGTCTAAAAACGCTGGGTCGCCTGCTGCCGGTACTCTCTGGGCGTAAGCCCCTTCAACTCCTGAAAGCGCCGATTGAAGTTGGCCACATTGTTGAAGCCCACCTGAAAACAGATGCTGGCCACCTGTTCATCGGTTTCCGCCAGCAGGCAGCACGCGCGGCTGACGCGGATACGATTGAGAAACTCCACAAAACGATTGCCGGTGGCCTTGCGGAAAAAACGCGAGAAGTGACTGTCCGTCATGCCCACCAATTCCGCCACCTCCTGCAGACTGATCGGCGACTCAATATTGTTGATCACATACTCCACCACCGTATTGATCTTGCGCTGCATGGTTTCGTTCGCTTTGGAGTTGATCTGCATGGTGGAAAGCATGCGGTAATTCGGCCAGGCCGCCAGTTCATTCATGAAATCAAAAAACAACACGATGCGGGCCAGCCCGGTAGCGTCGCGTATCTCTGCGAAGCGGCTGCGCACCTCATCAAGGTCGACGCCGATAAATTCGATGCCGGAGCGCGCACGCTCCAGCATCGGCAGCAACTGGCTCAATTCGGGAATGACCTTGATGCCCTGCTCAATGGTGTCGTGATTGAAGTGCAGCAACATGTCCCGCAGCTCCACTTCGGACTCAGGGTCATTCTTGCTGATCCAGTTATGCGGCAGCCTGGGCCCGGTCAGAATCAACTGCCCCGGCCCAAACAGCCCCACATAATCGCCGATAAAGACTTTACCGGTGGTGGCGACGATAAAGTGCAGCTCGTACTCCTCGTGCACATGCCAGCGAATCAAATCGCTGGGGAACCCATGCTCGATATAACGCACGGTGCCCGCGCTGCGGTCCGTCAACTCGATTTCCGGCACGCCTTTATTCATCTTCCGCATCGACTTAACCTACTGCTCAGCTCATGACGTTGCCGCCATCCACATTGAATGTCTGCGCCGTGATGTAGTTTGAGGCCGGCGACGCCAGAAACAGCGCCATGCCGCAGATATCCTCCGGCGCGCCCATGCGTCCAAGCGGCACATCCAGTCCCACCCGCCTTTTCTTCTCGCCCAAAGGCAGGTTTTCATATTTGGCGAACAACGCGTCCACCTGCTCCCACATGGGAGTATCCACCACCCCGGGGGAGATGCCGTTGACGGTGATATTGTGCCTGGCCAGCGCCAGCGCCGCCGACTGCGTATAGCTGATGATCGCCGCTTTGCTCGCGCAATAGTGCGACACTAACGCCTCACCTCTGCGCCCGGCCTGGGACGCCAGATTGATGATTTTGCCCTGCCTTTGCGAGTCTACCATGTGTTGCGCCACTTTCTGCATCGTGAAAAAGGCCCCTTTCACGTTTACGGAAAATATCCGCTCATACATGGCCTCGTTAGATTCCAGCAGCGGCGCCAGATCAAATACCGCCGCGTTATTGAACAGTATGTCCACGCCGCCGAAACGTTCAACCGACTGCGCCAGCAGGCGATCGACCGAGGCCATATCCGTCACGTCCGCCTGCACATAACAGGCAGTTTCGGGGTACTGCTCCAACACGGCCGCAGCCTCCTTCGACGGAGTTGCCGGCAAATCGCAGAGCACGCAGGAAGCGCCCGCCGCCAGGTACGCCTCCGCCACGGCGGCGCCAATACCGCCGCCAGCGCCAGTCACCAGTGCGGTCTTGCCCTGCAGGTTGGTCAGGTTTTCAATGGGGTAACTCACTGTGTCTTTCCTTTCAAAAGAGGGGATATCGTTAAAAGCGCGAGAAGCCGATTCAATATGGCGTCGCAGCATGTCGCCGAATGCAGGATAGCGCTGGGGCAAATCCCCCCAGAGTTTTGCGTCGTAGATAAAACGCTCCACTGCATCCGGGGCGGATAACAGTTTTTCCAGCCGCGGCCATTCCGGCTCGTAATAAGGAACCGGAGCCTGCCCGGCGCGCACTCGCAGCATGAAAACATACCAATAGGCAATGGCTTGCAGCGTTCGCTCCGGCGTGCGACCGGCGGCGAAACCGGCCTGCAGCGTCGGCAGGATAAAAATCGGGAACTTGCTGCCGCCGTCCGCACAAATGCGCTCAATACGATCGCCGATATTGCGGTTGCCGAAGCGGGCCAGCACCTTGCGCCAGTAGGCGTGTAAATCCAGGGGCGAATCGCCTAACGCAGGAATCGCCTCCTGCTCTTCAAAGGCCTCAACAAAAGCTCTCAGCTCAGGATCATGCACCGCCGCGTCGTAGGTGGGGAACCCACGCAGAGCGGCTAAGTATGACAATGCAGTATGACCGCCGTTGAGAATGCGGATTTTCGCCTCCTCATAGGGCTGCACCTGATCCACCAGCGTCACGCCGACGCGCTCCAGCGGCGGACGCCGCCCGGCGAAATCATCTTCTATCACCCACTGCACGAAATCTTCGGCCATCACCGTCAGTGCGTCAACGACGCCGAATCGCTCGCGCACATCACGTGAATGGTCAGGCGAAAGACGCGGCGTAATACGGTCCACCATAGCGTTAGGGAAACTGGCGTTATCACGCAACCAGGACAGCAGGTCGACATCGCCGACCTGCTGCAGGTATTGGGTAAAGCCGGACCTCAACTTGTTTCCATTGTGGCGCAGGTTGTCACAACTCAGAAGAGTGACCGGCCCTTGCCCGGAATGCATTCTCGCTCTCAGGCCCGCATGCAGGAATGCATACAGCGTATTGCGACCACTGCCCTGCAGGTCTGCGGCGATTTCAGGATGGGCGACATCCAGCAGACCATCTTCTTTCAGATAATAACCGCCCTCAGTCACCGTGATGGTGACCAATTGCGTTTGCCCGTCCGCCAGACATTGATCCACGCTGTGCGGAGACACCGCGCCATCCAGCAGACGGACCAGCGCGCCTATTTCTTCATAGCGCACCTCCCCTTCGGGTGAAACAGTTTTCAGCACATAGCTTCCAGACTGCGCCTGCAACGCCGCAAAGGCGGGGCTGTCGGCAGGCCGTAAATTCACCCCGGTAATACCCCAGTCCAGGCAGTCCTCATAAGCCAGCAATGCATTGAAGTAATAGGCCTGATGCGCCCGATGGAAAGCGCCAACGCCCAGATGGACTACAGACGAATCTACTTGCGAACGATCATAAGGCAACTTAATAAGCAAATCGGCGTCGTTCGCTCCAGAGCGCATATCAGCCATGAGCCGTCTCCCCGCCATTCACATACACCGCCTGATTTTGCGGATTGAATAAACGCATTTCTTCCGCATCAAAGTTCAGGCTCACTTGCTGTCCCTCCATCAAACCGCTGCGCGCAGCGGATTTCACCACCAGATTGCCGCAGCCGTTCACTTGCACATGGCAGTAGGCTTCCGAACCCAGGTTCTCAATCAGTTCAATGCGCCCCTGCACCGGACCATCGCCTATCGGTGCGATATGAATATGTTCAGGCCGCACGCCCAGACTCCAACCCGCGCTGACATTGTCCGCCAACACCCGCGCAGGAAGGCGCAAATGGGCGTCAGCGGCGCGCACTTCGACGCTTTCGCCGCCATGAATCACCTGATCGATGGCCAGCATATTCATCTTCGGCGTGCCGATAAATTCCGCGACGAAGCGATTCGCCGGTTGCTGATAAAGCTCGATGGGGGAACCGCACTGTTCGATCTGCCCCTGATTGAGAATGACCACCCGGTCCGCCAGGGTCATCGCCTCCACCTGATCGTGAGTCACGTAAATCATCGTCGTGCCAAGTTGTTTATGCAGGCGCGCCAGCTCAAGACGCATCTGCACCCGCAGGGCCGCGTCCAGATTCGATAAGGGCTCATCAAACAGGAAGACTTTAGGCTGTCGCACGATGGCGCGACCGATGGCGACCCGCTGCCGCTGTCCGCCGGACAACTCACGGGGCTTGCGCGCCAGCAGTTTATCCAGTTGCAACGAGGCGGCGACGGAACGCACTTTCTGGTCAATTTCCGCCTGCGGCCGTTTCGCCAGACGCAAGGCGAAGGAAAGGTTTTCCGCCACGGTCATGTGCGGATACAGCGCATAGGACTGGAACACCATCGCCAGATCTCGTTTGGAGGAAGGCGCTTCGGTGATATCCCGTCCGTCCAGATGGATAGAGCCTTCGGAGACCAGCTCAAGCCCCGCGATCAAACGCAACAGCGTGGATTTACCGCACCCGGACGGGCCGACGAAAACAATAAACTCCCCTTCCTGGATCTCCAGATTGACGCCGCGAATAGCATGGTACTGATCGTAATGTTTATGCAGATCTTTAATATTCAGATAACTCATCGGATAAATCCTCGAAAACTATTTCACGGCGCCGAACGTCAGGCCCTGCACCAACTGCTTCTGACACAACCAGCCGAACGCGACGATGGGAGCGCAGGCCAGCGTGGAAGCCGCCGACAGCTTGGCCCAGAACAGGCCTTCCGGGCTGGAGTAAGAGGCGATCATGGCGGTCAGCGTGCCGGCGTCCGCCGCAGTCAGATTGAGAGACCAGAACGCCTCGTTCCAGCACAGCACGATGGATAACAGGCCAGTGGAGGCGATGCCGCCCCAGGCCAGCGGCATGACGATTTTCACCACCTCACCCATGGGGCTGGCGCCGTCCATCCTGCAGGCTTCCAGGATTTCCCTGGGAATGTCTTTGAAGTAGGAAAACAGCATCCACACCACGATGGGCAGGTTCATCATGGTGAAGATGATGATCAGACCAAGGCGCGTATCAAGCAGCCCGTAATCACGGTACAGAATATAAATCGGCACCAATACGCCCACCGCCGGCAGCATTTTGGTGGACAGCATCCACAGCAACAGATCCTTGGTGCGCTTTCCGGGATAAAACGCCATGGCGTAAGCGCCGGGAATGGCGATCAGCAGCGCCAGAATAGTCGCGCCGAAGGACGTCACAATGGAGTTGATGGCGTGCTTCAGGTAATCGCTGCGCTCCTGCACCAGCGAGAAGTTCTCCAGGGTCGGTTCGAACACTAATGTAGGCGGCGTGGAAATCGCCTGCAGTTCGGTTTTGAACGAGGTCAGGAACATCCACAGAATGGGGAAAAACAGCAGCAACGCGATTCCCCAGGCGGAAACGCCTACAATCCAGGTGCGCACTTTATTTTTTTGCTTCAGATTCATAGCCGCCTCACACCGTTAAGTTCTTGCCGATGGCGCGAATCAGGAAAAACGCCACAATATTGGCCAACACCACCGCGAACAAACCGCCTGCGGACGCAATGCCCACGTCGAATTGCAGCAGCGCCTGGGAATAGATCAGATACGCCAGGTTGGTACTGTCATAGCCGGGGCCGCCGCCGGTTGAAACATAAATCTCTGCGAACACCACCAACAGAAAAATGGTTTCGATCATGATCACCACAGCGACCGGGCGAGCGAGATGGGGAATGGTGAGATAGCGGAAAATATGCCAGCTGGCGGCGCCGTCCATACGCGCGGCTTCCTTCTGCTCGGTATCCTGAGACTGCAACGCGGTGACGAACACCAGAATCGCAAACGGCAGCCACTGCCAGCTCACCATGATGATGATGGAAAACAGGGGGACGTCCGCCAGCCAGTCCATCGGCTCCATTCCCAGCGTTTGGGAAATCCAGGCGAAGACGCCATACACCGGGTTCATCATCATGTTTTTCCAGATCAATGCGCTGACCGTAGGCATGACGAAAAACGGAGAGATCAACAATACGCGCACCGCGCCGCGACCAAAGAAAGGCTGATCAATCAGAGCGGACAACGCCACGCCAAGCACCACCGTAATGGCCAGCACCGATCCCAACAGGATCAGGGTATTGTTCACCGCAGGCCAGAAGCCGGGGTCGGTGACGAAAAACTCGTAGTTCAGCAAGCCAGTAAAGTTATGCTCGCCGGGGTACAGCAGGTTATAACGGATGGTGGAGAAATATATCGTCATCGCCAGGGGCACGATCATCCACAACAACAGTGAGATGACGGACGGAGCGAGTAACGTTCGCGTTACAGCACGTTGCATCGAAACACTCTCTGGTAACTGGGTTCTTAAGATCCGAAGACGGCTTCGCGGTTAGAATCGCCGCCCGCAGCCCGCCGTGAATGCCCACAAACACGTCGGCGCAGGCGGCTTATCTCATGTCGCGAAGTGCGGATCAGTAATAGCCGGACTGACGCATCTGACGATCCGCCGACACATTGGCGGACTGCAGCGCTTTTTCAACGGACACGCTGCCCGTCAACGCCCCGGTCAACATCTGCCCGGTCGCCATGCCAATCGCCTGAAACTCAGGGATAGCGGCGAACTGCACGCCGATATAGGGCGACGGCTCCAGAGTGTTGTCTTCCGGGTTGGCGGAGTTGATGGCCTTGAGCTCCGCTGATGCGAATACCGCTGCTTTCAGGAACTCAGGGTTTTCATAGGTGCTGGTGCGCGTGCCGGTGGGAACCGAGCCCCATCCCTGCGTATCCGCCACCAATTGAATATATTCCTTGGAAGTGGCCCAGGTGACGAACTTCTGCGCCGCGTCAGCATGCTTGGTGGCGGCGGGGATCGCCAGCGACCAGGCCCATAGCCAGTTTGCGCCTTTATCGGTCACAGCGACGGGTGATTGAGCGAAGGCGACTTTGTCCGCAACCTTGCTCTGTTTGGGATCGCTGACGAATGACGCCGCAATAGTAGCGTCGATCCAGATGCCGCACTTGCCTTCATTGAACAGCGCCAGAATCTCATTGAAGCTGTTGGAGCTGGAGCCTGGCGGACCGTAGTTCTTCAACAGATCGACATAGAAGCTGACGGCGTGAGTCCAGGCGGGCGTCGTCAGCTGCGGTTTCCATTTCTCATCGAACCAGCGCGCGCCAAATGAGTTGGCCATGGTGGAGATGAACGCCATGTTGTCGCCCCATCCGGATTTGCCGCGCAGGCAGATGCCGTAGACGCCGTCCTTGGGCTTATGCAGCGCCGCCGCAACGTCTCTGATATGTCCCCAGGTGGGTCGGTCTTCGATGGTCATGCCCGCTTTTTCCACCAGGTCCTTGCGGTACATGATCATGGAGCTTTCGCCGTAAAAAGGCGCCGCATAGAGTTTGCCGTCGACAGACAGTCCTTTACGAACCGCCGGTAGAATATCGTCTACATCATAGGACGCGTCGGTGTTTATTTCCTTTAACCAACCACGTTTGCCCCAGATCGGCGTTTCGTACATGCCGATGGTCATCACATCATACAAGCCGCTCTTATTGGCGATGTCCTGTGTGACGTTCTGGCGCAACACGCCTTCTTCCAGCGTCACCCATTTCAATTTGATATCTGGATTGGCCTTTTCGAAATGGCTGCTCAACTTCTGCATTTCGATCATGTGGCCGTTGTTGACGGTAGCGATTGTGATTTCCTCAACCGCTGACGCGAGAGACGAGATCCCCAGGGAAATGGTCGCTGCCGAAACCAGCGCAGCGCGGGATAGAAACTTCATAGGTTACCTCCGAAGAAGTGTTATTTTTATATTCAAAGGGGGCCTTAATGACTTAAAGCAGAATTACTATGCGCCAATCCAGTTTCCAACTCTAATACCTGCCATCGAAAAAATTATACTTTTTTGACAAAATTTCCATGAAATCGGGATAATTTTGTAAATTCAGTACATATATAACGTAGTTCTTCAGGGAATCGGCAAAGTCAGCCGGCGTTGCACAGCGTTTCTTCAACGCCTCCTAGGGTACACCCCAGGTGGCGTGCGGTTATGAGCGTCTATTATGTTTCTGCATCCGGCGCCGACCGGATGCGATAGCGACGCTCAACGCTGATCGAGCCGATTTAGGGAGTTGGAAGAAGACAATGACAAAAGTGGCGGGAAAAATCTGTGGCGCTGGTTGGGAGCTCACTCTTTATTCAGTGAGCGAGTTTGAGGAACGCGCCACCTATCAGGATATCGCCCGGCTCACCCGCTTCAAGCTGGTGTACGCCAACGATAATATCGAAGAAGAAGTCTGCGACATCGCAGACCTGAACAATCTGCTGATTCAAAATGGCGTATTCGTCAGCCATTTCTCGCCGTCGCAGGCCAAAGGCATAGCGGAAATACTTTGCAAACTCAATCATATGGGAGAGCTGGTATGCGCCGACTCGCCTTACTGGGCCGGCGTCGAGGCCTACACCGGCCATGGCCCGGACGATATCAACCCTCAAGCCACGTCGGAGTCGATCAGTTTCGTCGTATTCCGTTCCTATCTGATGTTCAAGCGCCACGGTTTCTTCCTGGCCCGGGTGTCGGTTCGGGATATGTCGAAATATGAGTTATGCTGTTTATCAGAACAAACACGCCATTCATTTATAAGACCTGCATTTCCTGGAAGTAAGAATGAATAATCCCATACTGACGCGAGACGATCTGCTGGGCGGCAAGCTGGCGGAAATCATGAGCTACTACATCCTGCAGCAGGACGCGGACAGAAAGGACTTCTTAAACATCGCCCGCAAGCAAAAAGGTAAATTCAAGGACAAAGCCAAACGCGTAGAGGCGCTTTTCGGCTATCCCGTCCCTGCTGAAGTCATCGAAGCCGAAGAGTGCATGACCGCTTACAACAGGTACAGTGGCCTCGCCCAGGATGTCTGGATGCTTGCCGGTGAAATGATGAGCCTGCCTGACAAAGTCAGCGCCAAAGACATCGCAGTCTCTCTCCGTGACTTCGAACTGATTATGCGGCTGCTCACCGGGCTCGAAATTATCGGCCGAGACCCCAGCGGCGATACCTGCTTTCTCAACATGCTCCCCTCTCCTCTCGGCACGGCCCGAGTGATTATTTACGATCACGAAACCGGAGAGCCCTCCTCCGAAGAGTACTTCTCCATCGCCGACTTCGTCGCCGACCGTTGGGAGGAGGACTGCCCTAGAGAACCAGACGACGATGACATGGATGAGGACGAAGATGAAGATGAAGATGAAGAGAATGAGAACGAAGAAGACTTCCAGGAAGAAGAATGGTTCAGCAAACACTCCGACGCCGCCAAACAAGCCATAGAAGACTTCAACCCCTTCGCCAAAGCGGAAATAGAACAACGCCCCTACTACCACGATCCCAAACAATTATTCAGCCGCACAGACTGGCTGCATGGACATCCCTCCGGCCGCCCCACTTACGCCTTCGCTTCCAAAATGGATCAAGCCCCAACGTTTGAAGTGTACGAGCGGGAGAAACCATTACTCGATAAAGAACCTGCGCTGGCGAACTATTGGATGCTTGCGCACTTCTTTCTGGGAAATCATGCCGCCTGTCGTGACACGATCGATCTGGTCAAACAGGCCAGCGCCCTGGGAAGCATTACGCAAGCCATTGCAGAAGCGCTGGATGAGACACTGACCGCCTTGGAAACCAAGCCGGATTCCGCAACATTCGGACGTCTTGACCATCAAAAAATAACTGACCTGATAAACCAGACTCAAGCCAATTGCTCTCCTGAGCATCTGGAGCCTGCGCGTCGCGCGGACCTGCTGGAAGCCAGAGGCGAAACTCAGATCAAACAGTTAAAGCCTGAAGAATGTAAACAACGCCTCGCTGGCGGCGCCGATCCGCTAACCCTGATCTCGGAATACCCCGATGACGTCGCCACCCATGACCTGGCGCTGACCGCCCTGGCGGAGCAAGACAGTGAATTCAATAAAATAGTCACCGCCTATTTCAAGGAGCGAACTGAAGACGCGTTTAATGAGTGGCCCTACAAGCGACAGCCAGAGCTTATAGACAGGCGCTTGTCACTGCCTTTGGCCGCTGCGTTTAAATCTGGGTTGAAGTACGACGCAGATCATAAAAAAGCTTACTCAGGCATCACCCTGACTCTTGGTAAGTATGACGACGACAACGCAATGGCTGCGCTGGAAGCGGCAGTATCACAACTGCCCCCAGACGATGATCGCCTTGAGTATGTCATTCAATGCTTGCAGGACAGCCAGCATCCCCGTCGCAACGAAATGATGAGCAAAGCCGCCTGGCGGCTGTTCGATATTCTGGATGTCGCGTTGAAAAATCAGCAGGAGCAGGCCCAGCAGCGCAGAGAGGAAGGCCCGACGCTGGATAATATGATCAATGTGGAAAACCATTATCTAACGGCAGCGCATATATTTTTGCAGGAAGACTCCAGCGAAGCCTTACAGGTCGCCGAAAAGCTTCTCCGTCACCGTGAGCATTTCAGGTTGCTCAAGCACATATTGGGAGACGCCTTCAGGCTCGCCGGAAACCACGACCTGAAAGAGCATGCGGAGTTCGCTAAGTATTACGTAACGCGCGTCGCAGCGATTGAAGTTGACGATACTGAAATGACCATCGAAGACTTCACCCTGCTTAACTATATTGAGGCCGCCATCGCCTGGTGCAAGTTAGATCCTAAAGCGGCCAAGGCCACCGCTAAAAAACTGTTTAAGCGTAAAACTGAAAGTCCGTATTTCGACCTGGAAATCAAATCCGGGCAGCTCTACGCCTTGTTGGCGGATGATAAGGATAATGCCGAACTATTGGGCTGGGCGCGTCGACTGTTGGGGAATCGCAGTAACGCCACGCGCATTTGCGGCCCCCTGCGCGCAGCGGGGGAGCTTAAGCTGACGTCGCTGACAGAGGACGTCCGTTATCATCTTTACTCCGACTACAGCGACTTATTTCCCGCACAGGTCCTGCTCAAAGAAATCGCCTGGGACAGTTATCGCGCACTCAATAAAGATTGCGCCGAAGCCCCTGCTCGACGGAAGAAAGACCAGTTCGCCAGTTATGTCGATGTGGACAAGCTCGCTGACGCCCTGGGTCATCCTGAAAGACACGACCTGGACCATGTATGCAAGCGCATCTACAAAGAAAACCACATCTCTCCGGAGGCCATACCTGCTTTATCCCAGTATTTAACAGACCTGTTGCAATACAGTGGAGACGACACCGATAGAGTCGAAGCAAGAGAGGGACTGCGCGCCTTGCGCATTCAGGGAGTCGACGCACAGCCTGCCTTGGCGAGCCTCTTGCAACTGGAGCACATGGCGGCAGACCATTTCAACACGATTCTCTACACCATGCGTTTCGTAGAGCCTGAAGCCCGCTTACGCGAGTGGTTATACAGCACAGACATAGCTGAGCTGTTAACGCAACTCGCCGATCCAGCGCCCCGTTTTCTACCCTGGCTGGATTTAATCGCCGCACGCGCCGTCGCCCTAACTAAAGATCAGAATTCGGAGCCGTTGATCCGCGCGCTCACTCAAGCGATGGATCACCGCTTGTCATTTCCTCTGGGAGACTGGAGCGATGAAGAACCGACGCTGATCAGGCTGCCGCAGATCCTGTCGCGATTCAAAAGCGATAAGCGTATAGATAGCAGCTTAAAGAAACTCAAACGCTGTGTAGACAAGGCGGATCTGTATACTTTCGACGTCAGTCGTCTAACTCGTCGCCGCGCCATACCCGACGCAAACGCGATCCAAATTAGCAAGGGCGAAACCATCTGTTTCAAGCAGCCTATTAAAGGCCCCGACGATGACGAAGCCATCTACACGCTGACGATTACTCCCGCCAGCGACAGCGTCATGTTTGAATGCGGCGTGCATAATCTCTACTTCCGCACCTGTATGGAGGACGAGGAGTTGAAAAGCGCGGGACAGATCCCCGTCCAGAATGAAAGCGCCGCGCTGTCACTGGCGCAATCCATGGCGTTCGAGGCCATGATTCTTGGCTACAGTCAGGAAAAACCAGCGCCTAAAAAAGCGAAGAAACGCAGCAAGTAGATTGTTTCATCAATAAGGCGCGTCCCACCGCGCCTTTCAAATCGATATCAGCAAATAGCAAAAGCCAGTAATGTTAAAACTGTATGAGGCTGGACTTTCTCTGCCACATAGCCAGTTTTCCACCGGAAAAAATCCAACATATCCGTATTCATGGAAGCCAATAAACAACCCTGCCCGGCGCCCCCTAATCCGAGCTAAACCTTTGCTTTATACCGGATTTCCCATTGACCCAAACTACATTAAAAGAGCACCATAATCTTTTGATTAAAAAGGTATAGAATTGTGTAATTTTGTCGTTCCAGGGATGCAAAATCATACAATTGGTCTATGCTAGAACAATAAGCCCTGATTCACGCCTTACACCCGTTTACGGTCGGGGTTTGTGCGGCAAGATTCTTTTCAGACCTGACTACAACGTTGCGCCACTTATGAAAAACATCCTGATCGCTCTGTCTCTTTTATTCTGTTCCTCGGTTGTACTCGCTGACTCTGAAACCACTCTTCCTGAAAACCTGCAAAGCCTGGATACGGCCAACATCAGTTTGGGGTCCGTGAACGCCAAGGTGGTGGATGTAGAAAGCGGCGTTACCTTATTCGCCAAAAATCCGGAAACCGTGGCGCCTATCGCCTCCATCAGTAAGCTGATGACCGCCATGGTGGTGCTGGATGCGGAATTGCCGCTTGATGAGATGCTGACGATTACGGAAGAGGACATCGATACCTGGAAGAACACCTATTCTCGAATGCGTATCGGCGCAGTTTTGCCTCGTAGTGAACTGTTACTGTTGGCGTTGATGTCTTCAGAAAACCGCGCGGCGCTGGCGCTGGGGCGCACTTATCCTGGCGGCATGACGGCCTTCGTCAGCGCCATGAACGATAAAGCGAGAGCCCTGGGTATGCGCAACACGCGCTTTGTCGAGCCCAGCGGGCTGTCCATGGAAAATGTCTCCACCGCATCGGACTTGGTCAAAATGGTCTCCACCGCGTCACGCTATAAACTCATCCGTGACTACACCACCACTCCCAGCTACATGATTAAGCTGGGCGAAACCGAAAACGAAATGGAATTCCGCAACACGAATCTCCTGGTGCGCCAGGGTGATTGGGGCGTCAATCTGAGCAAAACCGGATTTATCAACGAAGCTGGCCGCTGCCTGGTGATGCTCGCCAATGTCGGCGAGCGCCCCGTCGCCATGGTGCTACTGGACTCCTATGGCAGACGTACGCCCGTTGGCGACGCCAACCGTATCAAACAGTGGATCGTCACCGGTAAAAGCGCGCCAGTCGCCGGCGCCGCGCTCAAGTACGAGCAGGAGAAAAACTCTGGCGTCTTCCAGACCGCCGCGATGGACGACGACACACAGAGTTAAGGTTAGTTGACAGCGGCGCGCATCTCTCGATAGCGCCGCTGCACCTTCCTTCAGGGAAACAACTGCACGATGCCGCTTTCCGCCTTCATATCCGCAACCATCCATATCTGTTCAAAAGGATGGCTGTCAGGCACTTGAATACAGTGCTGCAGTCCCCGAATTTCATCGGCGCGCCAAGCCGGATGCGCATTGCGAATGACCAGCCAGACCCGCTCGCTTTTGTAGGTTTTCAGCGCTTTGTTGGCGAGGATGCGGTTTAACGCTCTCAGCAGACGTCCATCGGCGCCGGACGCCTCCAACGCCTGTAATTCATGCAAGGTATGGCTATCCAGATCACGACCCAGCAGCTGCATGGCTTCTTTTTCCGAGCCATATAGGTGGGCGATCTCCAAATCCAGACGCTCGCCCTCCAAAAAGCAGGAAACATCCGGTTTGATCGGCTGGTTATGCCAGATATGCCGGATGGGCGTTCCCGTAAGGCGCTCGTAGTGGCGCATAAACAAACGGGCTGCGTCATGTTCCAATATAAGTTTTTCTGATTCGCCGGGAGTCATCCGCAGTCGCCGCTATCTCAATAAAAATCAAAAATAGAAGCCGGATAATGGCATAACCGGCGCAAAAGAAAAACGCTCCTTAGGGTTAACGCCAACGCCATTGATCAGATCGAAATTACGCCTCTCAGGTACGTCACCGCGGAGCCGGATATCAGCACTCTGTCGCCAGCCAGCTCACAGTCCAGAAGCCCCCCGCGCTCTGACAGTTGCGCCGCAGTGAGTTTTGTCTTGCCGAGACGGGCGGACCAGTATGGCGCCAGCGAACAGTGCGCGGAGCCGGTGACAGGGTCTTCAAAGATATGCGCCTGCGGCGTAAAGAATCGAGAGACAAAATCAACGTCTTGTCCCGGAGCTGTAACGACCACGCCGCCAGGGTCCAGATTGATGCGGTCCATCAGCATGCGATCAGGCCGCAGCGCTCGAATGGCGCGCTCATCCGGATACACCAGAACAATATCGCGGGCGCTCAGAATTTCCACCGGTTGCAGATTGAGCGAGTCCAATACCTCCTGCGGCGCCTCCGCAGGGATTGGCGGCCTGGCGGGAAAGTCCAGGGTTAACCGTCCACTTTGTCTGGTCACTCTTAACTCTCCACTCAGGGAGGAAAATACGATGCATTCTTCTTCGTAGCCTAAATGCGACGTCAATACATGAGCGGCGGCGAGAGTCGCATGGCCGCACAAATCCATCTCTATTTCCGGCGTGAACCAGCGCAAGTGAAATCGCCCTTCTTCCTGTACAAAAAAGGCCGTTTCCGCCAGCGCGTTTTCCTGCGCAATTTTCAGTAACAGGGAGTCTGGCAGCCAGGCGTCCAGAGGGCAGACCGCAGCGGAGTTGCCGCCGAAGACTTCATTCGTAAAGGCGTCAACCTGAAACAGCTTTATATCCATTCTACTCCTCGATCTATAACGGCTTTGTTGATACGAACTTAGCGTTCTTCGTCCCGATCATCCCCTACAGCTCAAATAATCTGTTGCAGAGCAGCGACTTGAAACTTAATCTTGCAACGCATTCATTTGATAGACAGGACGCGATGAGATTAGGGGCGCATAACATGGAAATCAAACCTTATTCGGCTATCCATAAACAGGGTTGTCTTAGCGTTTTCGACAGCAACCTTGGCAAATATTTCGCGCCCCATGAAAGAGAACAGTTCAGTGAGTTTCTCAATTCAGTGACGCAGGCCGAAGACAATCTGTATTTCGTCGTCCTGCAGGAAGAGCAACTCGTTGGTTGCGGCGGACTGCGCGTTCACCAGGAAACGGTCTACTTATCCTGGGGCATGCTCGCCAGAACAAGGCATAAAACCGGCTTGGGCGAGCAGCTGCTACGCCATCGGCTGAAGCAGGCGACGCGCCTGCATCCAGGCAAAGAGATCATGATTGAGACCTCACAACATACTCAAGGTTTCTTCGCCCGCTATGGCTTTGAAATAGAAAAATCAGAGATCGATGGATTTGGCGAAGGCATCGATAAGGTCACGATGCGTCTGGACCAGCAGATGCATTCGAATTACAGGTAGATTGCTCCGGGTCGGAAACTTTCTCCCACTTTTCTCGAAGTTCCTCCGACCCATACTTTTTGACCTGCGCTTGCAAACTTTCAAACAACGTTTGACCGACCACCAATCCACATGACAAACACGCATATATTCGACTATCTAGCAGAGGAAGCGAGTTAGTTAGCCTTTGACGTACGCCCTTCGCTTTCGCGTCGTCGAGTTCAAGCGGAACGGCATGCACATGACGCAACTCACCACTTAACATCGATTCGCTCGCACACCGGGGACAAACTGAAATGGAAAGTTCTGGCAGCGCGTTGATACGTCGATGCTCATAAACATTTCCACCGAGAACAAAAGGCTCGCTTTCTTCACTTTCCGTAAAGTACTCCCGCTGGCGCGCAAGCGCCTCCGCTTCCGTTTTCTCGTTAATGACCTCTCCCACCAACTCCGCCTGCGCTCCCGCCGGTAAAGCTTGAAAAATGTCATACAAACGAGATTTATCCAGGCTCTGATAGTGCGTTTTATTCAACAGGAAAGTATTTTGCAGATCGCTTAGAAACTCATTCACGGCAGCGGAAGCGCCCAGCTCAATACGCCCCTCAGCGGTAACTAGCGCGAGGTTAAAACCTCGTTTACCAATGTAAAAAATATCTTTCGCCTCTAGCGTTCTTTCAGTAATGGGCTCATCCGAAAAGTAACCGCTATAAGTCAGCCGAACCGCATTATCGTGCAACGCAATGGCGGAAATAGCGCCTCGGCGTATAAAGCGAAGCAACTGCACAGACCAGACACATAAGAAAACGACGAAAAGCTCCGTCCCATGTTTCTCAAGATAAGGCGACCACTCAAAAAACTTACTTCGCCACGGCCCGAATAACGCCACCCACATCGCAACCAAAACAAAGGCGTGCAGGAGACAACGCTTCAACAGCCGATTGACTTGATTGGATAGGTGGAATTCTTTTGGCACGCATGCTCTACGAAGGTTTGCGGAGTAGAAGTAAGGCTAAACTGATAATTAAGAGGTAAGCAATCCCTGGCTCTGGAATAACGATCAAGTTCGCTGCATAAATAGTCTTTTTTCCTTTCGATGCGGAGTAATAGAGTTCTTTCAATGCATCCTGCGAGAGGAATGAGAAATAATCGCCCTCTTGCCTGTACCTACTTAAAGCGGAAAACTCTCCCTTGGCAATTAGGCTACGTGGAATGATATCTGCCTCAGGCGGCGCGTACTGCCATGTATCTTCCGCGTTCTGCGCTGTATAACTTGCCTCTATGGTAAGCAGTTCTGGTGTATTAACCGTGTAGGGCAAAGCATAAGCGGGGGTCAGTGCGGGTATTAGCGCCAGGGCGATTGTCGCAAGGTATTTCATTTCCTTCTCCATAGTTCCCTTGATTCCTGGTTTGCGTCATCGCTCTTCCCGCAACGTACTTTGTTATCAAAGAGCGATCGCAATACCGGGCTCTTTATAGCGCAAGCGGGCGTCTGCTTTCATGATGGACATCAAACCGACGCGTTAGGTCCGTTGACGCAAACCTCACCTCTATACCGACAATAGTGTCCGCTTTGAGGTTTCTCAGGCGGTGAAGGAAAGTCCGACAGCCTCGTGACATAGCCGAGGCTTATTTATTAATAACTGAGCTACCAATTTAGAGAATATATCGGCGGGCTTCAAGCACGGGTTAGACTATGTTTTCACAGCACAGAGCCCTCATATAGCGGATGTTTATGACCAGACAAGACATGGCATTTGCTATTATTTATTCAACAAAGAAAGCTTATAATTCCGTAGCTTAATAGATCAGCCAGTAGCCGTCGCACAGGACTGTTTTTATGCGCCGTTCACTTCAAACTGCGTTGGAATTCTCCCGACGCCAGCAGCCCCCTCCCCAATCAGTGGCGCATTTATTGACGTTGTTCATGTCCTTCATCTTGTTTACGTTTTCCACCGGCAGCTGGGCGGAGATCTATAAATGGACCGACGCCAAAGGCACTGTACACTACTCGGACACCATCCCCACCGACAGCGACGCCCAAGTCATTACCCCCACCTCCGCCATTGACGGCGTCAGATTGCTGTCGGATGAGGCGAAAGAGCGTTACAAAAACCGTCCGTCAGAACCTGAGCCAGGAAATCCCCCCAGCGCAAACTCAACACGCCCCGTCGCGAGCGCACAGGAATCCAAGCAGACCGAGGATATATTGTGCGATGACGTCAACGGCGACTGCTTCAGCGAAGAAGACACCCGTGTCTGCAAGCTCAGATTCGGCAAGCCCTGCGAGGAAATTTATCTCTGGAAAGTCTGCGCCTTACAGAAGCAATGTACGACGGATCGCTGCGATACCGCGCGCTTTGTTATTGATTGGCGCCCGCCTGTGGTGGGCGTGCGGGATCTCGGGCGCTCACTGCCACTGCGCGCCAATGTCTCCGACAAAGACTGGCGCTGTCTGCGACACAGCGGTTTCTATTGCGATGAACTGGCCTTGGAGACGCAATGCCAACAGGATTACAGAGAAAGCTGCGGCGTCGTTAGAGACTGGCTGCTCAATGCGCCGGAAAAGTGCGAGAAGGACAAAAATGTCGACTGCGATGAGTTGGACACTTTGATCAAGTATCGTCCAGTTTCAGAGGAAGAGCGTTTGAAAATCGGAGGGACCAACGCCAGCGGCGGCCGTTTCGCTCGCGATCTGCTTATGGAAAAAGTCGAGCAGAAAAAGAATGAACTCACCGACGAGGCCTTGCAGTCAGTGTTAGACAAACTTCCAGGCGCTGGCCGCCATAGCTTCCGCAAAGATATCAGCTGCTCACTGAAGTCCTGGCGACGCTACCGCTAGCCCAGTATGTCGTCGTTCCACGGCGGCGCATCGCCAAAGCGCTCCACCAAAAAGTCCAGCAGCGTGCGCAAGGTTGCGGGCATGTGCTTGCGGGACTGATAAACGCCGAACATGCCCAGTCGCAAAGCCTCCCAGTCAGTTAATAAGGCGCTTAATTCTCCTCGTCTTACATAGTCCGCCACCATATAGGTCGGCAGCATAGCGATCCCTGCGCCCGCGATACAGGCATTGGTCAACGCCAACACTTCGTTGGCGCTAAGATTACCCGTCACTTCAGCGGCTTCGACTGCGCCGGTTTTCTTATGGGTAAAGCGCCACTGGCTTTTACCGAAGTGCGAATAAGTCAGACAGTTGTGCTCCGACAACTCCCTCGGCGTTTTGGGAGCGCCCCGCTCCTTTAGATACTGCGGTGAGGCGCAGATCGCGGAGCGACAGTCCGTCAGTTTGCGGGCGATCAGGTTGGGGTCGAGATCGTTCGTGGTGCGTATGGCCAGATCAATACGCTCTTCAATCAGATTGACGCTGCGATCAAGCAGCTGCATGTCCACCCTGGTCTTGGGGTAACGCTTGAGGTATTCCGCCACCACCGGCGCCAAATGTACTTGTCCAAAGGCGACGCTTGTCGTGATTCGGATCAGCCCATAGGGCTCAGTCTCCCGTTTACCAGCGACGGCTTCCACGTCATCGGTCAGGTCCAGAATCTGCCGACAGCGCAACAGACAGGCTTCTCCCGCTTCAGTCAAAGAGATGCGCCGGGTCGAACGGTTTAGCAGGCGCGCGCCCAGCCAGCTTTCAAGCTCATTCACATAACGAGTGGTCATCGCCCGCGACATATCCAGATTATCCGCCGCCGCAGTAAAACTTTTGCGGGCCGCGACCTCAGCGAACACTTGCATAGCCGTCAGTCTATCCATCTTCAGCGCCTCCCCGGTACGTGAACGGAAATTTTATTTGTTCAATCTGGGCAACAAAGAAGGTCATTTTACTGCATTTATTGGACGCATAAAGAAAATTATAGTGTGTCCATCTTTTAGCCAAACCGGCTTTCGCTTAGCAACAGACTTTATGAGGTCCAGACTATGAACACACCGATTCCTTCCACTCGCAAAATCGTTATCACCGGCGCCAGCGGCCGCCTGGGCTCGCTGGTCGCAAAAGCTCTGATTGAACGCGCTGGCGACGCGGACCAGCTGACCTTTTCCGCGCGCTCACCAGAAAAAATCGCCGCGCTGGCTGCGCCGGGCAATGAAATAGTCAAAGCGGACTTCGACCAGCCAGAGACGTTGCTAACCGCTTTCACCGGCGCCGACACCGTGCTGATCATCTCCGGCGACGCCCCAGTGGATGTGCGTATTCGTCAACACCGCAACGCCATCGACGCCGCCAGGAAAGCGGGAGTCAAACGCGTGGTTTATACCAGCTTCGTCAACCCGACCGCAGAGAGTCCGTTCACTTTCGCCCGCATTCATGAGGACACAGAACAGTATCTGAAAGAATCCGGGTTGCAGTACAGCATCCTGCGCAACAACCAATATGTCGCCAATCTGAGTTCCGGCCTGGCGCACTCGAAAGAAACCAATCAGTTGGCGCAACCTGGCGCCGCCGGCAAAGTGGCCTACATTACTCATGAAGATATCGCAGACGCCATCGCCGCCGTGTTGCTGGAGTCAGGACACGAAGGACACACTTACGAGTTGACCGGTCCAGAGGCGCTGAGTCTGTATGATGTCGCAGACATTCTGAGCGAAGCACGGGGCGCGCAAGTAACGGTTATTGAGGCGGAGCCGGCGGGATTTGGTGAAATACTGCTGTCAGTCGGCTTACCGCCATTCATGGTGGAGGCGTTGCTGGGTATTTTCGCCGCCACCAAACAGAACGAGTATGCGGCGGTATCCGGCGATATTGAACGTATCCTGGGGCGCAAACCACAGTCTGTGCGCGACTATATCAAGTCTTTCGCATAAGCCATGACTCATGGGAGCCTCGTCTGGCGACGATAGCTCCCAGGCGTCACGCCCGCCACCTGTTTGAACGCCCGCGTAAAGTGGCTTTGATTGGCGAATCCGCATATCAAAGCCGCTTCCGACAGATCCATGCCTTTTCCTAACAGCTCTTTTGCCGCGTTAATGCGCAGTCGGCGTAGATATTGATGCGGCGCCTCCGCCATAGTGACTTTAAACATCCGGGCGAAGTGGAAAGGGCTGAGCCCCGCCACCAAAGCCAGGCGCTCCAGCGACAGATCTTCGCCAAAATGCGCCTGTATATATTCCAGCACTTTTCTTTTCGTCGCCGGCGCCAATCCGCCTCTATAGGCAGCTTCAGGCTTTCGAAACACGGCATAACGGCTCAGCACGTGCGCCATCATCTCGTAACTGATTTGCTGCAACGACAGATTATCCGCGCCCATCAGTCCCTCGGGTTGCAATGCGGCGAGACGCCCCAACCGGACCAGCTCAGGATCATCCGCGTAGGCCAGGTCAGGCAGCTCCACCCTGCGCGGGTCCATATCCCACAGACTCAGAGCCATCTGCTTGAAGCTCGCCTCTGAAAAGTAAAGGTGAGCAAACTCCAGCGGGCCACTGACTTGCCAAGTAGAGTCATGCTCCGCAGGCATCAAACAGATTTTCCCAGGGCCACCGCAACGCTCGGGCGCATCGATACGACAGGTTTCCGTCCCGCCGCGCAAGTAAATGCTCAGCGTATGATGTCCCACCATCTCATAACGCACCCTGTCCTGCCGGTTCGCCCATCGCGCCAGCGCCAGATCTTCATTCAGACGCAGATAATCCAGCCGTATTGCGGACGAACGACTCAAAGTGAGATCAACGCTGTTGGTGAAAGACTTACGCATATCATGACGACAAGTGGGATTAACCCAGAAATTAACCGGTCACCGGTTTTCAGGCAAGCCGGCCGCAGCCAGAAATGCGCAAGATTGTGCAAAAAGAGCAATTTCAGAAAAGACGTCACCCCTGGGCATTTTTTAAGCTTTCGCGCATCAATGTCATGCATGATGGAACGCATCTATGAACGCCCTGCTCTATTTGACCACCGTCCTCATCTGGGGAACCACCTGGATCGCTATTCATTTTCAATTGGGCTCAACACCGGTGCTAACCTCGGTTTTCTTTCGTTTTGCGCTGGCGGGAAGCCTGCTATTGCCAATCCTGCTGCTATGCCGCCGATTACAGCCCACACGCACGGTGGATCACCTGTTCTTTCTGCTGCAGGGCGCCTGCCTGTTTTCCCTGAACTTCATCTGTTTTTACAACGCCGCTCAATATGTGGCGAGCGGCGTCATTTCCGTCGTTTTTTCAGCAGCAACTCTCTACAACGCCTTTAATAGCTGGCTGATATGGAAGGAAAAACCTGCTGGACGCGTTTATGTGGCGGGCGCCGTCGGCGTATTGGGACTGACCCTGTTGTTCTGGCGCGAGCTGGGCGTTAACTCACTGTCTACGGAAGCGCTGGTTGGTCTGGGACTGGCGGCTGTTGGCGCTTATTTCTTCTCTCTCGGCAATATGATCAGCGTGCGGCACAGCCGTCAGGGACTGACGCCTTTGACCAGCAACGCCTTCGCTATGCTATATGGCGCCGCGATTCTCTTGACGCTCATCTGGGTTTCCGACACGCCCATCGTGTGGGATGAGCGGCCGGAGTATCTTTACAGCCTGCTCTATCTGGCCATTCCAGGAACCATCGTGGGGTTCACCGCTTACCTGATGCTGGTCTCGCGCATCGGCGCCAACAATGCCGCTTACGCCACCGTATTATTTCCTGTGGTCGCACTAAGCCTGTCTTCCGTTTATGAGGGGTACGAGTGGGATGGAATGAATATCGCTGGGCTGGTCCTGGTGTTGTCGGGCAATCTCATTTTGCAGGGCTCCGTCGACAAAATCCGTAAATTCTGGCGCGCCCGCGGCGGAGTCGCCGCCAACCCGCACAGCCCCTGATGACAAGGGTTGGCGGCGTTCACAGAATTAATCGCCGCGCGTTAAAAATGATTCGAATTTAAATAAGTTCATTGTATGATCTGCGATCCAACATTTACTGACAAAATAATAACAATTCGGAACAATTCGCAGGATCGCCGCAATGAATACAACCCATACCCCGCCTTCGGCGGTAGACCCTTTTCGGGTCGAAGATAAGCTGACGCTGTCAGTCGTCATCGATAACCCTGACGCTGATTGGCGCAAAGGCCAGAAAGTTTTGTTCAAGCGCGCTCTGGAAGCCAGCGCAGGCTCCGATGTGCTGGAAGTGCGTCTGGACTCTGGAATCCGTTTGGGGCAGATCTGCAATACGCTGATCGCCAGATACTTACAGGCAGGCGGCAAGGCGCGCGCCACGATAATCAATCGTCCTGGCTTGTCCTTTCTGCCCGCCAAGAAAGGCCAGTTGAAAACCGCCCTGATAGAGGTGCGTCCAGATGGGCTGGACTGGAGTCTGATTGATCCCATTATCCAACGGAACAATGAAATTTCTTACAAAATTACCGAGGCGGCGCACTTCAGCAGACGCCAGCCCAGCATCGCGCTGGCCTTTTACCAGGACGCCATCAACGACATTATCGATCTGCATTTTGAAAACCCGCTAGCGGACCATTGGCGTCGGGTGATTTTCCCGGTCAATGAGCTCTCCGCACTACTGGAAAACCAAAAAGAGTATAAGCGCGCTTATGAAACCATTCGCGCTTATGAAGCGTTTGACGACAAACTGGGCTTGCCGCCAGCGGAGATGGAGCAACTGCAAAAGCGCAAGCGCCGTCTAAAAAGAGAATTGCGGATGAATGAAGAGGAACTCAAGCAAGGCTCCCCTCTTTACACCAAGCAGATGGAGGAGGTTCGACGCTTGGCGGTGGACAGCACTGTGACCAACCTGCATTACTTTTCCAAAAACGAGGGATAGCGTTTTCGCTTCCCTCTGTTGTCTCTTCTGTCGACGGCATCGTTTCTACGTCAAGGCGTAGAGCCCCCGTCAGCACCACCGCCGCAGGTTCATCACGTTCAGCAGTTTGACTGAAAACCTCGTTGGGGGATTGGCGACGCACGAATTATCGCGATAGCTCAGACATGATATGAAACCTGACATGCTCTCGGTCGGCATAGCTGTATTGCAGTAGGTATTCACGCCAATAGGTAGGTTCTTCCGAGGATAACTCGATCAGCTCAGGCTCAGCGCCATCATTAATATTCAGGCCAATCAAGTACTCCGATACGCGTTTATCCGCTCTCAGCGTGTCGATAATATACGCCACCTCAAACTCCATCCCCTTATAGCGAAGGGTTTCGCCGTAACGTAAAGACAATTCCATCGCGTCTTGCCCCCAGGCCCAGTGGATGCAGAGAGACTGCATTATTATCGCGGCAATTAATGGCTTCACGGTTTTAGTTCGCACCCTGAACAAGTTTAGCCACACGACCAATCCCACCTTGTGCGCTCTGATAGCGCACGCCTCGCTGAGTCAGCAAACCCGGCTTTTTCGCGCGTCATTGTCCGCCAAGACTTATGCAGAGAAGTGTAATACGCCTAACTGAAATCAGGAAACTGATAAACAGATCTGCGCTTTCGGACAGCCATGCACATCGCTGTAACAGATAATGAATGACGACAATATCTCATCATTAACTACACTTTTTGAGTGAGTGCGGCGATTTCCACAGAGAGGTCAGCGGAGTGAGATTACAAAGGGTTGTCTTGTTTGGCGTCCTGTTCTGGTTGCTGACGCCAAACTGGTTGTTGGCGCAGGAGATCGCCATCTACGCCCGCTCCCACACCCAGTTCGATGAGCGTAACGAGTACCCTGTTCGCTTGCTGGAGCTCGCTCTCAAGTCCAGCGACGCAGATATTAAACTGCAGTCCAGCGAGGAAATCATTCTACAAGGGCGCGCCATTAACCTGATCCGTAATAACCAGGGCGTTCATGTATTGTGGGCGATGACCAGCAATGAACGAGAGAGAGAACTGTCCCCCATACGCATCCCCATATACAAAGGCCTGATTGGCTGGCGAATCTGCATCATCCACCCCAATAATGTTCGGAGGTTTTCTAATATCTCCTCAATCAAGGAATTACGGGGAGTCACCTTTGTGCAAGGACACGATTGGCCTGACTTGGAAATATTTCTACACAACGGCTTGATTGTAGAGAGTAACGCCAATTACCACTCCATGTTCAAAATGGTTGAAATGGAGCGGGTTGACGCCTTTCCCCGGGCATTGATTGAAATCTGGCCGGAGCTGCAGACTTACTCCAACCTGCGGGCGGAGCCGCGTTTGTTGATTCGTTATCCTGCGGCGGTGTATTACTTTGTCAGCCGCAAAAACCCAGGCCTGTACCGGGCGATTAAAGAGGGGTTGGAAGAAATGATGGAAAACGGCGATTTCACCAGCCTGTTCAATGAGTTTTATATGGGAGCGATTGCACAGGCTCGCTTACAGGAGCGCACCATCATTGATCTGCAGAATCCCTTGCTACCTGCTGATACGCCTTTGAATAACCCAAGATTATGGTACGCCAACCCATTGCCGCGCAACGATTCGGGTAATGCGGCAAGCGCTGGCAGCGCTGACGCTAACGACGGGAACTGATTTTTACTGAGCGCCAATCCCTTTATCTTTACGCCACTCATTGGCGAGCGCTTCTGCTTTGGAGATCTCTTCCTGAGACATCTTTGAACCCAGGAAAGAAACGAACTGAATGGCGCGGGGAAACTTCTTCTCAGCGCTCAACATAGCCCAGCGCAACGCCTCCACCATGTTTTTATCAGTGCCTTCGCCAGTGGCGTAGGAGTACGCCAGATTAAACTGGCCGAATACGTTGTTCTGTTCGGCGGAGCTGCGGTACAGCTCAAACGCCTTACTCAAATTTTTCTCCACGCCCTCGCCTTTGGCGTATCGCAAAGCCAGGTTGTACTGCGCAGTGGCGTTGCCGGAGCCAGCGGCTTTGGAGAACCACTTTACCGCCTCTTTATAGTCCTGAGGCACGCCGCGCCCCTGATTATAGAGCTGCGCCAAGTTGTTCTGCGCTGAGGGGTGTCCCTGCTCCGCGGCGGCTTTATACCATTCCGCCGCCTTCTCCAGATTTGCTTCCGTACCGCGACCTTTCTCGTACATCATCGCCAGCAGGAATTGAGCGTCAGGGTGCTTTTGGTTCGCCAACACCTGCAGACCATCGAACGCTTTATCCATGTCGTTCTTTTTAATAGCCTCAGCCACTTCCGTCATAGTAACGGCGAACGCCGCCTGAGTGGAAAGCAGTACGACAGCAAGCGCTGTGGTGATTAGCTTAAAGATTCGTCTGACCATGTCTTATCCCCGGGAAACGACCTAGTCACTCTTGCCTCGTCGACAACAATGCAAAGTGACGCAATTTTATACTTCTTGTTCGATAACGCCCAACGCTACGCCAGCCCTAGTCCACCTTAATATAGACGCGCACAGCCGACGATCAGAAAAAACTAGCAAAGCCGTTTCGCCAGAACAAGCGAAATTCCGTACAGACCTTAAAGCTGTGATGGATTGCTCAATGAAAAGTAAAGGGAAGAGGCCCGCAGTAGAAAGACAATGGGGGAATGCAGAAAGGCCGGGATATCCCGGCCTTTTTTACTCAGTTGGCGTTATAACGATTACAGCAACAACTTACGGATGTCGCCCAGCAGTTCACCCAGCAAAGAGGTGAAACGCGCAGCGTCGGCGCCGTTAATGGCGCGGTGGTCGTAGGATAAGCTCAACGGCAGCATCAAACGGGGAACAAAGCCGCCGTTCTCATATACTGGCTTCATCTGCGCTTTGGACACGCCCAGAATCGCCACTTCAGGCGTATTCACGATAGGCGTGAACGCTGTGCCGCCCAAACTGCCCAGGCTGGAGATAGTGAAGCAGCCGCCCTGCATTTCGTTTGGCTTGAGCTTACGATCTTTGGCCTTGGCCGCCATATCCGCACACTCCTGCGCCAGTTCCCACAGACTCTTCTTGTTGACGTCGCGGATAACCGGCACCACCAGGCCTGCGGGGGTGTCCACCGCCACGCCGATGTTGATGTAATGCTTCTGAATGACTTCTTTCTTATCCATATCCAACGACACGTTGAACTGCGGATAAGTTTCCAGCGCATAGGCGCACGCCTTCAGCAGGAAGGGCAGCGGCGTCAGCTTGACGCCTTTCTTCTCCCCAGCCGCCTTCTGCGCCTTGCGGAAGTCCTCCAAATCGGTGATGTCCGCATCGTCAAACTGCGTGACATGAGGAACCACCAACCAGTTGCGCGCCATATTATCAGCGGTCACCTGATGGATCTTGCTCATCGGCAGACGATCAATCTGTCCGAATTGCGAGAAGTCAGGCAGTTTCACCGTCGGCAAGCCAACGCCAGAGCTGACTACGCCGCCAGCAGCGCCAGCCTTAAGCTGCTGCATTCCGTTCTTGACGAAGGTCTGCAGGTCCTGCTTCAGGATACGGCCTTTCGGACCAGAGCCTTTGACCATGGCCAGGTCAACGCCGAACTCACGCGCCAAACGACGCACAGCAGGACCAGCATGCACTTTGCCGGACGTCGCTGGAGCGGACTCTTGCTGCGCCGGCGCACTGACGGGCGCTGAAGCTGGAGCCGCTTTAGCTGGCTCCGCAGACGCCTTGGAAGGCGCAGGGGCTTGCTCAGCCGGAGCCGCCGCAGGTGCGGCGCCCTCTACCTCGATTTCCGCAATGGCGTCGCCTTCGCTGACCGAGTCATTGGCTTTGATCAGCAACTTCTTGATAACGCCGGCGAAAGGCGATGGCACTTCCATCGTCGCCTTATCTGATTCCAGCACCAGAATAGAGTCGTCGACCTTAACGGTGTCGCCTTCCTTCACGGAAATTTCGATAACCGTTACGCCTTCGGCGCCGCCGATATCCGGCACAGGAATCGTCTGTACGCCGCCGGATGCGGCTGGAGCCGCCGCAGGCGCAGCCGGCTCGGGTTCTTGCGCCGGGGCCGGGGCTGATTTCTCTTCCTGCGCCGGCGCTGGCTCAGATGCTTCCGCAGCGCCTTCGCCCGCCATCAAAAGAATCAGATCGCCTTCGGATACTTTATCTCCCACCTTGATCTTCAACTCGGCGATTTTACCCGCCTGAGGAGAAGGGATATCCATAGTGGCCTTATCGGATTCCAGGACAATCAGTGAATCTTCCGCATTCACCTCGTCGCCGGGCTTCACGCAGACCTCAATAACCTCAACATCGGATGCTCCGCCGATGTCAGGAACTTTGACTTCGATATTACTCACGTCAGTCTCCTTCTATCAGGCGTAGATTGGGTTCGGTTTGTTAGGATCAATGCCGTATTTGCGGATCGCTTCAGTCACCACAGAACGTTCGATCTTGTCTTCGCGAGCCAGACAATCCAGCGCAGCCACCGCAACGTAGTAACGGTCGACTTCGAAATGACGTCTCAGCTTCTCGCGAGTGTCGCTGCGGCCAAACCCGTCTGTACCCAGCACGTGTACGGTCTGCTGCGGAATGAACTGACGCACCTGATCGGCGAACAGACGCATGTAATCGGTAGAAGCGATCACCGGACCTTCGCGATCTTTCAGACACTGCTTCACGTAGCTCTCGCGACGCGGCTCTTCTGGATGCAGCATGTTCCAGCGACGGACGTGATGGCCTTCGCGAGCCAGCTCGGTGAAGCTGGTGACGGACCAGATGTCGCTGTCGATGCTGAAATCGTCTTTCAGCAGTTTCGCCGCTGCGCGCACTTCGTTGAAGATAGCGCCGCAACCCAGCAACTGAACGCGCGCCTTGCCGTCTTTCGCGCCTTCTTCGAACAGGTACATCCCTTTCAGGATGCCTTCTTCGGCGCCTTCGGGCATGGCGGGATGCTCATAGTTCTCGTTCATCAGCGTCAGGTAGTAGTAGACGTTTTCGTTTTCGCCATACATACGACGCAGACCGTCGCGAACGATAACCGCAACTTCGTAACCGTAAGTCGGATCATAGGAAACGCAGTTCGGGATAGTCGCTGAAATAATGTGGCTGTGGCCATCCTGATGCTGCAAACCTTCCCCGTTCAGCGTAGTGCGGCCAGCGGTGCCGCCCAACAGGAAGCCGCGCGCGCGCATATCGCCAGCCGCCCAGGCCAAGTCGCCAACGCGCTGGAAGCCGAACATGGAGTAGTAAATGTAGAACGGGATCAACGGGTAATCGTTAGTGCTGTAGGATGTCGCCGCAGCAATCCACGCGGACATGGCGCCCGCCTCGTTGATGCCTTCCTCAAGGATCTGACCTTGCTTGTCTTCCTTGTAGTACATGATCTGATTGCGATCATTCGGCACATACTTCTGACCTTCGGAAGTATAAATACCCAACTGACGGAACATGCCCTCCATACCGAAGGTACGGGCTTCGTCAGGGACGATCGGAACAACGCGACCGCCGATCTGCTTGTCCTTGACCAAGGCATTGAGCACGCGCACAAACGCCATGGTGGTGGAGATTTCGCGACCGTCGCTGCCTTTCAATACTGCGTCGAATGCATCCAGCCCTGGAATCTGCAGCGGCTGGCAGTCTTTGCGGCGCTTGGGCAGGAAGCCGCCCAGGCTTTCACGCATTTTCTTCATGTACAGCGCTTCAGGAGAATCCGGCGCCGGACGGTAGTAAGGCAGGTTCTCGATCTCGTCGTCGGAGATCGGCACGCCGAAACGATCGCGGAATTTCTTAACTGTCTCCATATCCAGTTTCTTCAACTGGTGCGTGGTGTTCTGGGCTTCGCCCTGCTCGCCGAAACCATAACCCTTCACGGTATGCGCCAGAATAACAGTCGGCTGACCTTTGTGGTTCACCGCATTATGATAGGCGGCATACACTTTGTAGGGGTCGTGACCGCCGCGGTTGAGCTTGTAAATGTCCTCGTCGGACATGTTCTCAACCATTTTCTGCAGTTCCGGGTACTTACCAAAGAAGTGCTTACGAGTGTAAGCGCCGCCATTGGATTTGAAGTTCTGCATTTCGCCGTCGACCGCTTCGTCCATACGCTTCTGCATAAGACCGTGGTCGTCTTTTTCGAACAGAGGGTCCCACAGGCGTCCCCAGACGACTTTCAATACGTTCCAGCCCGCGCCGCGGAAGATGCCTTCCAGTTCCTGGATAATCTTGCCGTTGCCGCGCACCGGTCCGTCCAGGCGCTGCAGGTTACAGTTGATGACGAAGATCAGGTTGTCCAGCTTTTCACGGCCGGCCAAACCGATGGCCCCCAGAGTTTCAGGCTCGTCGCACTCGCCGTCGCCAACGAAACACCACACTTTGCGGCCTTCCATATTGGTCAGCTCACGGCTGTGCAGGTACTTCATCACGTGCGCCTGGTAGATCGCCTGAATCGGGCCCAGACCCATAGATACCGTCGGGAACTGCCAGTAATCAGGCATCAGCCATGGGTGCGGATAAGAGGACAGACCGTTACCGTCAACTTCGCTGCGGTAGTTGTCCATCTGCTCTTCAGAGAAGCGGCCTTCCAGGAAAGAACGGGCGTATACGCCAGGGGAAGTGTGACCCTGGAAGTAGATCAAATCGCCTTCGCGCTTGTCGTCGCCAGCGTGGAAGAAATAGTTGAAGCCCACATCGTACAGAGTGGCGATGGAAGAGAACGAGGACAAGTGTCCGCCCAACTCGCCAGGCTTCTTGTTCGCACGCAGCACCATCGCCAGAGCGTTCCAGCGCACCAATGAACGAATGCGGCGCTCCATGAACAGGTCGCCAGGCATACGCGCTTCTTTAGTATGCGGAATAGTGTTGCGATAGGGTGTCGTAATGGAATAAGGCAATTGCGTCCCGTCGCGCGTCGCCCGCTCCGCCAACCGTGTCAGCAGGTAGGTTGCACGCTCGACGCCTTCGGCATCCAGGACGGATTCCATTGAATCCAACCACTCCTGGGTTTCAATAGGATCGGCATCATCATGCATAGAGGTTACTCCTGTAGAGCTAGATTGATTGTAATTGTGTTACCGGACGCGCCGACGCCTTGTGAGCGCCAACGCACCATAAAAAATGTTCCGGAGTCCCCATCGACCCACATCTGGATCTTTTAAAAAGTAGTCGCGCGGCAGGATTTTTTTATTCATCCAGATTTTGCAGGCGCCGCAGGGAGCGCATGTTTCTGGAATCGGCCTTGCCTTTTTCCAATACGATTTCTTCCACATAAGCGAGATGCTCGTGAGCCGCGGCTCGCGCGGCGTTCGGATCTCTCGCCAGTACGGCTTCTTTCAGGCGAAAGTGTTGCTCTTTTATTTTCAGCCGCATCGCCTCTTCTTCGTAGAGGTAATGTAGGTTGCTAACAATATTCTGTTTCAACAAGGTGAACAATGCGCGCATAGTATGAAGCAACACCACATTATGAGCGGCTTCCGCGATGGACAGATGAAACTCCGCATCCGCTTTCGCCTCTAGATCAGAGACGCGTTGTTCGTGATAGTTCAGCCAGTCATTGTAGCGTTTTTCAATAATTTTGCGATCCGCCCCCGTCCCGCGAATCGCGGCGTAGTAAGCGGCCACGCCTTCCAGCGCGTGACGGAACTCCAACAGGTCATACTGCGCTTCCGGATGCTGCCCGATCAGGGCGAACAACGGCTCGGTGTAACTGGCGCCCAGTTCCTGGGACACAAAATTGCCCCCGCCCTGACGCCTCACCACCAGCCCTTTGGCCTCCAGTTTCTGGATAGCCTCTCGCACAGAGGGCCTGGATACTTCAAACTGCACCGCCAACGCCCGCTCGGGAGGCAACCGCTGACCTGGTTTCAGGCTGCCTTCCAATATCATCTGCTCCAGGCTGTCGACGATCACGTCCGACAACTTGGGTTGTTTGAGGGGCTTCATTACAGGCATTAAAATGTCACCGAAACGGTGTTATGGCTCCAGACAGACGCTAAATGTTTCACTTTCCGACGCTCCCTTACCCCGCAGTGTGGAATCAAGTTCCCGCAGGCGGATGTCAGAACATTTAGCCGCAGGCGCTTAAAAGGCCGAGCATGCGCGCAGCGAAGTACGCAAGTAAGCTTAGCACGGGAGGCGTATGCGGCCACTTTCCGATAGCCCCGGCGCCCCGCGCGCCGTCTATAGTCCTGGTGTTTCTATGGAAACTGCGGCGGATTCGCCGCTGATGGCATGATCAACAAACTGGTATGACCAATCCAAACGACGCGCAGGCTAACACAACTGTCCTGCAAACGCATTATTGCTTAGACCAAAGTATTAACACCCCACCAACCAGTACATTTATTAGCCGCACACAAGGTTGGTCGACACTGTTTGACACTGATTGACACCAGCGGGAAGCACGCGTTATTTTAGCTCCAGCACTACTGGTAAATTGGTATTACCAATTATCAAACCCATAATTCCCGACGCAAATCAACAGCAGCATAGACCAGCCGTTAGATTCAGACGCGGGAAGCAAATGCAGAGATCAGACATGCAACGAGCCTATCCGGAAAAGCCTGCGCAGGTATATTTTTTCGGCACCTGCCTCATCGACCTGTTCTATCCCGAAGCCGGTATGGCGGGCATTCAATTACTGGAACGCGAAGGCGTGAAAGTGATCTATCCGCAACAGCAGTCCTGTTGCGGCCAGCCCGCCTATAACTCGGGATATGATAATGAGGCGCGCAAAGTGGCGGCGGCGCAAATCGCCTGCCTGCAGGGCGGTCTGCCGGTGGTGGTTCCTTCTGCTTCCTGTGCGGACATGTTCCGCCATCACTACCCGGATCTGTTCGCCGATACGCCCCTGCGTAAACAGGCTCTGGATTTGGCGGCGCGCACCTACGAGCTCACCGAGTTTCTGGCGCATGTCTGCAAAGTGCGGCTTGTGGATCATGGACCTGCCGCCACCGTGGCCATCCACAACTCCTGCAGCGCCCAGCGCGGCATGAAGACAGCGCAAGACGCCATCTCCCTGCTGCGCCAGATGCGTAACGTGGCCATCGTACAGCAGGAGCGCGCCTCGGAATGTTGCGGATTTGGCGGCACGTTCGCAGTGAAAGCGCCGGACATTTCCAACGCGATGGTGCAGGACAAATGCGACAACCTGCTCGCCACCGGCGCCAGTGATCTGGTTTCCGGCGACTGCGGTTGTTTGATGAATATCAGCGGCGCTCTGGAAAAACGCAAAGAGACGCTCCCAGCGCAACATATCGCTTCCTTTATATGGGAGCGTACGCAATGAGCCGCTTTGAGCCCGCCACGGTCAACCTTGAATTCGACAAGCGCGTCGGCGACGCCCTGCAAGACCAGGAGTTACGCGCCAATTTCCGGGGAGCCATGGACTTCCTGATGGGCAAACGCGCCGCCATGTTCCCCGACAAAGAGGGCCTGGAAGCCTTACGCACCCAAGGCGAGGCTATCCGCAATCGTTGCCTGAGCCAGCTTCCCGAGTTGCTGGAGCAGTTCGAACAGCGCTGTACGGAAAACGGCATCCAGGTGCACTGGGCGGAGACCGCGCAGGAGGCCAACGCCATCATTCTGGAAATCATGCACAAGCATGACGCCACCAGAATGGTGAAAGGTAAATCCATGGCGTCGGAGGAGATTGGGCTCAATCATTTCCTGGCCGATCATGGCGTCGAGTGTCTGGAAACCGACATGGGCGAATACATCGTCCAACTGGCGGACGAAACGCCCTCGCACATCATCATGCCCGCGATTCACAAGAACAAACAGCAGATCGCCCGTCTGTTCAACCAGAAAATAGACGGCGTGGAATATAGCGAAAACGTCGACCGCCTGATCGGCATTGGGCGCGATGTGTTGCGCCAGAAATTTTTCGAGGCGGACGTCGGCCTCTCCGGCGTGAACTTCGCCGTCGCGGAGACGGGTACGCTCTGTCTGGTGGAAAATGAAGGCAATGGCCGCATGACCACCACTGTTCCGCCTGTGCATATCGCGCTTTGCGGCATTGAAAAAGTGGTCGAATCCCTGCGTGACATTCCTCCCCTGTTGAAGCTGCTCACCCGCTCCGCCACCGGACAGGCCATCACTACCTACTTCAACATGATCAGCAGCCCACGCAAACCAGATGAAAAAGACGGCCCTAAGGAAGTGCATGTTGTACTGCTGGATAACGGACGTTCGCGCATGTACGCGGATAAGCAGCTGCAACAGACCCTGCGCTGCATTCGCTGCGGCGCCTGCATGAACCACTGCCCGGTGTATACCCGCATTGGCGGACATGCTTATGGAACGACTTATCCCGGCCCCATCGGCCAGGTGGTGTCGCCACAGATCTGGGGTCTGCACACGGCGGGCTCTATCACCAAGGCCTGCTCTCTCAATGGCGCCTGTGGAGAAGCCTGTCCGGTCAAAATTCCATTGGCGGACCTCATACGCCGCCTGCGTTATGAATCTAACAACAGCGAGCCAACGTCCGTACCGGCCCCAAGAGGCCAGGGGGCGTTACGCAAACGCTCGGAAGCCGTTACCTGGAAGTTATGGGCGTTGCTGTTGCATAAGCCCGGGCTGTACGCACTCGCGCTATTCATCGCCACTCGGCTGCGCGCGCTGGCGCCCAGGCGCATCGGTCCCTGGACCCGCTATCGCAGCGCCCCCAAACCCGCCGCGCGCTCTTTACATGAGCTGGCGGCGCAGCGCTCTCAATCAAACGCGTCATCACAGGAGCACGGTCGGCATGAGTAGTCGCGAAGCTATCCTCAATCGTCTACGCACTTATCGGCAGCCCCAACCCTCTCAGCCCGTGCAAGCCCCTGCTTCTGCACCGGCGATGCTCAGTGTTGCGGAGAAAGTTCGCGTGTTTACAGAGAACCTGCATGCGGCGCACGCCGAAGTGATCACGGCGACGGAAGAGAATTGGACGCGGCGACTTTTATCAGTCTTGCGGGAAACTGGTGTCCATAGCGTGACGTATGCCCCGAATACGCCCCATGGAGAAAGCCTAAAATCGGCGGCGCATGCGTATCCCGAACTACAGCTGCACGCCTATGAGAACAATATCGAGAGCTGCAAAGACGCGCTGTTCAATCACATCCAGTGCGGTTTCGGCGCGGCCATGAAGGGCGTTGCGGAGACAGGAACCTTGATGGTGAAAACCGGGCCCGACGAGCCCCGCGCGCTGTCTTTGGTTCCCCCTACGCACAGCCTGATTATCCATGCCAAAGACTTGTATGCGGATTTACCGGAAGCGCTTCATCGAACCCAAATCACAGCCGCTTTGCCCACCAATTTATTGCTCATCTCCGGTCCTTCCAAAACCGCTGATATTCAGCAAACGCTGGCCTACGGCGCCCATGGTCCCAAGCGATTAATTGTAGTTCTGATTGTTCCAGAGGAAAGCGACCATGTCTGAGTCCTTCACCCGCTTCAGCCAGGCGGTGCGACAGTTCATTCCCGCCGCCAGAGTGATCGATGATCCCCTGCGTCGTCTCGCCTATGGGACGGACGCCAGCTTTTATCGGCTGATTCCACAACTGGTGTTGCGGGTGGAAAACGAAGATGAAGTGATTCGCTTGTTACAGCAGGCTGACGCCCATCACATTGCGCTGACCTTCAGAGCGGCAGGCACCAGCCTGTCGGGTCAGGCGGTGACGGACTCGGTGCTGGTGCAATTACAGGGATGGCGAGAGCACCGGATCGAACAGAATGGAGCTCGGATTCGTCTGCAACCCGGTGTGATCGGCGCTCACGCCAATCGCTATCTTGCGCCTTTCCGACGCAAAATCGGACCGGACCCTGCTTCCATCAACGCCGCCAAGATTGGAGGAATCGCCGCCAACAACGCTAGCGGCATGTGTTGTGGAACCAAACAAAATAGTTATCACACGCTGTCGCATATTCGCGCCGTGATGGCGGACGGAACCGTTTTGGACACCGCCGACTCAGACTCCCGAAACGCTTTTGCGCAAACTCACGGGGCGCTATTGCAAGGCCTGTCGAAACTGCGCGCGGAGATTCTCGCCAAGCCCGAGCTGGCGGCGAAAATACGACACAAATATCGCCTGAAAAATACAACCGGTTACGGCATCAACGCACTGCTCGACTTCACCGATCCCGTAGACATCCTCGCCCACCTGCTGATCGGCTCAGAAGGGACGCTGGGCTTCATTTCCGCCATTACTTACAACACGGTGGAAGACCATCCCGACAAAGCCACCGCGCTGGTGTTTTTTCCAGATATCCATATCGCCTGTCAGGCGGTGGCGGCGCTGAAAGCCTCGCCCGTGGCGGCAGTGGAGCTGATTGATCGACGTGGACTCGCTTCTGTGCAGAGCAAGCCCGGAACGCCTGAGTTTGTATGCGACCTGCCCTCCGGCGCGGCGGCGCTGTTAATCGAGACCCGAGCCGCTGACGCCTGGTCGTTGGACGAGCAGATTCAACAGATTCAGCAACTGCTCAATGAGTTTTCACTGCTCAACCAAGTCCCGTTCAGCAAAGATCCACACCACTGCGCGCAATTGTGGAACCTGCGCAAAGGATTGTTTCCCGCCTTGGGAGCGGCTCGGGAAGTGGGAACCACCGTTATCATCGAAGACATTGCATTTCCGATTGAACACTTGGCGGAAGGCGTCCTGGAGTTGCAGCGTCTTTTCAATGAGTACGATTACCCGGATGCGTTGATTTTCGGCCACGCCCTGGAAGGCAATCTGCATTTTGTGTTTTCACAGGAGTTTTCGTCAGAGCTGGCCATCGAACGTTATCGCGGCCTGATGGATGCAGTCGCGCAATTGGTCGCGGTGCGCTTCGGCGGCTCCCTCAAAGCCGAACACGGCACCGGCCGCAATATGGCCCCATTTGTTGAACTGGAATGGGGTGCGGAGGCTTACGCCGTCATGCGTCGCATCAAAGCGCTGTTCGACCCCAAAGGTATTCTGAATCCCGGGGTCATTATCAACGATGATCCGGAGGCGCACTTACGCCACCTCAAGCCGCTGCCCGCCGCCGACCCGCTGATAGACAAGTGCATTGAGTGTGGATTCTGCGAGCCTGCCTGCCCTTCCCGGGAACTGACCTTAACGCCACGCCAGCGTATCGTCGCGTCCCGGGAAATCGCCCGCCTGCAAGCCAGCGGAGAAGACGCGGAACAATTACAAGCGCTGGTGGACGCTTATGACTACGCGGGAGACGACACTTGCGCCGCGTGCGGATTATGCGCCCTAAGTTGCCCTGTGAGCATTAACACCGGCGATCTCACCCGTCTGCATCGCAAACAGAAAAACACCGCGCGAGCGGGTAAAGCCCAATGGGCCGCCGAACACTTTTCAATGCTGACCAAGGCTACGCGCCTGGGGCTGGGCGGCGCAGACGCCATGCACCGGATTTTAGGCGCAGGGGCCATGGCGAAACTAAGCCACGCCGCCCGCAAACTAAGCAAAGAACGGATACCCCTCTGGCACCCTTATCTTCCCACCGCCGCCAGCCCATGTCGGACTGATAAAAAGGCGGCGGACGTTGTGTATTTCAGCAGCTGCGCTTCCCGCACCATGGGCCCCGCCCGGGGAGACGCGGAAACCCGCTCTCTCACGGAGGCCTGTTTACGCTTGTTGGAAAAGGCGGGATTTCAGGTCCGCTTCCCGCCCAATACCGGCCAACTTTGTTGTGGTCTGCCCTTCGCCAGCAAAGGGTTTCCCGACAGCGCCCGGCAAAAGGCCGAAGAGCTGGCGCAAGCGCTGCTGGCGTCCAGCGAAGACGGACGACTTGCCGTCTTTTGCGACGCCAGCCCATGCACGCAGAAGTTAAAAGAAGCAATAGAGCAAACGGAGACCGGGAAGAAATTACGAATTTACGATTCCGTCGAGTTTATCCACGACTTCGTGCTGGATCGCCTGACCATTCAAAAGGAGGAGTCGCCCATCGCCATCCATGTCACCTGCAGCGCGCAAAAAATGGGAATTGGCGAAAAGCTCCTGGCGATCGCCAAGCGCTGCTGCAACCAAGTGGTGACGCCGGAGCATATTACCTGCTGTGGTTTCGCCGGCGACAGAGGTTTCAGTCATCCCGAATTGAACGCGTCAGCGTTGGCGCCGCTGAAAGCGCAAATACAGCATAAGGGGTGCGGCGAAGGCTTCTCCAACAGCCGCAGTTGCGAAATCGGGTTATCCCTGCATGCGGGCGTACACTATCACAGCATTGTTTATCTGGTGGACAGAGTCAGTGAAAAAACAGCGGAGCCGGAAAGAGTATGAGGCTACATTTGCCCGTTAGCGTATTCGTTAAGAAAATGGGCCGTTTCGTCATCGATATCAGTGATCTCCACCCCAACCAGATAGGACGATGTGCGTACGACGACGTGTCGCACGATAACTGACGCAATGCTCTCCCAACGCTTGGCGTGATGAACGATCTCTACTTTCATGATCAGCGTTGCGCCGACCTGCACTGGAATGGGAAACTCAAACAGATAGCCGTGAGCGGACACGTTATCGATTCTGCCCATATACATCTTTTTGTCGGGGGTTTTGACTATCGTTCGCCATGACGCGGTCCGTCTGGGACTGCGTCGACCATCATGCTCATGAGCATCGCTCATCGCACCCTCCGGTTTCGCCAGCTTTATGGAATGTACGCAACGCTGGCGCATGAATTCCATTCTCAGGTCTGTCGCTCCAGCCCTTCGCGTCGCGCCTTGGCCCTTTTTCATCGAGCCTGCATATACTAAAGATTAGCAGACCCTACGCCAACGCCAATTCAGTGCTAACTTGATTTGTATCGGGTTAAGCGCATGGACGTTCGGACACAATGGCCTCTACGTCATTGACCGGCGAATCCGCGCCAGCGACACAGGGGGAGTAGTGAAAAAGGCTTTGATAACGCTGATTGCTGCGGCGTTGATATTGGGGCTGGGCTATTGGAAATGGCGTCCGCAACCATTGCCGGTATCTCTGCACTCGCTCAGCAAAGGTTCCGTGGAAAGCACCGTGGCGAACACCCGCGCGGGCGCCGTGCGCGCCTGTCAACGCTCCAAACTGTCCATGCCTACCGGCGGCGCGGTATCCGTTCTCCACGTCAAGGCGGGAGACAGGGTCCAATCCGGACAATTGCTGTTGGAACTATGGAACAAAGATCTGCGCGCGCTCCATGATCAGGCCCGCGCCGGATTATCCATTGCGGAACGTAAAAAGGCGGAAATCTGTTTCGGCGCCGAGCGGGATCAAAGAGAACTGCAGCGCCAACAAACCCTGGCCAGCAAGAAATTATCCTCCGAAGATATTCTGGACGCCGCCCGCACCCAGGCGGGGATGTCCGCCCTCGCCTGTAAGGCCGCCGCCGCGCAAATTGAAGAAAGCCAGGCTGTGGTGGCGCTGCAGGCGGCGCAGTTGGAGCGCAGCGCATTACGGGCTCCGTTCAGCGGCGTCATTGCCGAAATCAATGGCGAGATTGGCGAATATGTAACGCCCTCACCGCCCGGCGTACCCACTCCGCCTGCCGTCGACCTCATAGACGATAGCTGCTTGTATGTCCGCGCGCCCATTGATGAAGTCGACACAGCGCGCATCAAAGTCGGCATGCCGGCGCGCGTGACGCTGGACGCCTTTCGCGGCCGCGCCCTGCAAGCGAAGGTGACGCGGGTCGCGCCTTATGTGCAGGAATACGAAAAGCAGGCGCGCACCGTCGATGTGGAAGTGGAGATCAATGAATTTCCCGAGGACATGAACTTACTGGTGGGCTACAGCGCGGACATCGAAGTCATTATCGACAGCCGGGATAATGTATTGCGTCTCCCCACCGAGATGATTCTGGAAGGCGACGCCGTCCTCAAATTCGATCCGAACGACCAAAGCCTGCATAAAGTCGCCTTCCAGGGCGGGATCGGCAATTGGGTGTACACAGAGGTTGTAAGCGGTTTGAATGAAGGCGATCGCGTCCTCGCCGCACTCGGTCAGGAAGGAGCGGAAGACGGCGCGCAGGTGCGTCCGCAACCATGAGCGCCGCGAAGCATCCGTCAACGCCCCCATTGCAATCAAAGCCGGCGGCGCCTGTCGTCGCCTTGCATGAGGTCAATCGCCATTTCCAACTCGGCGAACAAACCGTCAAGGCCCTGGATGCGGTAAGCCTGCAGCTGCTGGCTGGCGAATACGTCTCCGTCATGGGTCCTTCCGGCTCCGGCAAGTCAACCCTGCTGAATATTCTTGGGCTTCTGGATCGTCCTGACGCCGGCGCCTATTTGTTGAATGGAGACCCCACCCAGGATCTCAGCGAGGAAAAGCGGGCGCGCTTGCGTCAGCAGAATATCGGATTCGTGTTTCAGTCCTATCACCTTATCCCCCGCATGAGCGCACGGGAGAACATTGAGTTGCCGCTGGTTCTCGCCGGCGCGGCGCCCAAAGAACGCGCGCGCATGGTGTCCGACATGCTGGAGCGACTGGGACTGACCGACCGCGCCAGTCACCTGCCCAATCAGTTGTCTGGCGGACAACGACAACGAGTGGCCATCGGCAGGGCGATCATCATGAAGCCCAAGCTGCTCCTCGCGGATGAGCCGACCGGGAATCTGGACACCCAATCCGGCGCCGATGTCGTTACCTTGCTGGAAGAGTTGAACGCTCAGGGTATTACCCTGGTCGTGGTCACTCATGATGTTGAACTGGGCAAACGCGCCAGGCGTCAGCTGCGTATGGTGGACGGCCGCATTCAGAGTGACGTACGCCAAAGAAACGTGAGCGACTAGCCATGCGCGCCATGGACTTAGCCCGCTTCAACATTCAAGTCATGATTGGGCATCGTTTTCGCACTCTGATGCTGATGCTCGCTCTCATTATCGGCGTGGCGGCGGTTAACCTGCTGACCGGGCTCGGAGAAGGCGCGCGCCTGTTTGTCCTGGGCGAGTTCAGCTTTCTCGGCAAAAATACGCTGATCATCATGCCCGGCAAGAAAGAAACCACTGGCGGCATGCCGCCGATCACCGGCGAAGCCCCACGGGATCTAACCTTGGAGGACATGCAGGCTCTGACGCGGCTTTCCGCCATCAACCGCGCCGCGCCCCTTATCGCCGGCATGGCGGAACTGTCTTATCAAAGCCGACTGCGGGAAAGTTTCGTCGTGGGAACCACCCAGGATTTCTTCTCTATCCGCAAACTGAGCCTTTTGCAAGGACGGGCGTTACCGCCGGGAGACCCGACATTCGCCGACGCCGTCTGCGTGCTGGGCCAAACGCTCAAACGAGAGCTATTCGGCCCTGAGCCCGCTCTGGGCCAATGGGTGCGCGCCGGCGATCGCCGCTTTCGAGTAATCGGCATCCTGGAGAGCAAAGGCGTCGCCATGGGCTTGAACTTTGATGAAGCGATGCTGATCCCCGTCGCCAGCGCCCAGATGCTGTTCAATCAGGAGGGGTTGTTTCGACTGTTTGCGGAAGTCCGCTCCGAGCGGGAACTGAAGTCCACTCGCAACGCTATTCTCAGCATCATCAAGGAAAGACATGATGGCGAGGAAGACGTCACGCTGATCACGCAAGACGCGTTACTGTCTTCCTTCGATGAGATTCTGCGCACGCTGACCCTGGCGGTAGGCGGCATCGCCGGGATCAGCCTGGCCGTGGCGGGGGTGCTGATTATGAACGTCATGCTGATCAGCGTCAGTCAACGCACAGCGGAAATAGGACTGTTGAAAGCGCTTGGCGCCAGCGCCGCCACCGTCCGCCGGTTATTTCTCAGTGAGGCGCTATTGCTGGCGATAATTGGAAGTCTGATCGGGCTCTTAATAAGCGAGACCTTATTAGCGACGGGGCGCCTGCTCTACGACCAGATTCCATTAGGCTCGCCAGTATGGGTGAAAATTGCGGCAGTGAGCGTCGCGATTGTCACCGCCCTGCTTTTCGCCTACCTTCCCGCACGCAAAGCCGCCGCCCTGGCGCCAGTCGAAGCGCTGACGCATAAGCAGGGCCCCTGATATGAAAGCGCCGGACTTACTGAAAATGGTGACCCGCACCATCAACTTTGGCCGCACCCGCGCGGTGCTCACTTCCCTCGGCATCACTATCGGCATCGCCGCAGTGGCGTTGCTCACCTCCATCGGAGAAGGAGTGCGCAGTTATGTCATGGATGAGTTTTCCCAGTTCGGCGCCCGCATTATCGCGATTAACCCGGGTAGAAATATAACCGGCGGTATGGGGGGCATTCTCAGCACCGTGCGTCCTCTATCAATACAGGATGCGGAAGCTCTGCGTCAGGCGCCTTACGTGGAATATGTGGTTCCAGTGGTGCAAGGGGCCGGAGCCCTGGAGTACAAACAGCGCGCCCGCAATGTAGATATCTTCGGGGTCAGCGCGGATATGCCCGCGGCCTGGCGCTTCGCTGTGGCGCAGGGTCGCTTTTTGCCTCGCAATAATGATGCGCGCTCCAGCCCCTATGCGGTGATTGGCCACAAGGTTAAGCAGGAGCTGTTTCAAGGTGAAAGCCCGTTGGGTCAGCTTATCCGCATCGGCGGCATGCGGTTCCGTGTGATAGGGGTGATTGAACCCAAGGGAGATATGCTGGGGTTCGACCTCGACGACACCGCCTATATCCCCGCCGACCTGGCGCTGGATCTCTTCAATCGCGAAGGACTGATGGAGATTGACGTCATCTTCTCCCCCGCCACGGACTCCACCTACATGTCCGCCCTTATTAAAAAGATGCTGATTCAACGCCACGGCCGCGAGGACTTTACGTTGATCACTCAGGATCAGATGCTCACCAGTCTGAACAGCATTTTATCGGTATTGACGCTCGCCGTCGGTTTGCTTGGCTCCATCTCCCTGTTGGTCGGCGGCGTCGGCATCCTTACGACCATGACCACCAGCGTGAGAGAGCGCACCAGCGAAATCGGGTTGCTGCGGGCTCTGGGCGCCACTCGCGCGCAAGTGTTGAGTCTGTTTCTGGCGGAGGCTGTCACGCTGTCGACCATAGGCGGGATATGCGGGCTGCTGCTTATGGGAGGCGTCACGGCGCTGGCTTTCCTGTTCGCCCCCGAGTTCCCTATCCGTCCACATATTCCGTTTCTGTTAATCGCGTTACTGCTGTCTTCGCTGATTGGGCTTATCGCGGGCGTCGTTCCGGCGCTACAGGCTTCGCGCCTGAACCCGATTGATGCGCTTAGAACGGAGTAATCGATATTAAATCTGCGACATTAGATTTAGCGGATCATACCAGAGCTCTTTGCGTCGAACCGGCGTCTCCTTCGGCAAAAACGGGTTTTTGATAACGAAAGCGCGACGCTCGGATAGATGCGCTTTATTGATGGAATCGCCATGATGCTTGAGGAAAATCTGATCAAACGTCTTATCGGCGATCATGATATTCAGTCCCCGCTCAATGCGTTCAGCCAGTTTGGGGTGCTGTTTGGAAACAAAGAAATAGTAGGGCCAGGGATAGTAGATCAGCGTACGCCGCTCAATCTGAATTTGCGACAAATAATCCCGCCGGGCCTGATACTCGGCGAAAATTTCGTTCACGCCCCGAGGGAAATGATCAAACCGACGTTGCGCCAGCATCTTGAACAAGCCTTCGTAACTGCTGGCCGTCACCACATGAAAGCCGTTCTTCTCGTAAACCTGAATATCGCCCCAGCCCAGGCCTTGTCCAATGCTTAATAAGCGCAGATCAGAGAGATTTTCCAGGGTGTCGAACTTGGCCTGAGTTTCCTCTGTAATCAAGCTGATGCGATAACCAAGCAGCCCTTTGCGCAAAGGAATGCGGATGGGGCGCATCAAGCGCTCTTTCTCCTCCGAGGTGGAGCTCCAGGCCACATTAAGGACGGATGAGCCTCGATCCAACTCCGCAAGATAGCGGGCTTCGCTCATCGCCAGAGGCGTCTCCTCCAGCGAATAAGGTCCGTATTGCTCCACGGTTTTATCCAGGGAGACTTTCAACATCTCCACCAAATCGATAAACCGGGTGTCCTGCAGGGATTCAGAAGCGGGAAAAATGACTTTCAACGGCCCGGCGGCCCAGGCGATCTGACAGACGAAAAAGGCGATTCCAACAATGATCAACTTCATAATGGGCCCCATCATGAAATGCAGATGGCGTTTATCCTTAAGCTTAGCAAAGCCTGGCGAGCAGTCACGCTCCCCTGGCTCAGCCCCCTTTCTTACGCAGCTTTTTCTTGGGCGAGAAACCGGCTGGCTTGGAGCCGAGCCACTGCGCAAACTCCTGCACTTCAGGCAGCGCCCGCAGGCTTTCAAGACTGTTGTAATAAGTCGCCAGCTCGGATTCAGACTTCAATCCATGGATGAAGCTATGACAAGGGCGGCAGACCCAGACTATGGCCTTATTGAGATAATCCCGATCATACTGACGGCGGATATTTTTCTTGCCGTGCAGGGTCTTCGGAATCAAATGATGGCGAGTCAGAGACGGAACGTCGCGACGGCATAGCTGGCAGCCGTCGATGTCACGCGGGTAATTCCGTTCTGAATCCAACATTCTCAGACCCGTTCTCAGCGTCGTACATCCTTAGTGGAGTAAAGCATATAACTTGCGACGGTATGTCCGCACTAGAGGATGCGCGGCGCCCAGCATGTCGAATAGCTCTATCAGGGTTTTCCTGGCGGCGTCATCGCCGTAACTCCGATCCGTCTGCATCAGGTTCAACAGGGCTTCTACCGCATCCTCGAACTTATTATTCATGATGGCGTGCAAAGCGAGTTGAAAGCGCGCTTCGGCGTCGGCCGCATTCGCCTGCAAACGTTGCTGAATATCCGCCAGCGGCGCGATAGCGCCGGCCTTTTCAACAAAGCGTATGCGCGCCAGCAACTGTTTGACGTCCGGGCGCCCCTGAATATCCGCCGGTAAACTGGATAGAATCGTCGACGCTTCGTCTTTTTCTCCCAGTGCGACTTTCACTGCGGCGATATCCACCAGAATCTCCATGTTGTTGGGGTCCGCCTGATTAGCCTCAGTCAGCATCGCCAGCGCCTGCGCGGCCTGACCTTGCTCAACCAGCGCACGGGCTTGCTCACGCAATTCTGCGCCCGGGCTTTGAATATAGCGCCCTAATAACTCGCGCACTTTGGATTCCGGTTGCGCTCCGCTGAATTCCCCCGCCAACTTGCCTTGATGGACCAGCTTAACCGTAGGCAGACTACGCACCCCCAGGTGCGACGCCAGTTCCTGCTGCTGATCTGCATTCACCTTGGCCAGAATAAACGCACCCTGATATTCCGTCGCCAGCTTTTCCAAAATAGGCATAAGTTGCTTACAGGGAGCGCACCAGTCCGCCCAGAAGTCCACCAGCACAGGAACTTGCATGGATTTTTCCAGCACTTCCGTCTGAAAGTTTTCTAAGGTCGCTTCGATAATATAGGGGGATTCGGCCATGTCAGATATGACTCCGGTATATTAATCAGGCAGACAAGTAGCTTCCTTCTATTTGTCTGAAACGACAGGGCCTGCGCATGTCAGGCCCTGTCTCCCGCGGCTAACCGCCGCGCAGGCGCATCCATGCGCCTGATTATCAACATGCCAACATCATTGCCACGTTAATATAAAAACCAGGCGCGACGAAAGACTTCGTCCGCCTGAATTGTCGGGAAAAACAATGCTAAAGAATGTGAGGGCGACTTTTAGCAAAAACAAGGCGTCATGGTCCCATCGCCTCCAAGAGGCTATAATTTAACCAGCTTCATCAGATGTACAGCAGGGCGACGCCGGAATCCGACGGCCAAACCGCCATATGCGCAACAAAGCCGCCACGAGCGGCTGTAATGCTGAGGAGGACACAGTATGTCTATTTCTAATACGCTCCAACGATTTCTGACCAGTCATAACGTGAATTATGAGGTCATTACCCATCCATACAGCGAAACGTCCATCGCTAGCGCGCAAACTGCGCATGTTCCCGTGGAAAGAATGGTGAAAGCAGTTGTTCTCAAAGATGAAAAAGGCTATGTCATAGCCGCAATCCCATCCACCAATCATCTCAATCTACGCGAGATCAATCAGACGCTGAAACGCCAATTATCTCTAGCCAGCGAAGAAGAACTATGCGACCTGTTTGGAGATTGTTCCGCAGGAGCCATTCCCGCTGTCGGAGAAGCTTTTGGCATGCCGACTATCTGGGATGAACAACTGGCTTACGAACCTGATTTCTATCTGGAAGGCGGCGATCATCAGGAGCTGGTGCATATTTCTCACTACGACTTCATGGAAATGATGAAAAGCTGCCCTCACGGTACGTTCAGCGCGCATAACTAACGTCGCCAGAGCGCCCGGGTCGCGGGCGCTCCACTGCTTTTTCCCGCCAGCATTACAACTTACTCACCCATTTTATTGGCTCGCCTCACTTTAACTCGCGTTATTCGTCCCCCATCTATTCGCCATGAGCAAATGGTTATTCATTACTGACAAGATCACCGCACATGACAGAAAGTAATTTTGATTCCAATTCAGAACACTCCGAATACATTGGCAAGGATGACGCCGAAGATAGCCGCGGCGGCGCGCTGGTGCTTCCCGGTCAGGTAATGCCTAAACGCATTTATTTGCTGCCCATCAGCAACCGCCCTTACTTCCCGGCCCAAGTCCAACCGCTGGTCATTAACGCCAACCTGTGGGAAGAAACGCTGAAGCGCGTAGGCAAAACCGAACATCAGATTCTCGGTCTCACTTACGTGGAAAAAATACCGTCTCCAGATGAGCCGCCTGACACGAATGATTTCTCTCATATCGGCTGTGTGGTGAAAGCGCATAACGTGGTTAACGAGCGCGGCAAGCTGCAGTTCATCGCCCAGGGTTTACAGCGCTTCCGCATCACCCAGTGGTTGCGGCGCACCCCGCCGTACCTGGTGGAAGTCGAATATCCGGAGCCGGCGAAAGAATCTGAGAAAGAACTCAAGGCTTATGCAATCGCCCTGATTAACACCATCAAGGAGTTGCTGCCGCTTAATCCTCTGTATAGCGAAGAGCTGAAACAGTATCTGAGCCGATTCAGCCCGGATGAACCTTCTGCTTTAACCGACTTCGCCGCCGCCATCACTACGGCTGAAGGCTCTGCGCTACAGGAAGTACTGGATACCGTGCCGCTACTCAGGCGGATGGAAAAAGTATTGATATTGCTGAAGCAGGAACTGGAAGTCGCCAAGCTGCAAACCCAGATCAGCGCGGAAGTGAACCAGAAAATCAACGAGCGTCAGCGCGAATTCTTTTTGCGCGAGCAACTTAAGGTTATTCAGAAAGAACTTGGGCTGGCTAAAGACGATCGTACTGCAGACGTAGAGGAATTCCAGCAGCGCATGAGCGAACGTCATCCGCCGGACGCCGTACGCAAACGCTTCGATGAAGAAATCAAAAAGCTGTCCATGCTGGAGACCGGCTCGCCGGAATATAGCGTTACCCGCAACTACCTTGACTGGCTCACTCAGGTTCCCTGGGGCGTGCATACTGAGGATAAACTCGACATCGCCCGCGCGCGGGAAATACTCGACAAAGAGCACGACGGACTGGATGACGTTAAAGACAGAATTATTGAGTTTCTGGCGGAAGGCTCATTTAAAGGAGAAGTTTCCGGTTCGATTTTATTGCTGATCGGCCCCCCTGGCGTCGGCAAGACTTCCATCGGTAAATCCGTCGCCGCCGCGCTGGGAAGAAAGTTCTATCGATTCAGTCTGGGCGGCATGCGCGATGAGGCGGAAATAAAAGGCCACCGCCGCACTTACATCGGCGCGATGCCGGGGAAAATGGTGCAAGCGCTGAAAGACGTGGGCTCCGCCAACCCTGTCATCATGCTCGACGAAATCGACAAAATCGGCGCGTCGTACCAGGGCGACCCCGCCAGCGCACTGCTGGAAACGCTGGACCCGGAACAAAATAATGAGTTCCTGGATCACTACCTGGACGTCAGACTGGATCTGTCGAAAGTACTTTTCGTGTGCACGGCCAACCAGTTGGACACAATTCCAGGCCCGTTATTGGATCGCATGGATGTATTGCGCCTGTCCGGCTACATCACCGAAGAAAAACTGGCCATCGCCAAGAATCACTTATGGCCTAAACTGCTGAAGCGCATGAACCTGAAAAAGAAACAGGTATCCATCACGGACGCGGCGTTGCGCCAACTGATCGACGGTTACGCCAGAGAAGCCGGCGTGCGCAATTTGGAAAAAAGGCTGCATCGACTGATCCGCAAATCCATCGTCCGCTTGATGGAAAACCCAGACCAACCGATAAAGATAGGCGTTAACAACCTGGTTGAATTCCTTGGCCAACCTCTGTTCCGTAAAGAGAAAAATCTGCGCGGCGTTGGCGTGGTCACCGGACTCGCCTGGACAGCCATGGGGGGCGCCACCTTACCTGTCGAAGCACAGCTTATACACAGCAGTAATCGCGGCTTCAAATTGACCGGTAAACTTGGCGACGTCATGCGTGAATCCGCCGAAATCGCCTACAGCTATATATCCGCTCACCTAAAAGATTATAAGGGCGACCCAGAGTTTTTCGATCGCGCGTTCGTCCACCTCCATGTGCCGGAAGGCGCAACTCCCAAAGACGGTCCCAGCGCTGGCGTCACCATGGCGACAGCCCTGCTGTCTCTGGCGCGTAACCAGGCGCCCCAAAGCAATGTCGCAATGACAGGAGAACTAACCCTGACCGGCCAAGTGTTCCCAGTTGGCGGCATTCGCGAGAAAGTAATTGCGGCGAAGCGTAGCGGCGTGAATGAAATTATTCTGCCCGAGGCCAATAAACGTGATTATGATGAATTGCCAGAGCACATTCGCTCCGGTTTGACGATGCATTTCGCCAGCACATTCCAGGACGTCTACAAAGTCATGTTTGGATAGCAGTCAAACCGCTTCACATCCTTGGAAACGGATGCCAAATAACGCGCTGGAGCGCCTCTTTTTCCTAGGCCGCACACCGTATCGGAAATCACGTATTATGCGGTTTTTGGTGGAGTTTTATACTGCCCTTTACCAGTTGTGATGATGTTTTGTCCTGTCTTTCTAGTATAGAAAAGCGTTTGAGGTGCTCTCCAAGCACCTTTTTTTTTGCCTTAAATTTTTGCCTCCGAAAAAATGCGCGAAATCCTTATATCCAAGACAAATGCGCATCTTTTCACCGCGACGCTTTGAGGTTAGTATTCCAACTGGTCAATAGGCCAATGGCCTTAAAATAAAAGTCTATTAACGATTAGACCATAATATGCCAGTATGAAGCCCCGTCCGAAAAAGAGCCTCAGAGCTCACTCCACTCGGCGGCGTCTGAACCTGGGATAACTAATAACTTAAATCGGGAAGACAATAATGAAGAAACAGATCGCTCGGAAAGTATTAGGTGTTGGCGCTTCAATTTTATTAATGGGCGGCTTGAACCTGGCTAACGCAGAGACTATCAAAATCGCTATCGCCGGCCCACAAACCGGTGACGTTGCTCAGTATGGCGACATGCAGGTAATCGGCGCAGAAATGGCGGTTGAGCAGATCAACGCAGCTGGTGGCGTAAACGGCGACAAATTTGAGGCGATTAGATACGACGACGCCTGCGAACCCAAGCAAGCGGTAGCCGTAGCCAACAAAATCGTTAATGACGGCGTTAAATTTGTAGTGGGCCACTTGTGCTCCAGTTCCACTCAACCGGCTTCCGACGTCTACGAAGACGAAGGCATCATCACTATTACGCCGGCTTCCACCAACCCAGACATCACCGAACGCGGCTACCAGATGATCTTCCGCACCATCGGTCTCGACAGCCATCAGGGCCCGACCGCCGGCAAATTCATCGCCAATGTGGTCAAGCCCAAGCGCGTTGCAGTTATTCATGACAAGCAACAATACGGCGAAGGCATCGCGACAGCCGTTAAGAAAACACTGGAAGAGCAAAAAATTAACGTCGTTCTGTTCGAAGGCGTTAACAAAGGCGACAAAGACTTCTCTCCTCTGATTGCAAAACTACAGAAAGATAACGTGGACTTTGTTTACTATGGCGGCTATCACCCAGAGCTTGGCCAGATTCTGCGTCAAGCGTCGGAGAAAGGCTTAAGCATCAAGTTCATGGGCCCAGAAGGCGTTGGTAACAAGGACATAAGCCAGATCGCAGGCAAAGCATCCGAAGGCCTGTACGTAACCTTGCCCCCGGCTTTCGATCTGAGACCGGAAAACAAAGATCTGGTTGACGCGTTCAAGGCTAAAAGCCAAGACGCCAGCGGCGCATTCGTAATGACTTCCTACGCTGCAGTTCAGGTAATCGCTGACGCAATCAAAGGCGTAGGCTCTACCGATACTGATGCGATTCAAGCTTACCTTCGCAGCCACTCCTTCAAAACCCCCATGGGTGAAATTGCGTTTGACGAAAAAGGCGACTTGAAAGGTTTCGACTTCGAAATCTACACCTGGCACGCAGACGGCTCCAAAACCGTAGTAAAATAAACCGTATCGCTTCATAACAACACCTTCTTTCCGGTTCGCCGGGAGAGGGTGTTTTTATTAGCAAAGCCTGTCAGATTCAAGGCCGGTTCACACCTTCCGGAGTAACACCCATGCTCGAAGTGATTCTTTACTTCATTCAGCAATTAATTAACGGAATTACCATTGGGAGCACGTACGCTCTCATCGCCATAGGCTATACCATGGTCTACGGCATCATTGGAATGATTAACTTCGCCCACGGCGAGGTCTACATGATAGGAACATACGTCGCGTTCATGGCTATTTCAGGTATGGCCATGTTAGGCGTTGAGTTCTTACCATTAATATTCCTGGTCGCCCTGCTTTCAAGCATGTTGGTGTCCAGTAGCTTCGGTTGGGCCATTGAACGCATCGCCTACCGTCCACTGCGCGGCGGCAATCGTCTGATCCCTCTTATTTCCGCCATAGGGATGTCCATATTCCTGCAAAGTTATGTGCGCTTAGGCCAAGGCTCCAGAGATATCGCCATGTCCTCACAGATAAGCGGTGGCTGGAGCTTTGGCCCAGAAGATGGCTTTCAAACATCTCTTTCCTACATCCAAGTATTAATCTTCATAGTAACGGTCATATCCATGACAGTGCTGACCCTTTTCATATCCCGATCCAGAATGGGCAGAGCTTGTCGTGCAGTGGCTCAAGACTTGAAAATGGCCAACCTGTTGGGTATCGACACGAATAGGGTTATTGCCTCCACATTTGTAATCGGAGCCGCTTTAGCCGCTGTCGCGGGGACATTACTGGGTATGTACTACGGTGTTGTTAATGTCATGGTCGGTTTCATTGCTGGTCTCAAGGCATTTACCGCAGCAGTCCTTGGCGGAATAGGGAGCATTCCAGGAGCAATGCTTGGCGGTATTATACTTGGCATTACTGAGAGTATGACTGCAGCTTATTTCAGCACTGAATACAAAGACGTCGTATCTTTTGCTCTTTTAGTATTGATATTGCTATTTAAGCCCACTGGGCTTCTCGGCAAGCCGGAAGTGGAGAAAATCTAATGCGCAAGAATCTGCCGTTTGCTTTATTCACAGCAGTAGTTACGCTCATTCTAGCGTTTCCCATTCTCGGGCTAAAACTAACCCACGAAGGCACAAAATTAGTCATTGCCGGGGCTTCTTTCAGTACTTACATATACATTTCTTTTGCTGCGATAACAGTGTTTTTCACACAGTTATTTAGGGCGCAACTTGTATCGGCAATCACGGTAATAAAGCCTAAAAAGAACCTCTTTACGAAATTAATGCCGCCCGAAGAAAAGCGTGGATTGGCAGGTAAAGTCTTTTTCGTCGCATTATTAATTGCCGCGATTCTTATTCCATTCAACACTGGACGCATCTGGTCGGACATCGCCACACTCGCGCTAATCTACGTTATTCTTGGTCTCGGACTGAACATCGTAGTAGGTCTGGCGGGGTTATTGGACCTAGGGTATGTCGCTTTCTATGCAGTCGGCGCTTACAGCTACGCTCTGTTGTCGCAATACTTTGGCCTGTCATTCTGGGTGTGTCTGCCTATCGGAGCGTTGCTTGCGGCAACATTCGGCTTCCTATTAGGCTTCCCGGTATTGAGGTTACGAGGCGACTACCTCGCCATCGTGACTTTAGGCTTCGGGGAAATCATCCGCATTCTCTTGAATAACCTGACCAGTTTGACTGGAGGTCCCAACGGCATTGGCGGCATCCCTAAGCCCACTATACCTATGATTCAGACCAACCCCGAGGTAGCTGTGGTGAACTTGGAATTCAGCCGCAGAGCGAGTGAGGGCAATGTGCCCTACCATGAGTTTTTCGGGGTACCTTACGACTCGTCACTTAAAGTAGTCGTACTCTACCTCATAGCCTTAGCACTTGCCCTCGCAACTATACTTATCGTTCGAAGACTGATTCGCATGCCAGTCGGGCGCGCTTGGGAAGCACTACGAGAGGATGAAATCGCCTGTCGTTCACTGGGCTTGAATCGTACAGCAATTAAGCTGTCAGCCTTCACTATTGGCGCAGCTTTTGCTGGCTTCGCAGGCTCATTATATGGAGCCCGTCAAGGACATATTAGTCCAGAATCATTTGTATTCATGGAATCAGTAATCATTCTCGCAATCGTTGTTCTTGGCGGTATGGGTTCTCAAATCGGAGTTATGATTGCAGCTGTGTTAGTGGTATTGCTTCAGGAACTGACCCGAGGATTCGAGGAGTATCGTATGCTGGCTTTCGGCATGATCATGGTGTTGATGATGATCTGGTGTCCGCAAGGCCTGATCCCAATGAAACGCCCACATCTGCAGTTGAAACAGGAGTAGGACAATGCTGTCTGTTCGCGATTTATCCATGAGGTTCGGCGGCCTTCTCGCAGTAAACGGCGTGTCGCTGGACGTCAACGAACGGGAAATCATTTCCATTATCGGCCCGAACGGCGCAGGTAAAACGACTGTATTTAACTGCATCTCCGGCTTCTATAAGCCGACTTCAGGGCAAATTACATTCAAGGGTAAACCTGTTCAGGGCCTGCCCGACTTCAAGATTTCCCGTCTTGGAATGGTGCGTACGTTTCAGCACGTACGCCTGTTCAACCGTATGACGGTTATCGAAAACCTATTGGTGGCGCAACACCGGCACGTCAACACCAACCTGCTTTCCGGTCTGTTAAAGACGCCTTCCTATCGTAAAAAGGAAGGTGAAGCCATGGAAAAAGCGGCTTACTGGCTGAAGAAAGTGGACCTCCTGCCCCTCGCAAACCGTGAAGCGGGAAATCTGGCTTACGGCCAGCAGCGTCGTCTGGAGATCGCCCGCTGCATGGTGACGGGCCCGGATCTGTTGATGCTTGACGAGCCTGCTGCCGGCTTGAACCCGAAAGAAACGCGGGACCTTGACGAGCTGATAGTCAGCCTGAAGCATGACTACAATGTCTCCATCCTGCTGATTGAGCACGATATGGGGCTGGTAATGGGCATTTCTGATCGCATCTATGTCGTCAGCCAAGGCACGCCTTTGGCCAATGGCACGCCAGATGAAATTAAAACGAACGAAGATGTCATCAAGGCGTACCTGGGAGAAGACTAATGCTTACACTCGAGAATGTTTATACCCATTACGGCAAAATCGAGGCTCTCCACGGCATCAGCCTGGAGGTAAACCAAGGTGAGATCGTCTCTCTGATCGGCGCAAACGGCGCAGGTAAAACCACCCTGCTAATGACGGTCTGTGGCGACCCCAGAGCCAGTGAAGGCCGCATCACGTTCATGGGCCAGGACATCACCGAGACGCCAACGTCCGATATCATGCGTGGCGGCATCGCTATTGTGCCGGAGGGACGTCGCGTTTTCTCCGGACTGACAGTGATGGAAAACCTGCAGATGGGCGCTTTCTTCTCTGACAAGAGCGACTTTGTGCGTACGCTGGAATATGTGTATGACCTGTTTCCACGGTTACGTGAGCGCCATAGTCAGCGTGCAGGCACAATGTCCGGCGGAGAGCAGCAGATGCTGGCGATTGGCCGCGCATTGATGAGCCATCCCAAAATGCTGTTTTTGGATGAGCCCTCACTAGGTTTAGCGCCGATCATCATCAATCAGATATTTGAAATCATCGGCAAGCTCAGAGAGGAAGGCATGACCATCTTCCTGGTAGAGCAGAACGCCAACCAGGCGTTACGCTTAGCTGATCGCGGCTATGTACTGGAGAACGGCAAAGTCGTGCTGCAGGATACTGGCGCGAATCTCTTGGTGAACGAAGACGTCCGCAAAGCTTACTTGGGGGGCTAAAAGCCACGCTCCTCTCTATCCGGCGGCGCTACAGGCTAAGCTGTACGCCGCCTTTCAAAAGTAGTATCTGTAGGCGACCCCAGCTTCCCACCTTCCGTCACTGCGATTCCATTCTTGGAACAAGTGCGCCCTGAAAGCATGGTTCTGCGCCAAATCGAAGTTCTGCTCCAGCACACCGCGATAGCGTATTTCATCGCTGCCAAAGTACTCCCCTTCCACTCTCGCGGACTGAAAGCCCCAAGGCAAATTCAATAAATAGCCTGCGCTTGTTCCTGCAGCCGGGTCTATCCAGGCTTTATAATCTGGATCATGCTCCAGGCGCGCAGTCAAAAAGCCAAATAAGCTCCAACTTTCCGTCACGTTATAACTGCGTCCAGCTCCAGCGTTTATTTGGTAAGCTTTGTCACTGCCGACGTCACTCCAGACTCGTTCGAAACCCGCCTGCACTTTCCATGACAACGGACGTAGAAACTTGTTCACAGGGGACTGAGAAATAATATTAATCACGTCAAAGCGATGCAGCTCCCAGCCGTCATTTTCGTAATTACGCAACTGGGCGTCGCCAGCGATTATTTGAGCGCCTCGGGGATACCCTTGCTGACGGTCCAACAAGTCATGATAGCTGTAGCGAAATTGAATCTGAGTAAACGCGTCGCCATCACGGTTGCCGCCCCCAATGGCGGCCATCGTGCTGCCATGCCCGGTTTCGGGCGGCTCAGGGATTTCTGGCGCAACGCTATCCGCTGGAAGTTGGCTTATCCGCTGCAATAATTTAAAGCTACGGCGCGCCAGTTCCGGACTCCTTTGCGTCTTTCTCTGCTCATAGCGAGTGTAGCTATACGCCGTCTGCGCAACGGCGCCCTGCCTGGAAGATGGTAAAGCGCTGAAGTCCATTGACGCCATCATCTCTGGATCTGTCGCGACCTTATAGGCCAGCTCTCTTTCAGAGTCAGCCAGTTGGCGTATTCTTTCCTGCAAAAGCACAGCCTCCGAGGGACGGTAGCGCCGTTCCGCCACATAACGGCCTTCGATAACTGCACGCACGGTGTCTGCTGGAATTGCAGTCAAAGGAAACTTCGATGTCAATGGCGCAGACGGCCTTGCAATTTCCAGTAGCTCAAGAAGACGAAAAGCGCAGTTTTCATCCAGAAAATAGTACTTGAAACGCACGTCTTTCAACTCCCATAGATGCATCAACATGCGCTCTACTTCGTGGGGACTCAGATTCAGGCGATACTCCCACATGTCCCGATTTTCCATGTAGCTGTACTCTTTGATCTTTTCGAAGTAACGCATCATGCTGAACTGTCCGGGGTAACCGCCGGCTAAACCTCGATATGCAAAGAAAATGGAGTTGTCGTCGCCATTAATAGTCGCCCCAAAGTTTAGCGCCCAAGACAACCATTCTGAGTCGTCTTCAACGTCGGCGGGATCAAATCGCAGAAAGGTATGTCCGAACATTGATGATGGACTATTCAAATAGGCGGCTGGGAAGATCAGAGAGACTTGGGACGCGTTTACCTCCTCGCGCCATTGAAGATATTCAGGGCATGTTGAAGGCGCCCTCAAAGCGGAAATATTCGGGAGTTGCGCCTCAAGCCACTGCTTGCGCAAAGGAAAACGGCAGGATGTGCTTTCTCTAATATATGAATCCTCGCTCATCATTAACTGCAAGGTTTCCTCAAGCTCCGCCTCTGCATCGGTCTTTCCCGTTTCCGCCAGGAAAAAGCCGGGATCGTCAATGAAACTTGAATAACCCGTTGGGCTCAGAGAGTCGGGGCGAAAGTGTAATAAACCCAGCCATTCCGAAGATGCCGCCAAGGTTTTGAGCGATGTTTGTGAGTGAGTCAAATCATCAACAACTCCAGGAGAAGCGGCGAATACGGTATTGATAAAAAGAAACATGGTAGAAAAAGCAACGGACAGGAAATGCATAATCCGCATAGGGCGACATGCGCTCTTGATCAGCAGGGGTTAAGAAAAACGAATCAACGCCCGGACTACCGGGCGTCGCTTCATGTTTTGACTTCAAGCGGCGTACTTGGAAAGCCTTGCGTCGGTCTTCATCACATCCATGACGGACTGCATCACCTGCTCCGCCGTTACACTTTCGCTTGGGAACAGCTGATTAAAATTATCATGCATAACCTGGTTAAAGCGTGCGCGGTCTTCCTGCTTGACCTCCAGCGCGACAGCAACGGTGGTCAAGGCGTCTCCATGACCTCGCGCCACGTCCTCAGAAAACTCATCCATGATTGGCGTGAGGTTGACTAACGGCGATCCGCCATAGGTCAGCACGCCATTAGCAGAACATCCATTGGTTCCGGAGGTCATGCCAAATGTGTTATTACCTGAAGTGCCATTAGTAATGGTGGCCAAAAGATGGATAGGCAGTCCACTTTCTCCTGCGAACAGCATGTTGCCCCATCCACAATCCGGTCCCCCAGGGGCTTCAGCAAAAGCGCCGGATGTCATCGACAAAAACCCAACAGCGAGCATCATTTTTCTCATAACGATTCCTCTTTCAACGTTAGCTTATTCTCGTCGCGTACTATTTGTGCAAGTATCAGCGCCCATCCTGGCAACAAACGCCAACCAACTCGAAAACCGAGTTGTGACAAACTCTTTCTGAAATAGACATCAAACAGCTATGCTGAAACAGAAACGCTTGGTCATTTCTCACCAGGGCGTACAGACTTGGCGCCATTACATGGCCCGAGGTAAGCCTAGTTCAGGTATACAGGCAGATCAAATTGTGAACGTCACATCAGATAAATTTAATACTCTTGCTAACGCCGTTTTCAAACTTGGATTGTTAGGGGCGCTGCTTTTTCTTAGCGCTTGTAGTGGACTGCTTTTCTACCCAGACAAGCATATCTATCGCACCCCCGATCAAGCGCAAGTTCGATATGAGAACATTTATCTCAACACACCTGATGGCGAGCGTCTTCATGGATGGCTGCTTCAGGCCTCTCCTCCATTGCGAGGCGTAGTCTATTTCCTGCATGGCAATGCAGAAAATATCAGTACTCATTGCGGCAACGTACTATGGCTTCCGCAACAGGGCTATGAGGTATTTTGTCTGGACTACCGTGGATTTGGCTTATCCTCTGGCAAGCCAGAGATGGCGGGCGCTCTTAGCGACGTAGAAACAGGTTACGAATGGTTGAAAACACGATATCCAGGTGCAAACACGCCATTCTTTGTACTTGGACAAAGCATCGGCGCAGTGCTGAGCATTAATTTTGTAGGACAGATGCCCCCTCATGCGGATAAACCCACCGCGGTCATCGCCGACGCTCCCTTTAGCGATCTAAGGGAGATCGCACGAGAAAAACTTGCAGCAGGGTGGCTGACCTGGGCCTTTCAATATCCCTTTTCCTATATCCTTCCTGCGAATTATGACCCAGAGGATTACGTTGGAAATATCTCACCAGTCCCATTGTTGATGATTCACAGCGTCTCTGACCAAATCATCCCTTATCACCACGGCGAGAGAGTATTTCAGCACGCAGGCGACCCAAAGTACTTCTTAAGCACCAATACCCCTCACACAGCTACCTTTAGCATTGCAGAATATCGCCAGGTATTACTGAACTTTCTCGCCAATCCCAAGCGCTCGCCACTTTAAATTTGGCATAAAAAAAGCCGCATAGAGCGGCTTTTCTTGGGAAGAGAGGAATTAACCAGCCATTGAAGCTTTTTCGTCTTCAGTCACTTCCTTCATAGAAAGTTTGATACGGCCACGAGCGTCAATATCCAGCACCTTAACAACGACCTCCTGACCTTCTTTAAGATAATCAGTGACGTTCTCTACACGTTCTTGCGCGATCTGAGAAATATGCACCAGACCGTCTTTACCGGGCAGGATGTTTACAAACGCGCCGAACTCAACAATACGCTCAACCTTGCCGCGATACAGCTTACCAACTTCCGCTTCAGCCGTGATCTCGGTGATACGGTAAATAGCCTCATCCGCCGCCAGCTTGCTTTCCGCGTAAATACGCACAGTACCATTGTCGTCGATATCGATAGAAGCGCCTGTGTCTTCACAGATAGAACGAATAGTGGCGCCGCCCTTACCGATAACGTCACGGATTTTATCCGGATCGATCTTGATGGTTTCCATCTTCGGCGCGTTATCTGCAACGGAGTCTCGTGGTTCGGAAATCACTTTATTCATTTCACCGAGGATATGGAGTCGCGCATGCAGAGCTTGCTCTAACGCAATTTCCATGATTTCGTCGGTAATGCCGTTGATCTTGATATCCATTTGCAGAGCGGTAACACCTTTTTCGGTTCCCGCTACTTTGAAGTCCATGTCGCCCAAGTGATCTTCATCACCCAGGATATCAGTCAATACAGCAAAGCTGTCGCCTTCTTTGACCAAGCCCATTGCAATGCCTGCAACTGGAGCTTTAACAGGAATACCGGCATCCATCAGAGCCAGGCTGCTGCCGCATACGCTGGCCATTGAGCTAGAGCCATTTGACTCTGTAATCTCAGAGACGCAGCGTACTGCGTAGGGGAATTCCTCAAGATTCGGCATCAACGCTTGTACGCCACGACGCGCCAAACGACCATGACCGATCTCGCGGCGACCTACACCGCCAACTCGGGATGCTTCACCCACAGAGTATGGAGGAAAGTTATAGTGGAACATGAATGAGTCTTTCTTCTCACCTTCCAACGCGTCCACCATCAATACATCACGCATAGTACCCAGAGTCGCTGTTACCAGAGCCTGAGTCTCTCCACGCGTAAACAATGCGGAACCGTGGGTGTTCGGCAGTACGCCAACTTCAATTTTCAGGTCACGAACCGTTTTGGTATCACGACCGTCAATACGTGGCTCACCCTTAATAATATTCTGACGGACACAAGCCTTCTCAAGCTTGCTGAAGTATTTCTTGACCAGTTCAGCTTCAAACTTGCCTTCTTCTTCACCCGCCAGCTCTTCTTCCGCTTGTTGACGAAGCTCGCCCAACTTAGCGTAACGATCAGCTTTAACGCGGATGCCATAAGCTTCACCGATAGAGCCGGCAAATTTGGCCTTCAAGGCCTCCAAAAGTTCAGCATTAACTTCCGGCGCCTGCCAATCCCATTTAGGCTTACCAGCTTCCTGAGCAAACTCTTTAATCGCCTGCACAGCCACCTGCATTTCCTGGTGAGCGAACAATACTGCGCCAAGCATCTGGTCTTCTGTTAACTCTTTCGCTTCCGACTCAACCATCAGAACCGCATCTTCGGTACCTGCGACAACCATATCCAACTTAGAGTTTTCAATTGCCTTGAAGCCAGGATTCAGCAGGTAACCATCTTCGTCAGTGTAACCAACGCGCGCAGCCGCCAGTGGACCTTGGAAGGGAACGCCGGAAATTTCCAACGCAGCCGCCGCGCCAATAATGGAGGCGATATCTGGATCGACATCTTTGTTTGCTGACATAACAGTACAAATGATTTGTACTTCATTCATGAAACCATCTGGAAACAGCGGGCGGATGGGGCGGTCGATCAATCTGGAAGTCAGAGTTTCTTTCTCTGATGGACGCCCCTCACGCTTAAAGTAACCGCCTGGAATACGCCCAGCTGCATAGGTTTTTTCCTGATAGTGAACAGAAAGAGGAAAGAAATCACGACCTGGAACAGCTTCTTTTTCTGCAACAGCGGTGACCAAAACAACAGTATCGTCCATTGTCACCAACACGGCTCCAGTAGCCTGGCGAGCTATACGGCCAGTTTCCAGAGTGACTGTTGAGTTGCCGTATTGAAATGTTTTACGAACTGGGTTCACTTTGACTCCTTACGAGTGTTTTTTAATTTTTACGCTTAAATTTTAATCCGGAATCAGCTGCTACTTACCGATTCGAGCCTTAGATACCCAACAAAGGAACCTTTGATTTATTCGATCTCTCAACAAGACCACAGACTTCTCCAACACTTAAGGAGCAAGGTGTGCGGAAAACGTCCGTCAGCGCCAGCCCCTCTTGCTTCATCTCATTGAGCGCGAAGCTCTTTGAAAATCATCAAGTATCGAATAAATCGGAGGTTCCTCAAAAAGTAACGGGGTATCAAACATTTGATACCCCGGATACTAAAGCAATACCTTTGTCTTCTTAGCGACGCAAACCCAGCTTCTGGATCAGGTCAACATAACGTTGGGTATCTTTGCCTTTCAGGTAATCAAGCAACTTACGACGCTGGTTAACCATACGAATCAGCCCGCGACGCGAGTGGTGGTCATGCTTGTTCGCCTGGAAGTGATCTTGCAACTTGTTGATATTAGCAGTCAACAGAGCAACTTGAACTTCAGGAGAACCAGTATCCCCTTCCTTTACTTGATATTCCTTAACAATAACCGACTTTTCGGTAGCAGATAATGCCATGATTTTTCTCCAAATATGCGATTAATGCGGAAACGACCGCGCATATTAACAGCCGCCCCATTCATTCAGCGCTAAGCGCGCTCACATTGAGCAACCGAACGGGCTTAACCGTTCCATCGCTCATCACTTCTCCCAAGCCGATAAAATGACGCCTGTTAGTATACAGACGAACCTTCCCCTCGCTTGAGAGAGGCGATATTTTAACCGTTTGCCCCTGGATAATCGAGCCTGTATTAGCCTCGTCCAAAATTATTTCGGAGAACTGTTGGACAGACGAATCTATGGGCAGCAAACGTTCTTTATACTTCTCCGCCGCGGCTTGGCGTCCGCTTTCATCAGCAAATGAAACAAACTCAACGCTATCCGCCAGCGAAAATGGTCCGCAACGTGTACGACGCAATTCCATTACATGCGCTCCACAACCTAAAACCTGACCGATATCCTCCACTAGGTTACGAATATAGGTTCCCTTACTGCAGAGAACCCGTAAACGCAAAAAAGGAGGAGTGTAGTCTAGGAGCTCAAGCTCATGAATGATGATATCCCTGGCTTCCCTCTCTACCTCTATCCCCTGCCGGGCAAGCTTGTAAAGGGGAGTGCCTTTATGCTTTAAAGCTGAATACATTGAGGGAATCTGCTTTAGATTCCCCCTAAATTTCCCAAGGACACTTTCCAGATCAGAAACAGAGAGGCCAGGAACAGGCGACTCCGCTATGATATCGCCATCAGCATCAGAAGTGGTTGTAGTACGGCCAAGATAGGCGCACGTAACATACTCTTTATCAGAGTCCAACAGCAATTGGCTAAACTTTGTAGCTTCACCAAAGCACAAGGGTAAAACCCCTGTCGCTAGAGGATCCAAAGCGCCCGTATGACCCGCTTTCTGCGCGTTCAGCGCGTACTTAACCTTTTGCAATACAGCATTGGACGTCCAATCTTGCGGCTTATCAACGACCATTACTCCATTTAAAGGCGCACCTTTCTTACGTCTCGCCACCGCCGACTCTACCCTCAGTTGTGACTGTCGTCACTAGAGTCAGAAGCGCTGCTATCTTTGGCCCGCGCCTTTTGAATCAACGCCCCTAAACGTTGAGCATTACTGACGGAAGCGTCGTAATGAAACCGAAGTTGGGGCATGACTCTCAGTTTGATGGCGCGCCCTAATTCCGAACGCAAAAATCCTGCAGCACTCTCCAAGACTTTTAGAGATGCTTTAGAAGCATCGCCATCATCTTCCACGTCCTTAAGGTTTAGAACGGTTACGTATACATCCGCATATGAGAGATCCTTGCTCACCTTAACGCTGTTTACTGTCACCATTCCCAAGCGTGGATCCTTCAATTCCCTTTGAATCAGTTGCGCGAGCTCTTTTTGAATCTGCTCCGCAACCCGGTCTAATCGACTGAACTCTCGAGCCATCTATATCTTTACTCTTAATTGCATGCATGCAGCGACTACGCAAGACACGGAGAGCGTTACAGAGAACGCTCGACCCTTATCTTGTCGAATACTTCGATAATATCGCCAACTTTAACTTCATAGTTGCGAACGCCAATACCGCATTCAGTACCTGCGCGCACCTCCGCTACGTCATCCTTGAAGCGACGCAGAGACTCAAGCTCACCTTCAAAAATAACCACGTTGTCGCGCAGAACTCGAATTGGCTTGTTGCGATAGACAGCGCCTTCGAGAACCATACAACCTGCAACCTGACCGAACTTCGGGCTCTTGAATGTATCGCGCACTTCTGCCGTGCCAACAATATCTTCCCGGAACTCCGGCGCCAGCATACCGGTCAGCGCCTTTTTAACATCGTCAATAATGTTATAGATGACACTATAGTAACGAAGTTCAATACCTTCTTTTTCAACGATCTTACGAGCACTTGCGTCTGCACGCACATTGAAGCCCACTATGATCGCCTGAGTGGAAAGCGCTAAGTTGGCATCAGTTTCAGTAATACCGCCAACGCCACTCGCTATGATCTTAACCTGAACTTCTTCATTACCAATCTCCGCCAAGGCCCCGATTAACGCTTCCAAGGAACCACGCACATCAGTCTTCAAAACAATGTTCAGCTCTTTTACGCCGCCTTTACCCATATTTTCAAACAGGTTTTCAAGGCTTGCTGCCTGCTGGCGCTGAAGACGAGTTTGACGCTCTTTATTTTGACGGAATTCAGCAACTTCACGAGCCTTCTTCTCATCAGGCACAACGATGAATTCATCGCCCGCATCCGGGGTACCGTTCAACCCTAGAATTTCCACAGGGATTGATGGGCCTGCTTCCTGAACATTCTGACCATTTTCGTTCACCATGGCCCTTACGCGACCATAGTATTCACCGGCCAAAACGATGTCGCCATGACGCAAAGTTCCGTTTTGGACAAGAACAGTTGCGACAGAACCGCGGCCACGGTCCAGACTGGATTCAATTACCACGCCTTTACCTGGCGCGTCAGGCACCGCTGTTAACTCCAACATTTCTGACTGTAACAGCACTGCTTCCAAAAGGTCATCAATGCCATCGCCAGTGTGAGCGGACACGGGGACAAACTGAACATCGCCCCCCCACTCTTCAGGGATAACGTCAAGAGCGGACAACTCATTCTTAACACGGTCGGGGTCTGCCTGCTCCTTGTCCATCTTGTTAACAGCCACTACAAGAGGCACGCCGGCCGCTTTCGCGTGCTGAACTGCTTCTTGCGTTTGCGGCATAACACCGTCATCCGCAGCGACAACAAGAATAACAATATCAGTACACTGCGCTCCGCGAGCGCGCATGGCGGTGAACGCCGCATGGCCAGGCGTATCCAGAAACGAAATCATTCCACGAGGAGTTTCTACGTGGTACGCGCCAATATGCTGAGTAATCCCACCAGACTCTTGAGCGGCTACCTTCGCGCGACGAATATAGTCAAGCAAAGAGGTCTTACCGTGGTCGACATGTCCCATGACACTGACGACTGGAGCACGCGATTTTGATTCGCCTTCGAAAGAAATGGATTCCAACACTTCTGTCTCCACTGCATCTTCTTGAAGCAGTTTGACTTTATGCCCCATTTCTTCAGCAACCAGCTGAGCGACATCTTGATCGATTGACTGATTTAAAGTCGCCATGATCCCCATTCCCATCAGACGTTTGATAACTTCCACGCCTTTCACGGACATTTTCTGGGCTAGTTCTGCGACTGTAATAGTATCCGAAATCACAACCTCCCGAACAATTGGCTGGACAGAACGGTCCTGAACCACTTTGCTCTTCTTTTTACGTTGGCGAGCCCGTCTTGGGGCTTCTTCACTTGAGTCATCTTCTTCAATTGCGATGACTTTTGAAGACTTGAGTTGAGGAGCAGGCTTGGGCTTATGCTTCTCACGACGCTTAAGGTCTTCAGCATCGGCAGGCTCGCGACGCACCTCTGAGTCTTCTTTATTACGTCTATGTTTAGACGTTTTTCTTGCTTCTGACTTTTGAGCATCTTCCGCTTCCTGGTCAGCTGCTACGCCAGCTTTCTCCTGACTGCCGCCAGCAGTTGTAGCGCTAACTGACTCATCGACCGACGCCTGGGGCGCTGCCTCAGCTTCTTGAGTATCCATGTTCGCCGCTTCCTGCTGCACGCTTTCAACAACCTCAGCAGTAGCTTCCATGCCCGGCTCATTCTGAAGCGCAACTTCAACTTCAGTTTCTCGTTCTTTCGCTGCCGCTTCTTCAGCAGCCCTTTGTATATCCTGCTGCTTCTGCGCATCTATATCGTTAACAGCTTCACTGCGCTTGATGTAGGTGCGCTTCTTACGCACTTCAACGTTAATAGACCGATTAGCCCCAGTTCCTGATGCCTTCAGCGTAGTAGTGGTCTTACGCTTTAAGGTGATTTTCTTTGGCTCAGAAAATGATTCTCCATGGCTTTGCTTCAAAAACGCCAATAGTTTCTGTTTCTCTGAGTCGGTAACGATATCGCCTTCACCGCGCTTTTCTAGACCCGCGTCAACCATCTGCTTTAGCAGACGCTCAACGGGAGCCCCGACGTCTTCGGCAAGCTGCTTAATAGTAACTTCTGCCATGCTTGTCTCCTGTTTGCCCCCGAATTACTGTTGTTCCTCAAACCATGGTTTACGCGCCGTCATGATTAGCTGCGCAGCTCGTTCTTCATCAACTTCATCTATATCGAGGAGGTCATCAACAGATTGTTCGGCCAAATCTTCCATCGTGACAATACCTTTGCTTGCGAGCACAAACGCCAAGTGCCGATCCATCCCCTCCATGTTTAACAGGTCTTCCGCAGGCTCCGCTTTTTCCAGCTGCTCTTCACTCGCTAACGCTTGATTGATCAGAACATTTTTTGCGCGCTTGCGCAGCTCAGTCACCAGATCCTCATCAAAATCATCGATAGCGAGCATCTCTTCCATTGGTACGTAGGCGACCTCTTCCAACGACGTAAAGCCTTCAGAAGCCAACACTTCCGCCAAATCTTCCTCTACGCCCAGTTGGTCAATAAAGCAATCGACATAGCGTCTAAACTCTTCTTCCTGCTGCTGCCCCGCCTGCTCCTCAGTCAGAACATTAATTTCCCACCCTGTCATTTCGGAGGCCAACTTGACATTCTGGCCGCTACGTCCAATAGCCATCGCCAAATTATCTTCTGATACCGCCACCTGCATAGTGTGGCTATCTTCATCCATGATGATGGAGGCAACTTCAGCCGGAGCCATGGCGTTGATAACCAGCTGAGCGGGGTTATCGTCCCACAGGACAATATCTATACGTTCGTTGCCAAGCTCACTGGATACCGCTTGCACCCTCGAACCCCGCATACCCACACAGGCGCCGACTGGATCTATACGCCCATCATTAGTTTTAACCGCTATTTTCGCCCGGGAACCCGGATCACGCGCAGCCGCTTTGATTTCAATAACTTCTTCTGCGATTTCAGGGACTTCGATTCTGAATAGCTCGATCAGCATCTGAGAACAAGCGCGACTCAAGATTAACTGAGGCCCTCGGTTGTCCATTCTGATATCTAAAAGCAACGCGCGAACGCGATCTCCTACACGATAAGTCTCTCTGCTGATCAATTGATCCTTAGGCAACAACGCCTCAGCATTCGCCCCCAAGTCGACAATAATGTTATCTCGGGTCACCTTTTTAACAACGCCGTTTACCAAGTCGCCGACTTTTTCTCGATAGCTATCAACGATTTTAGTTCGCTCAGCCTCGCGCACTTTTTGAACAATAATCTGCTTGGCTGCTTGCGCACCGATTCGCCCGAAAGCGACCGCCTCGACTTCCTCTTCATGGGTATCGCCAGGCTTCAGGTCAAGGCCACTCTCATGAACCTCTTCCAAAGTAAGTTCAGTTCCCAAAGCAGGAACTGCATCATTATCCACCACCAACCAACGACGAAACGCTTGGTACTCACCAGTCTTTCTATCGATATCCACTCGGATATCAGCCTCTTCATCTTCGTAGCGCTTTTTAGTAGCGGTAGCCAAAGCCAATTCAATAGCTTCGAAAATGACGTCTTTATCTACCCCTTTTTCGTTGGAGACCGCTTCCACAACCAACAAGATTTCTTTGTTCATCTTTACCCCGTAATCCCATCAATACTGCGGCACAACATTCGCTTTATCTATCGTTTCCACAGGAAATATAAATTCTTCCGCGTCCACTTGGAGCACTATTTCATCATTTTCAACAGCCGCCAAAAGGCCCTTGAACTTACGCCGCCCATTAAAAGGCGCTTGCAGCCTGACCTCAATAATAGAGCCTATATATGCCTTATACTGCTCAACGTTAAAGAGCGGCCGATCCCACCCAGGCGAAGAAACCTCCAGGGTATACTCCCCCTTTATCGGATCTTCAACATCCAAAATAGCGCTAATTTGACGACTCACCTTTTCACAGTCATCAACTAACACCCCGGACTCTTTGTCGATATAGATTCGCAACAAACTCCTCTTCCCTTGAGCGATGTAATCCATCCCCCAAAAGTCACAGCCCATTCCTTCTACCACGGGCTTGAGAAGCTGGTATAGATCGTCTTTACGAGCCAATAGATTATCTCCGATAAGGAGCATACCCAGCGTTACTTTACGCCAAGTCGCCAAACAAAAAATGGGCATTAAGCCCATCCTCCGACCACACCATAGTGCAGTTAATAAAAAACCCCTGAAAAGGGGTTTTACAACGCGTATTCCAGAAAATACGGCAGCAAAATTATAGTTGCTGCAAAGAAGGCGAGCAATGGGCTCGCCTGTCTTTAATATGGTGCCGAAGGCCGGACTTGAACCGGCACAGCCATAGGCTACTACCCCCTCAAGATAGCGTGTCTACCAATTTCACCACTTCGGCATAAACCTCACTCTAACTCAGGCTTGCTATCGGAAGGAGCTTCCGCAGCGCCCTGAACCTCACCAGCATTAGTAGAATCTGCATCAATTGAAAGCTCATCAGACTCTGAGGAAGAGCCAGAGACCGTTTCAATAACAGGAACTCCACTTGCAGTGACCTGACTAGCTTTTTGTTTAGCAACATATGCCAATGCAAAACTACTCAGAAAGAAAACAATGGCCAGAGTAGTTGTCATGTTCGTCAAAAAAGAACCACTACCACTAGAACCAAAAACCGTTTGAGAAGCACCGCCACCAAAGGAGGCCCCCATATCAGCGCCTTTACCCTGTTGAATCAACACCAAGCCAATAACGCCAGCTGCAACGATCACATGAACTATAACAATCAGGGTTTCAAACAGTTCCATTTAATCTACCTTACTCTACCGCAGCCTCGATAATAGAGACAAATTCTTCCGAGACTAACGAGGCGCCACCAACTAGAGCCCCATCTACATCCGGCATTGAGAACAGTTCTTTCGCGTTTGACGACTTAACGCTGCCGCCATACAAAATTCTAATTTTATCCGCTATCTGCGGAAAATGCTTACGAATATTGTTCCGTAAGGCTTTATGCATACTCTGCGCATCCTCTGGCGAAGCAGTTTTACCCGTGCCTATAGCCCATACCGGCTCGTACGCCACAACCCACGAATCATCAGGTTGGACAGACATAAACACAGCATCAAGCTGCTTAAGCGTAACTTCTTCAGCTCGGCCTGACTCGCGATCCGCCAGCGTTTCGCCCACACACAGTATCGGAGCCAATCCCGACTCAACTGCACGCTTAACTTTACAAGCGATAACTTCATCGTTCTCGGCGTATAACGCCCTGCGCTCAGAATGCCCAAGTATCACCCAGGAACACTTCATATCAGCGCACATTTTAGCGCTAACCTCACCGGTATATGCGCCATCTTCAGTGGCGGAGCAATTTTGAGACCCCAACTCAATCATGGAATCAGAAACTGCACTCTCAACACTTTGAAGATACGGAAATGGAGGACAAACCACCACATCAACTGAGCCTAACGCCTTAGCGTTAACTATACCTTCTAATAGAGCCTTATTACGCTCAAGACTTCCATTAGACTTCCAGTTTCCGGCGATCAGTTTTTTTCGCATTCAACCCTCCAGTTCGCGCGAGGCGCACATACTAACCAAACTCCCTATAAGTTACAAGTAGTGCGCCACTATTATCTAACTACTCAATATGTGAAAGGTCTTTACACAGACCCTTCAACTATTTTAGCCAGCTCAGCCACTATAGAACGAACTTTAGCTTCATCCTCACCTTCGGCCATCACCCTAATGACCGGCTCGGTCCCTGATGACCTCAACAACACCCTCCCCTTGCCTGCAAATTGCTTTTCAGCATTAGCAACAGCAGATTGGATTGTCGTGTGCCCCTTTATATCCACTTTCTGACTTACCCTCACATTAATCATATGCTGGGGCAACTTACTCATGCCTTTTTTAGCCTCATGGAGCGTAATTCCCAAATCCGAAAGCGCCGCCAAAACCTGCAAAGAGGAAATAATACCATCCCCCGTAGTAGTCCGATCCAAACAAACAATATGCCCGGAGCCTTCACCACCCAGACACCAGTCGTTACGCAGCAGCGCCTCCATAACATATCTATCGCCAACGTTAGCGCGTTCGAAGGGAATCCCCAATTCACCGAAGGCAAGCTCTGCGCCGAAGTTCGTCATTAGCGTTCCGACAACACCGCCTTTTAAACGCCCCTTACGCATTTTGTCGCGCGCAATGATATACAGGATCTCATCACCATCAACAATCTCACCTTTGTGGTCAACCATGACAACACGGTCCCCGTCGCCATCGAAAGCAATCCCCAGATCCGCGCCTGCCTCAACCACTTTGGCGGCCAATTGATCAGGGTGAGTAGAACCTATTTCATGATTAATATTCAAACCATCCGGCGTCACGCCAATAGTCTCGACTTTGGCGCCCAACTCTTTAAAAACACTAGGCGCAACTTGATAGGTCGCGCCTTGCGCGCAGTCCAGCACAACACGCATTCCTGCAAATGACATATGAAAGGGGACTGTACTTTTACAGAATTCTATGTAACGGCCTTTTGCATCCTCAAACCGAGCAGCCTTACCTAACTGGCTTGACGGCACAATCTCCATAGGCTGCCGAATGAAGTGCTCAATCTGCTCTTCCGTTGAGTCGGGAAGTTTAGTCCCCTCAGCCGAGAAAAATTTAACTCCGTTGTCATTGAACGGATTGTGTGATGCGCTGATAACAATACCTGCGCAAGCACGAAATGTGCGGGTAAGATACGCAATGGCAGGTGTTGGCATTGGCCCCAGCATCGCAACGTCTACACCCGCCGCCGCCAACCCTGATTCCAACGCAGATTCAAAAATATATCCAGATATACGAGTATCTTTACCAATGAGAACCCGGTTACGACGCCCCTCCTGACGAAAAACACGTCCAGCCGCCCAACCCAATTTCAACATAAATTCAGGAGTAATAGGGCCTTCACCTACTCTTCCACGTATCCCATCGGTACCAAAATACTCTTTACTCATATCTGTTTAGACTCCTCTAATCGCTGCAGCCACTTTAATTGCATCAACAGTAGCTCCGACGTCATGCGCTCTAATTATACGAGCGCCGTTATATATGGCGACCGCCGCAGCGGAAACGCTTGCAATCAGGCGCTCCTCCACCGCTTTACCTGTTATCATTCCCAGCATGCTTTTGCGAGACACTCCCACCAACACAGGGGAGCCCATGTCCACAAACACTTGCAAATGTTTCATTAGAACGAGGTTGTGCTCCAAGGTTTTGCCGAAACCAAACCCTGGATCCAACATTATTCTATCTATATCGATTCCTGCTTCGAGCGCGACAGAGCGTCTTTCACCCAAGTATGACGATACCTCTTTAACAATATCAGTATAGGTTGGATTATCCTGCATAGCTCCGGGCTCTCCCTTCATATGCATCAGACAGATAGCCGCTCCTGAGGATGCAGCCGCCTCCAGTGCGCCCTCTCGACTCAGAGCGCGCACATCATTAATTAAGTCCGCTCCAAGGACCACTGACTCACGCATCACTTCAGGGGTGCTGGTGTCCACAGAAATATTTACATCAAAGCGCGCCCGCACAGCCTCAACTAATGGACAAACTCTATCCAACTCCTGACTGACCGTCACTGGAGCCGCCCCGGGCCTAGTGGACTCTCCACCAATATCAATAAAGGCGGCTCCTTCGGTTACCATCTTTTCAACTTGGCTTAAAGCGTCATCTGGAGACAAAAACCGTCCCCCATCAGAGAAAGAATCAGGAGTGACATTCAACACCCCCATAACCACTGGGGCGCTCAAGTCCAATACAGAGTTTGGAAGTGTCAGCTTCATTTGTTATCTCATGCGAAATCTGGTGAGGGTTATACAAAATAAAAAGACCCGGAAAAACCGGGTCATTTAACTAGACTGAAATGCTTATTGAAATTAATGAGATCCGGCCGCTCCACCGATCTCACCGCCTTTCGGGGGATTTGCATTCGCCTCGACATCTTTTACAGGCTGTGCGCCACTGGGCGGATTAGAGTCACCCCAGCCTTTCGGAGGCCGCGGCTCTTGCCCTGCCATAATGGCGTCTATCTGTTCCGCATCAATGGTCTCGTATTTCATCAATGCGTCCGCCATCATATGCAGTTTACTCATGTTCTCGACTAGCAACTTACGCGAGTGCTCATAACAGTCATCAATCACTGTCCTTACCTCATCATCAATCCGCTGCGCCGTCTCTGGAGAGTATACTTTCTGCGCATGACCAGCAGATCGACCGAGGAAGACTTCCTCATTGTCATCATCATACAAAAGAGGTCCAAGCTTTTCAGATAATCCCCACTTGGTAACCATACTTCGCGCCAGACCCGTCGCGCGCTTAATATCGTCGGAGGCTCCTGTCGTTACCCCATCAACCCCCAATGTCAGTTCTTCCGCAATACGCCCACCAAACAAGCTGCAAATTCTACTGATCAAGTACTGTCTGCTATAGCTATATCGATCCTCTTCAGGCAAGTACATCGTCACACCCAGTGCTCGACCACGCGGAATGATACTCACTTTGTAAACAGGATCATGTTCAGGCACCAACCTGCCAACAATGGCATGGCCCGCTTCATGGTAGGCAGTGTTACGCTTCTCTTTCTCCGACATAACCATTGATTTGCGCTCCGTGCCCATCATGATTTTGTCTTTTGCCAACTCCATTTCATGCATACCAACTGTACGTTTATTCGCACGCGCAGAAAACAGAGCCGCCTCATTCACCAAGTTGGCGAGATCAGCCCCTGAGAAGCCCGGTGTGCCTCTTGCGATAACAGAGGCGTTGACATCATCTTCTAGCGGCACTTTTCGCAAATGCACCTTCAAAATCTGTTCACGCCCCATAATATCAGGCAGTCCCACAACCACTTGTCGATCAAAACGACCAGGGCGCAACAACGCAGGATCAAGAACATCAGGACGGTTGGTCGCAGCGATCACAATAACGCCTTCATTGCCCTCAAACCCGTCCATTTCAACCAATAACTGGTTTAACGTCTGTTCACGCTCATCGTGACCGCCGCCTAAACCTGCGCCACGATGGCGACCAACTGCGTCAATCTCGTCAATAAAGATAATGCAAGGAGCCTGCTTCTTGGCCTGATCGAACATATCTCTAACACGCGAGGCGCCAACACCAACGAACATCTCTACAAAATCCGAACCAGAGATAGAGAAGAAAGGAACCTTAGCTTCACCTGCGATAGCTTTGGCCAGCAGGGTCTTACCAGTACCGGGATTACCTACCATCAACACGCCGCGAGGAATTCTCCCCCCCAAACGCTGGAACTTGCTGGGATCACGCAAGAAGTCCACGATTTCTTTAACTTCTTCCTTAGCTTCATCGACACCCGCCACATCAGCAAAGGTCGTCTTAATCTGATCCTCGCCCATCAGTCGGGCTTTGCTCTTGCCAAATGACATCGGCCCCTTGCCGCCAGCCCCTCCTTGCATTTGCCGCATGAAGAACATAAAGACAGCAATAATGACCAATATCGGGAATGAGGCGACTAGTAGCTGCGTCCAGATACTCTGAGTTTCTGGCTCGCGCCCCTCAACAACCACCTCATTTTTCATGAGATCGCCAATTAAACCCAGATCAGGAATTTCAGGGCGGATGGTCGAGAACCTGGACCCGTCTTGTCTCTCCCCGTCAATCGCCACACCGTCTATGACTACCTTTTTCACCTGGCCATTATTGACCATCTGTAAAAATTCAGAGTAATTGAGCTTTTGGGCGGACGAGGGGACATTGAAATTGTTAAATACCGTCAGCAGCACTGCTGCGATAATCAACCAAAGTAATAAATTTTTAGCCATATCGTTCAAGGGCCATCCCTCTTTTCTTACAGACTCGAATAATGATTTGTCGCTCGGTTCAATGCATTCGCAGGGTTTAGATAACACCAAACCATACTATATGTCCATTATCGCCGCTATTTACATTAATTTTACTAAACAGGGCGATAACGAAAGTTTATCCTCGAAACCCTTTGGCAACTAGGTAAATCTCACGTGACCGAGCACGGGACGCGTCAGGTTTGCGTATATTTACGCTACTAAACCTGCCCCTGGACTCCTGCAAAATCTGATCGAAGCCTTCCCCCTGGAAGACCTTGGCGACAAAGCATCCATTCTTCTTAAGGACGCGACACGCCAAATCAAGCGCTAATTCAACCAGATACATCGCTTTTGGTATATCAACCGATTTCATCCCACTCATATTGGGGGCCATATCGGAAATTACAAGGTCAACAGGCCGACTGTTTACTTCGTTAAGGATCGCATCCAGCATTTCATCCTCTGTGAAGTCGCCCTGGAAAAACGTCACGCCAGCAATACTGTCCATTGACAACAAATCGCATGCAACAACTTTTCCCTGGTCTCCCACCACGTCAGCGACGACCTGAGACCAGCCGCCCGGCGCCGCACCGAGATCTATCACCGTCATTCCCGGCCTCAATAATTTGTCTTGACGGTCGAGCTCAATCAATTTGTAGCTGGCTCTTGAGCGAAATCCGTCCTCTTTGGATTTTTTAACATAGACATCGCTATGATGCTCATTCAGCCACCGAGAGCTGGATTTAGAACGTCCCACTTTATTGCCTCTGACACGATTATTTTAGTATAGGCACATTTGCTGATACTGTGTTTTTTTGTTCAGAAAGTGCGCCATAGTGCGCTACTATACACGTTTTTCATACGCAAGAAGGTTTCCACACAGACATGACTCTACCCATAGAGCAACGCAAACAGTACCGCGCTATCGCACACCACTTGAAGCCGATCGTCACTATCGCCGGCGCGGGCATTACCGAAGGCGTTATCAGTGAGCTTGAGCGCGCACTGAACGACCACGAGCTGATAAAAATTAAAATTGCTGTCGGCGAAAAGGAAGAAAGAGCCGGGGTTATCAAAGAGCTTTGCGAGATGTCTCGCTCAGAATTAGTTCAAGTGATTGGGCGCACCGCGATTTTGCTTCGCAAAAACCCCAGGCCCAACCCGAAGCTTTCCAACCTTTTGCGTCATCAATCCGGCGCAGGTAAATAAATTAAAAAAGCCGGCTGACGCCGGCTTTTTATTTACGCGCCGCCCTGATTACAGGTGCTGCACGCCATCAATTTCATACTCAACCATACCGCTCGGCACCTGCACAACGACTACGTCGCCAACAGTTTTTCCAATCAATGCGCGCGCAATCGGCGAAGACACTGAAATTTTGCCCTTCTTAATATCCGCCTCATCATCACCCACGATCTGATAAGAGCTGACGTCGTCTGTATCCAGATTGATGATATTCACGGTTACGCCAAAAATGACCTTACCCGTATTCTCAATAGAGGTAAGGTCAATAATCTGAGACATGGACAGCTTACTTTCAATTTCCGCAATGCGGCCCTCGATAAAGCTCTGCTGTTCACGCGCAGCGTGATATTCGGCGTTCTCTTTTAAGTCTCCGTGCTCTCTGGCTTCCGCGATGGCCGTGATTACTCGCGGCCGATCCACAGTCTTCAGACGATTCAACTCTTCACGCAGGGCTTGCTCCCCTGCTTTTGTCATAGGTATTTTGCTCATTTGTCGCCTTGAATGGTTGCATGAATATCCTGAAGACGATTCACAGCGTGATCCTGCCCAACCTTGATTGCGCGGCAGAATGCCTCACCTCCCGTCAGGGTGGTGGTATAGGTCACCTTGTATTGTAGGGCCGACTTACGGATTTCCGCAGAATCCGCAATCGCCTTCCGGCCTTCCGTAGTATTGATAATCAAATCTACTTCTTCATTTTTTATGGCGTCTACGATATGAGGTCTGCCTTCTCGCACTTTATTGATCCGTTTTACGGGAATGCCCGCTTCTTCGATCGCTTTTGCAGTCCCCGCAGTCGCCATAATCTCGAAGCCTACAGCATTTAACTCCTCAGCTAAAGACACCGCACCGGCTTTATCCGCATCCCTGACGCTCAGAAATACAGTTCCGCCTGTCGGCAAAAAGTCTCCGCCCGCCGCCGCCGCCTTCGCAAAGGCCTCATCAAAGCTTTTGCCGACGCCCATGACTTCGCCTGTGGACTTCATTTCCGGGCCAAGTATCGGATCTACGCCCGGGAACTTATTAAACGGGAACACAGACTCTTTAACATTATAGAAGCCAGGAATAATTTCCTTGGTAAAGCCCTGCGCCTCAAGAGACTTGCCCGCCATACACAACGCCGCCACTTTTGCCAGCGACACGCCAATCGCTTTGGAAACGAATGGAACAGTACGAGAGGCCCTGGGGTTTACTTCTATCACATATATTTCGCCATCCTGATAGGCCAACTGCACGTTCATCAAGCCGACTACCTGCAACTCAAGAGCCATTTTAATGACTGTTTCGCGCATTTTGTCCTGAACGTCCGCAGGCAGACTATAAGGAGGCAGCGAGCAAGCCGAATCACCAGAGTGGACTCCCGCCTGCTCAATGTGCTGCATAATGGCGCCGATCACCACTTTTTCGCCATCGGAAACTGCATCGATATCGACCTCAATCGCCGCGTTTAAGAAGTGATCCAGCAATACGGGACTATCATTGGAGACTCGCACCGCATCACGCATGTAGCGCTGCAGCTCCACTTCGTCGTAGACGATTTCCATCGCGCGACCGCCCAAAACATAAGAAGGGCGAACAACCAATGGATAACCAATTTCCTTCGCTTTGCTCAGCGCTTCTTCCTGACTGCGAGCCGTCGCATTCGGCGGCTGACGCAATCCCAACCGAACGACCATCTGCTGGAACCGCTCACGGTCTTCCGCACGGTCAATGGCGTCAGGAGTTGTTCCAATAATTGGCACGCCTGCTTCTTCCAGCCCCCGCGCCAACTTAAGTGGAGTCTGACCTCCGTAGTGAACGATTACGCCGCGCGGTTTTTCCAGGTGAACAATTGCAAGAACGTCTTCCAAGGTAATAGGCTCGAAGTAGAGCCTGTCGGAAGTGTCGTAATCCGTTGAAACGGTCTCAGGATTACAGTTGATCATAATGGTTTCGTAACCATCATCGCGCAAAGCAAAGGCGGCGTGAACGCAACAATAATCGAACTCAATCCCCTGGCCAATTCTGTTAGGACCACCACCAATTACGATAATTTTCTCACGGTCGCTCGGCTGCGCCTCACACTCTTCGTCATAGGAGGAATACATGTAAGCCGTCGAGGAAGCGAACTCCGCCGCACAGGTATCCACACGTTTGAATACCGGCTTGATGCCGTATTCCAGACGCTGCTTACGCAACGCTTTTTCGTTGATGCCCAGTAGCTCGGCAAGACGCTGGTCAGAGAAACCTTTACGCTTCAGGCGGCGCAAACGATCAGCAGTCAGGTCTGACAGCGCCATGTTACTCAGCGTCACTTCGTCCTTGATCAAGTCTTCGATCTGCACCAGATACCAAGGGTCAACCTTGGTGTGCTCGTACACTTCCTTGACACTCATTCCCGCTCGGAACGCATCGCCAATAAACCATATCCGTTCCGCGCCAGGCACTTTCAAGCCGCGAGTCAAAACGTCACTCGCATCTTCAGAACTAAGATCGACTTTGGGCTCAAAGCCAGCCGAACCTACTTCCAATCCACGCAGCGCTTTATGGAGAGACTCTTGGAAGTTACGACCAATCGCCATAACCTCGCCAACGGACTTCATTTGCGTAGTCAGCGTCGCATTGGCTTGCGGAAATTTTTCAAACGTGAAACGCGGCACCTTGGTGACAACATAGTCGATACTAGGCTCGAAAGAAGCAGGGGTGACGCCGCCCGTAATGTCGTTGCTCAACTCATCCAGCGTATATCCGATAGCCAGCTTCGCCGCTACTTTTGCAATAGGAAAGCCAGTAGCCTTGGACGCCAATGCAGAAGAGCGGGACACACGGGGATTCATTTCAATCACCACCATGCGGCCAGTCTCTGGGTCCATACCAAACTGTACGTTAGAACCGCCAGTCTCAACACCGATTTCACGCAGCACCGCCACCGACGCATTACGCATGATTTGATACTCTTTGTCTGTCAGCGTCTGCGCTGGCGCGACAGTAATAGAGTCGCCGGTGTGAACGCCCATAGCGTCAAAGTTTTCTATTGCGCAGATAATGATACAGTTGTCCTTTTTATCGCGAACAACCTCCATCTCGTACTCTTTCCAGCCGATCAACGATTCATCGATCAGCAGCTCACGAGTCGGCGACAACTCCAATCCTCGCTCGCAAATCTCAATAAACTCTTCTTTGTTATAAGCGATACCGCCACCGGAGCCACCCATAGTGAAGGAGGGGCGGATAATCGCAGGAAAGCCGATCTGATCCAGCACTTGCAAAGCCTCTTCCATGCTATGCGCAATGGCGGAACGAGGGGTTGCCAAACCAATGGCTTTCATCGCCTTGTCGAACCGCTCACGGTCCTCTGCTTTGTCAATCGCGTCCTGCGTGGCGCCTATCATCTCTACGCCATACTGTTCAAGAACACCTTCGCGAGCCAAGTCCAGCGCACAGTTCAAAGCAGTTTGCCCACCCATGGTTGGCAACAGGGCGTCAGGACGCTCTTTTTCTATGATTTTTGCGACGGTGCGCCAGTTAATCGGCTCGATGTAAGTGGCGTCGGCCATGGCCGGATCAGTCATGATGGTGGCGGGGTTAGAGTTCACCAGGATAACGCGGTATCCCTCTTCTCTCAGTGCTTTACACGCCTGCGCCCCGGAATAGTCAAATTCACAGGCTTGTCCGATAACGATAGGACCGGCCCCAATAATCAGGATACTATTGATGTCTGTACGTTTTGGCATGTGTGCTCTTCTACTCGCTCGAATCTTGCGACGCCCCGCAGGCCGCCGACATCACCCAGAATTACGCCTGTTTCGGTTCAGACGCGGCGCCGTCGGGCGCCGACGCTGAAATCCGAGTATTAGACTGATCGGTATTTGACTTCCCGCATAAAGTCAATGAACTGGTCAAATAAGGGAGCCACATCGTGCGGGCCCGGGCTCGCTTCAGGGTGCCCCTGAAAACTGAAGGCGGCGACGTCAGTGCGTCGAATCCCTTGCAATGAGCCGTCAAACAGAGACTTATGCGTAGCCTCAAGATTGGCGGGCAGCGAGGACTCATCCACCGCAAAGCCATGGTTTTGGCTAGTGATCATCACTTGCCCTGTGCGTAAGTCCTGCACCGGATGGTTGGCGCCGTGGTGCCCAAACTTCATTTTCTCTGTGCGCGCGCCACTGGCCAACGCCAGCAACTGGTGTCCCAAACAAATACCAAAGACAGGAGTCTGGGACTTTAAAACTTCAGCAATAGCCTCTATTGCGTAATCACAAGGCTCAGGATCACCAGGGCCATTAGATAGGAACACGCCATCTGGAGACATCGCCAGAACATCCTTCGCAGGCGTTTTCGCCGGCACCACTGTTACGCGGCAGCCACGCTCAGCGAGCATGCGCAATATGTTCTTTTTTACGCCAAAGTCGTAAGCGACAACATGAAATTCGGCATCTCCAAGAGTCTGATACCCTTCTCCAAGCACCCAAGTCGACTCGGTCCAATTCAGGACATCCGTACGAGTCACCTCTTTGGCGAGATCCATTCCTTTAAGGCCTGGAAATGCTTTAGCCGCGGCCAGCGCAGCTTCCGCGGAAGCGTCTTCGCCCGCCATGATGCATCCGTTCTGTGCGCCTTTTTCCCTTAAGATGCGGGTCAGGCGACGGGTATCTATGTCAGCGATAGCGACAATGCCGTTTTCCCGGAGATAGTCCGACAAACTCTTTTGGCTGCGCCAATTACTGACTGTCATGGAAAGGTCGCGGATCACCAGACCTGCCGCCCAGACTTGATCTGATTCGACATCTTCTTCGTTGGTTCCGGTGTTGCCTATGTGGGGGTATGTGAGAGTGACAATTTGTTTTGCGTAGGAAGGATCGGTAAGAATTTCCTGGTATCCGGTCATCGCAGTATTGAAAACCACTTCGCCGGTGGTTTCGCCGGCTGCGCCGATAGAGATCCCATGAAATATGCTTCCGTCTTCAAGTGCTAGTATTGCGGGTGTAGTCAATTCCATAGCTCGCCAGTTGAAAACGTCTAATCAAACACTTATGAAGGTGGACTCAACTTGCAAAAAAGCGAGAGGGAGATTTAAACTCCGTCCCGCTTTTTTAGTGATATCCGATGTGTAAGGGCAACTTGCGCACAAACCCCAATATTCTAGTGGATTTGACTTAGGCTGTCTATTTATTTCCCCAATTCCTTTCGCGCTTTACTTTCTTCAGACCCAAAACACCCAAGCCCAGTTCGCATACACATATATTGTTTATACCTTACAACGAAGTCCGACGGGCGCTCTATTTCAGCCCTAGCACGTCCTGCATGTCGTACAGCCCTGGAGCAACGCCATGTAACCACAACGCAGCTTTGACAGCGCCTTTTGCGAAGGTCATTCGGCTGCTGGCCTTGTGGGTTATCTCTATTCGCTCCCCCATCGTCGCAAACATCACCGTATGCTCGCCAACGATGTCCCCTGCACGAATCGTCTCAAAGCCAATGGTCTTTTTATCCCGCTCTCCAGTAATGCCTTCACGGCCATAGACTGCGCATTCATTCAAGTTGCGCCCCATGGCCTCAGCCACAACTTCTCCCAACCTCAACGCAGTACCTGACGGCGCATCCTTTTTAAAACGGTGGTGCGCTTCGATCACCTCCACATCGTAATCATCGCCAAGCGTTTTAGCTGTCAACGCCAGAATATTCAGCAGTAAATTCACGCCCACGCTCATATTAGGAGCAAATACCACAGGACAGTCTTGCGCCGCTTCCGCCAACAGGGTCTTCTGCTGATCACTGAACCCCGTCGTGCCAATCACTATCGCCTTCCCTTCCTTGCGACAAAGCGCCAGTAATTCAAGCGTGGTTTCCGGCGAAGTAAAATCGATAATGACATCGAAGTCGTCCATCACTTGCGCCAAGTCGTCAACACAGGCCACGCCCTTTTTTCCCAAGCCCGCAATTTCTCCCGCATCAGCGCCAACAAGGGAACTGCCAACTCGAACCGAAGCCGCCCCCAAAGAAGCGTCCGGATTATCGCAGACCGCCTCAACCAACACTTTACCCATGCGCCCGGAAGCGCCCACTATCGCTATTCTGGTCATGCTTATTCCTTAGTTTTCTCTGGAATATTACTGTTACAGATCTTGCATCACCGCACCACCAATACAAAAAAACCGGCGTTCGCCGGTTTTTAGTTGCGCATGCAGACTGTTAGAACTTCATATCGTCGAAAAAGCTTTTAACGCCTTCAAACCAGCTATGCTTTTTTGGCGCTTGCTGTCCGCCACTCTCCTCCATTGAGGTTTGAAACTCTCGCAGTAGATCCTTCTGCTTTTTGGTCAGGTTAACAGGTGTTTCCACCACCACCCGACACAACAAATCTCCAGGCGCGCCGCCACGAACCGGCGTCACCCCCTTCCCGCGCAGACGAAACAGTCTGCCGGTTTGCGTTTCCTCTGGAATCTTCAGCTTCACCCGGCCATCTAGCGTGGGCACTTCAAGCTCTCCGCCCAATGCCGCATCGACGAAGGAAATTGGCACTTCGCAATAGAGATTACGTCCGTCTCGCGTGAATATCTTATGCTCACGCACAGCGACCTGCACATACAAGTCCCCAGGAGGACCGCCGTTTACGCCCGGCTCGCCTTCGCCGGATAAGCGAATACGATCGCCAGTGTCCACACCGGCAGGCACTTTAACGGAAAGCGTCTTCTGCTCTTCCACATAACCGCTACCGTGACAGGAACGACACGGGTTGCGAACGATCTTGCCCGCGCCGCGACAACGAGGACAGGTTTGCTGGATAGAGAAAAAGCCTTGCTGCATACGAACCTGGCCGGCGCCATTACAGGTGCCGCAGGTTTCCGGCTGAGTGCCCTTTTCCGCACCACTGCCGCTACAGCTTTTACATTCAACTTGAGAAGGCACGCGAATTTTCACGGTTGTGCCGCGAACCGCTTCTTCCAAGTCAAGGTCTAAGGTGTATCTTAAATCAGAACCGCGGTTGGCCCGAGTTCGGCCGCCACCGCCTCCGCCGAATATATCGCCGAATACGTCGCCGAATATATCACTGAAACTGGCTCCGCCACCGAAGCCGCCAGCTCCTGCGTTGCCATCTACACCGGCGTGACCGAACTGGTCATAGGCCGCTCTTTTCTGGTCATCGGAGAGCACATCGTAAGCTTCAGTGGCCTCTTTGAACATCTCTTCAGCCGAAGCGTCTCCGGGGTTTCTGTCCGGGTGATATTTCATCGCCAAACGTCGGTATGCTTTTTTGACTTCCTTACCGTCTACGTCCCGCGAAACGCCCAACACTTCGTAATAATCGCGTTTTGCCATAACTTAATCTTATGCGCCAACTGCAAAAAACCGGATTATAACCTAAACACAATAAGGCAGTGCGGTTAAATTCCGCACTGCCTCAAGCATGTAAGGAACCGGGCTATTTCTTATCGCCGTCCTTAACTTCTTCAAATTCGGCGTCGACCGCATCATCTGCAGGCTTGCCGGCAGCGTCTTCAGCTTGAGCGCCAGCGTCTCCGCCTTGCTGGGCGGCCTGCTCAGCGTACATTTTCTGCGCCATGGAAGACGACGCTTCGCTCAGTTTCTGCATTCTGCTTTCAATGGCTTCTTTATCGTCGCCTTTGATCGCTTCTTCCAGCTCTTTGATAGCCGCTTCAATAGCTACTTTTTCCTCTGCAGTCACTTTATCGCCAGCATCTTTAAGCGTTTTCTGAGTAGCGTGAACCAAAGCGTCAGCCTGATTACGCGAAGCCGCCAACTCTTCAAACTTCTTATCTTCCGCTGCATGCGCTTCCGCATCCTGCACCATCTTATCGATTTCGTCCTCACTCAAACCAGAAGAGGCTTTGATTACGATAGATTGCTCTTTACCAGTCGCCTTATCCTTTGCAGATACGTGCATGATACCGTTAGCGTCAATATCGAACGTCACCTCAACCTGAGGTACGCCGCGAGGCGCCGGAGGCAGTCCAGTCAAGTCAAAACGACCTAATGACTTGTTCATTTGAGCCTGCTTACGCTCGCCCTGCAGAACATGGATAGTCACGGCAGTCTGATTATCTTCGGCAGTTGAGAACACTTGCGACTTCTTGGTCGGGATAGTCGTGTTCTTTTCGATGATCGGCGTAGAAACGCCGCCCATGGTTTCAATGCTCAAAGACAACGGAGTCACGTCCAGAAGCAGTACGTCTTTCACGTCGCCGGACAATACCGCGCCCTGGATCGCCGCGCCGATAGCGACCGCTTCATCAGGGTTAACGTCTTTGCGCGCTTCTTTACCAAAGAAGTCAGCTACTTTGCTCTGCACCAGCGGCATACGAGTCTGACCGCCAACCAGAATCACTTCGTCGATTTCTGAAGAGCTACAGCCAGAATCTTTCAATGCAATGCGGCATGGCTCAAGGCTACGTTCAACCAGTTCTTCCACCAGGCTTTCCAGTTTGGCGCGAGTCACTTTAACGTTAAGGTGCTTAGGTCCTGACGCATCAGCAGTAATGTAAGGCAGATTCACGTCAGTCTGTTGGCTGCTGGAAAGCTCGATCTTGGCTTTCTCTGCGGCTTCCTTCAGACGCTGCATCGCCAATGGATCGCCCTTCAGGTCGATACCAGAGTCTTTCTTGAATTCCTGCGCTAAGTAATCGATCAGGCGCAAGTCGAAATCTTCACCGCCCAGGAAGGTGTCGCCGTTGGTGGCCAGCACTTCAAACTGCATCTCACCGTCTACATCAGCAATTTCGATAATGGAGATATCGAAGGTTCCGCCGCCCAGGTCATAAACGGCCACTTTACGGTCGCCGCCTTTTTTGTCCATGCCGTACGCCAGCGCCGCCGCAGTCGGCTCGTTGATAATACGCTTAACTTCCAGACCGGCGATTCTGCCTGCATCCTTGGTCGCCTGACGCTGCGCGTCATTAAAGTAGGCTGGAACGGTGATAACCGCTTCCGTCACCTTCTCACCCAAGAAATCTTCCGCCGTCTTCTTCATCTTTTTCAGAACTTCAGCAGAAATCTGGGGAGGGGCCATTTTCTTGCCTTTCACGTCAACCCAGGCGTCGCCGTTGTCAGCCTTGGCGATAGTGTAAGGCACCATTTTGATGTCTTTTTGCACTACATCGTCTTCAAAACGTCTACCGATCAGACGCTTAATGGCGAAAAGAGTATTCGTGGGGTTGGTTACCGCCTGACGCTTGGCGGACTGGCCTACCAGCGTTTCATCGTCAGTGTAAGCAACGATGGAAGGCGTAGTGCGTCCGCCTTCAGAGTTTTCAATAACGCGTGGCTTGTCGCCTTCAAGAATCGCTACACAGGAGTTTGTAGTCCCCAGGTCGATCCCGATAATTTTACCCATAATTTTCTACTCCTGAAAAAATCTCGCTAATTGATTACCAGCTAATATTGGAGTTGATCTCAATTTTTCAACCCGCAGCTGGCGGGTTTTTGTACGTTCTCAACCGGCTCTGAACGCGCGTAAAACGCGATCAGACGCCTTTTGACACCATAACCATGGCGGGCCGGATCAGGCGTCCGCTCAGTAGATAACCTTTCTGCAATACCGCAATGACAGTATTCGGTTCTACATCAGCCTGCGGCGCCATGGACATGGCCTCATGGAATTCCGGGTTGAAGGGCTGCCCCATGGGATCAACCACTTCCACTTCGAATTTTTTCAGGCCAGAGTTGAGCAGCGACAGCGTCATTTCCACGCCGTCTTTCAAAGTAGTAACCTGAGAATCAGCTGACTCGGTAGCGCCACAGGCCTCCACCGCCTTTTCCAGGCTATCCACTACAGGCAACAGCTCTTTCACAAAGCGCTCCAGAGCAAATTTACGCGCCTTATCAACATCATTTTCAGCACGGCGGCGTACATTCTGCATTTCAGCGTGCACGCGCAACACTTGCTCTTTCTGCTCGCCGAGCTCCTGCTGCAACCGCTCAATCAACTCGTCACGATCAACTGAATCGCCACTCGCCTGAGCCGTTTCAGCTTGTTCCGCCACTGCGGCTTGCGCCTGATCCTCAGCGGCGACTTGTTCTTCTACTTGACTCTTAGAATCTTCAGACATTAGATCGAATCTCCCAAAATCCATCCGATACTTTTGAATTGCCCTCAATATGGGGTCGATCAAACCGGTTTCAACCAGCCAAATATCGACAATCGCCAGGAAATGACGCAAGTCATCCAGTATTGACGCCAGCAAGCGCAGCAAATGACTGCAAATCCCACAAAAAAAATACCCTGCGAGCCCTCTTGTTGCGCTATGCATTTCGCTGTATAAATACGCAAATAACTGTATATATAGACAGTCAACTTTATAGGACGACGCCCTATGCTCACTCATTTGTCGATACGCAACCTCGCCATCGCCAGCCACCTGGAACTGGACTTCGCTGAAGGCATGACGGCTATCAGCGGGGAAACTGGCGCGGGCAAATCCATTGTTCTGGACGCCCTCGGCCTGACCCTTGGGGATCGCAGTTCTGCGGATATAGTGAGGCACGGTTGTGAGCGGGCGGAGGTAAGCGCAGTTTTTGATTTGAGGCGTTTGCCGGAGGCGCTGGCCTGGTTGAAATCCAGAGAACTGGATAATGGCGCGGAATGCATCTTACGCCGCACCGTTACTCATGAAGGCCGATCTCGCGGTTACCTGAACGGTCAACCCGTCACCATGCAGGACCTTCGTGAGCTCGGCGAAACCCTCATGGACATTCACAGCCAACATGAGCACCAGTCCCTGCTGAAGAAAGAAACCCATTTGAAAATGGTGGATGACTTTGGCGGGCACGCCAATCAGCTACAGCAAGTAAGGGAACACTTTCAATCCTGGCGCAGAGTGGCGGCCAAACTGAAAGAAAAACTCAGCCACAGCGAAGAACAGGAAGCGCGGGTGCAGTTACTCACTTATCAAGTCGAGGAGTTGGACGCCCTGGCGTTACAGGAAGGCGAAATTGAGCAATTGGAGCAGGAGCAGGAGCAACTCGCCAACGCAGAAAGCATCATTATGACAGTGCAGCAGGTCGGTGAGGGCTGCCTGGAGGCCGATGGCGGTTGCATCGATCAACTGCGACGGGCTATCCACCTGCTGGAAGAAGTCAACCTCAACAACGCATCCTTACAAACCGCCCGCCAGATGCTGAACGAAGCCATGATTCAGCTCGACGAAGCCAATGGGGAGCTACGACATGTGCTGGACAGCGTGGAGATTAATCCCGAACGCTTGCAAGAGGTAGAAGCGCGACTTACCGCCATCTATGACCTTGCGCGCAAACATCGCGTAGGTCCGGAAGAGTTGATGACCCGCCACGCCGAGCTGGCGAGCGAACTCAGCAGCCTGACTGACGGCGAAGAAAACCTGGAGAAACTGGAAGCTCAATCGAAAGAGCTCGAGCAAAAATACAGTCAGGCGGCGCAAAAACTTACCAGCATGCGCGCCAAAGCCGGAGAAAAACTGCAGGGAGCGGTCAAAAAGCAACTGGTGAAACTGGGTCTGAACCCGGAGTTCATTATCCAGTTTTCATCATTGAAATCCCCTTCTGTGTTGGGTGACGAAGAAGCGGAAATGTTAATCAGCATGAACCCTGGCCAACCACCCAAGCCTCTACAAAAGATCGCATCCGGTGGCGAGCTATCGCGGATCAGTTTGGCGATACAGGTGGTCGCCGCCGCATCGTCCGATACTCCTACATTAGTATTTGACGAGGTGGATGTCGGCATCGGCGGAGCCACAGCGGAAATTGTCGGCCGCATGCTTAGAGAGCTTGGAGCGAAAGCGCAAATCCTCTGCGTGACTCACTTGGCCCAAGTCGCCTCCCAAGCCCATAATCACCTTTTCGTCACCAAGCATGTAAGCAATGGCCAAACGCAATCAGCCATACTCAAATTGGAAGGCAGCGACCGCATACATGAAATCGCCAGAATGTTAGGCGGCGTAGACATTACTGAACACAGTCTGGCGCACGCGCACGAGATGCTGACATCCAGCCAGCTCCAGTAGTCGCCGCTATTTGAGCCGCCTTGGGTGATTGCTCACAGCCTTATAAAGCTGCCTGAAGATTATCTATATAGAGGGTGACGCCAAGGAGCTTGGGAAGAGTTATGCGGAAGAAAGAGGGAACAGGATAGCGCCCGAAGTTTACCCAGTGCTATCCAAACAAAACAGAAGCTATTTCTTCTTTGGTTTCACATACAGCGTCAGGCTATGGTCGACAATTTCATAGCCATGTTCTTCCGCGATTTCCTTTTGGCGCTTTTCAATAACCGGATCGAAGAACTCAATAACATCGCCGGTTTCAGCACAAACCATGTGGTCATGGTGCTCATCGTGATTGAGCTCGAATACCGCGTGGGCGCCTTCGAAGTTATGGCGAAGAATCAGTCCTGCGGATTCAAATTGCGTCAGAACCCGATAGACTGTGGCCAAACCTACGTCATCCCCCGCCTCCAGCAGCGCCTTATAAACATCTTCCGCACTCATGTGCCGGTTATCGGCGTTTTCCAGAATACTGAGAATCTTTACCCGCGGAAGGGTTACTTTCAGGCCTGCTTTCTTCAGTTCTACGTTTTCGTTCGTCATTTTACCGGGAAACCCAATACCAGTATCGTTGGCAATCAGTTATCATTCCACGTCACGCCAAGATAGTTTAAAAATATCCATGATGCAAAAGTTACGATCCCTTGTAATCCTCCTTATTATACACACTCTCACAGCCTGCACCTTCCCAGGCGTCTACAAAATAGATGTCCAACAGGGAAACATCGTGGAGAAAGAAGCTGTGGAGCAACTCAAAGTCGGCATGAACCGTCGTCAGGTTCAGTATCTATTGGGTTCTCCAGTATTGGAAAGCACGCTTGATCCCAGCTACGACACCTATTTCTATTCTATCCAGCTGTCGGGCGGTAAGATTTATCGTCAGAACATCACTCTGGAATATGAGAATGACATTCTGGTGAATATTGCCAAAGCAAAGCTACTGCCTGCTGATCTGGCGAACCCTGGAAAAGCTTACAAACTCCGCGGCCAAGCTGAGCCTTCTGAGACAGTCGAAGAGACGGACGTTTATAAAACGACCAACTAAGCGTTCAGCAAAACAGCTTAGATTAAGTTTGGCTAACCCTTTTTGGCCCGATTCAGTCGGGCCTGTTTCGGGTCAATTTTGAGCGGCCGGTATATCTCCACTCGGTCGCCCTCTCTCAAAGCATGGGATTTAGGCTCCGGGATGGACTTACCGAATATCCCCATTTTTGCTGAGTCCAGCTCGATCTGTGGAAAGAAATGAGTAATGCCGGACATCTGGACGGCTTCGTAGGCGGTTGTGCCCTCCACCACGGCCAGAGGAATGATCTTTTGCTGCTCAGGCAAAGCATAAGCCACTTCCACCTGAATTTTTAATTTATCCATGCTCACGCTCGCTTCTACACATCAGCATTCCGTCATCCATCAAATAAGCCCGACTCATAATACAAAGTATGCGCGGCCTAACGATATATCGCCTGCGCGCGCTTGCAGAACGCATCCACCATCGTACCAGCCGCCTGAGAAAACACGGGGCCAAGCGCCACCCCTGTTAAAGCGCCGGTCAGCTCATATTCCAGCGCCAACGCCACTTTACAGGCAGCCTCATCCAACGCCAGGAAGCTCCAACGACCCTGAAGCTTGCGAAAAGGTCCATCCACCAATGTCAGGATGATTTCTGAGGGACGCACCAAACTATTACGGGTAGTAAAAGCATGTCTTACCGAGCCCTTACTGACCTGGATACGCGCAAGCATTTCATCAGAACTCTCTTGGATCACTTCCGTCATTCCACACCAGGGCAGGAACTCAGGGTAGGCGCGCACGTCATTCACCAGATCATACATGCGCTCAGCAGAGTATGTGACCAGCGCACTACGACTAATCTGGGGCAACCTCATTCTCCTCTTCTACGTTTTCAACATTTACTTCCGGGTTCACCGGGGCGGATTTCACTAAATCCATCTCTTCAGGTTCAACCTCTTCCAAGACTTCCTTGCCGCTACTCACGACTTCTTCCGAGCAAAGCCCGCCATTTTTCGGGGCGGTGAATTCACAGCTGTGCAGCAGTAAATCAAAAACCATGGAGATTTGTATAACAATCAACACAGGAACACAAAAGTATCTCAACAGCGGATAACCCCAACGAAACAATCTCTGTTCAGGGCTGAGGCGCAAGGCCTGGGCGAGCCGCTCATAGGGCAGCACATATCCGCACAAGACTGTCAGCAGACAGCCTGCAACCGGCAGCAAAATCGTGGACACTACAAACTGCAGCATACTGAACAGCGGCATACCCGCCAATTGCCAATGCCGATGTCCCGCCATGGACATGACCAACAATGCGCCCAGCCCCCATACCGCCACATGCGTAATGGACGCCGCGCTCACCCTGGATAAAGAATATCTTTCCTGTAACCAGGCGACGCCGGGCTCAATCAGGAAAACGGCGGAGCTCCAGGCGGCCAGTGTAAAAAAGATAAAAAATAATACGCCGAACACAGTTCCCATCGGCAATTGACCCAACGCCAACGGAAGCGATTGAAAGACCAAAGAGAACCCCTGGTCAGGAGGCAATTCCGCTTTTAACAGCCAGGACAGCACCACCAGTCCCGCGACAGCGCCAACCAACAGGTCAGCAAACGAAATGATCAAAACTGAACGTCCCACTTTGCCATGATTAGGCATATAGGCGCCCAACACCATCATGACGCCTGCGCCAATGGACAAAGAGAAAAAGGCGTATTTGTAGGCGGCCAGTACGCCCGCCCAGGAGAGTGAAATTGATTCAAATGAAAACAGATAACTGAGCGCGCCGCCCAGATCGCCATAACGCGCACTGTAAACCAGCATCAACGCCAACATCACGAACATCAGCGGAACGATATACAACATCGCTTTTTCCAGGCCGTGATAAACGCCCTTCACTGAAATGAGAAACACCAGACCAATAAACACGCTCAGCCAGATAATCATAACGGTGGTGTTCTGCTGCAAGGCGCCCAGCACGGCCGGCATGGCGCCGGACTCAATTCCCTGAAATTCACTGAAAGCGGACTTTAATGCGTAAGACAGCCCCATCCCCGCCACCAATGAATAGATCACCACCGTCAGCAAAGCGGCGACCACCATCAGCGCGCCTGTCCAGCGCCACAAAGAAAACCCTGAGCTTTGTCCGCCGACGCTTTGCAAAACGTCGACAGGGTTGCGTCGAACATAACGGCCCAGCCCGATTTCCAGTACCGCCAGGGGCAGCGTCAGAGTCAGCAACGCCAAGGCGTAAGCGAGCAGGAAAGCGAGACCGCCGTATTCCGCCATCAGAGAAGGAAATGTCCAAATATTGGCGAATCCCACGACGGCGCCCACGCCCGCCATGACGAACGTGCGCTGCCTGACCCAGCGGTCACGGCCCTGCAAGAGCATTCCAACTTTTGAATTCAAAGGCACTCAGACATCCGTTAATTCACAGCAATTGAGAGATTCGACGGAATTCTACGTCGACGACGATGGCGCATTGTAGCGGATTATGCGGACCCAAGTCAGGAGACCTTAGCCATATGGATCAGGTTAATTTACAATAGCCGACTTTGTCCGAGAATCTTAAGGAAATATGAGTCAAGCCAAAAACAAAAATACCGGGTCCACTATCGCCCTGAATAAAAAGGCCCGCTTCGACTATCACATTGTTGAAAAGTTCGAAGCCGGCCTCGCGCTGACCGGTTGGGAAGTCAAAAGCCTGCGCGCCGGCAAGTGTCAGTTGGTGGATTCCTATGTATTACTGAAAGACAGTGAAGCCTGGTTGTTAGGCGCCCACATCACGCCGTTGAAGGAAGCCTCCACTCACGTCATCGCTGACCCCACTCGCACTCGTAAGTTATTGTTGCATCGTCGTGAGTTGAACAAGCTGATTGGAGCCGTGTCTCAGACCGGCCACACTTGCGTGCCTTTGGCACTTTACTGGAAAGGCAATAAAGTGAAATGCGAAATTGCCCTGGTGAAAGGCAAGAAGGATTTCGACAAGCGCGAGACCGAAAAAGAGCGCGACTGGAACCGCCAGAAACAACGCGTTATCCGCGATCATGTTAAGCAGTGACACAGTCAGGATAGGAAAGACGTTCTTATCCTGACTCTCCTCTTTATCTCACTTCATTGTCGCATCGGGTTGAGCTAACGCCACTCCCCAACCATACTTATCCGTCAAAGTAAGCGTTTGCGCACGCCTTTAATAAGCCAGCCACGCATAACGCCCTATCTAACCTCATTCAATCACAGACAGCTTTGACGAGGCGGCTATGAAACCACATGGAGAGCCAATGTCGGCGGTAGACACCGCCTGGTTGCGCATGGAGCGTCCCGCCAACCTGATGATGATCTGCATCGTGCTGGTCATGGAGAGCCCCGTCCACGCCAACGCGCTCAAGCAATTATTCACTGCCCGCTTGCTTCCCCTGCCCCGCTTTCGGCAGACAGTGCATAAAACCGAGCATGGCTACTTCTGGCGCGACGACACTAACTTTAATATCGACAATCATGTACATCTGGTCGGGTTGCCTGGCGCTGGAAATCAGCAGGATCTGCAAAACTTCGCCAGCGACATCAGCAGCACGCCGCTGGACTTCAGCAAACCGCTCTGGCAAGTGCACTTAATTGACCGCTATAAGAGCGGTTCCGCAATGATCATCCGCGTACACCACTGCATCGCGGATGGTATTGCATTGACTCGCGTTCTATTATCCCTGGCGGACCAGAATCATGAACGCTCCCCTCCGCCGAACGCCTCTCTGCCCACAAAGCCGGCCTCCTGGAGCGGAATCGCCGCCAAAGCCATGCATATTGGACAGGAAATCATAGAGGAAGGCATGTCTCTGGCGCGACATCCTGAGCAGATTCTGGAGATTGCGCGGCAAGGCGTCGCGATGGGATCAGAAGTCGCCCGCGTAGCGGCGTTGCCGGCAGATCCCGCCACCTGTTTTAAAGGCGCGCTAAGCGGAAGAAAGCGATTGGCGTGGGCGCAGCCATTGGACTTCTTACAGGTAAAGCAAACCGCCAAAGCGTTGAAAGCGACCATCAATGATGTGTTGTTGTGCGCCGCCGCCGGGGCCTTGAGATACTATCTGGTGGAACGTTGCATTGAGCTGGATGTGGACACCATTCACGCCGCCGTACCTTTTAACTTGCGCCCGATGGACGAGCCAATCGACGCTCTGGGCAATCAGTTCGGTCTAGTGATTGCGCCACTGCCAATCGGAATTCATGACGTGGCGGAACGCTTTGAAGCAGTGCGTCGCGATATGCTGGCGCTTAAACATTCCCAACAGGCGAAAGCGTTTTATGGATTACTTGGGTTGCTTGGCAAAGGTCCGGATTTTCTGGAGCAGACCGCATTGGAGACCTTGAGCAGAAAAGCGTCTATGGTGATCACCAATGTACCCGGCCCCAAACAAGCGCTGTATCTGGCTGGCAGCAAATTACTGACGCCCATGATCTGGGCGCCGCAATCCGGAGAGGTTGGCGTCAGCCTCAGCGTTATCAGTTACAACGGAGCGATTCAATTCGGCGTCGCAGTAGATCAGGGACTGATACCTGACCCGGACAAACTGGCCAACCACTTTGTCGACGCATTTGCAGAGCTGCAAGCGCTGGCCAAAGCCAGATCCGCCGGCTAGTTCAGGCCCTCTGAAAAACCTCCTCCCAGCGCCTGATACAACGCCATCATATTCTGCAACTGCGCCAGACGATTGGCGGTCAATTGCAATTGCGCAGAACGTCGAGTTTCCTGTTGATCCAACCACGCCTGCACGCCGGTGGCACCGGAGCGGTAGCGCACCTCAGCCAGACGCTCCGCTTCGGAAGCCAACGCAAAGGAAGTGCGCAACGCGTCTTCCTGAGCCATCAACTGCGTTCTGGCGGAAAGTTTGTTCTCCACCTCCGCCAGCGCCGAATAGAGTTTCTGTCTGAATTCAATCACCGCCAGCTCATAAGCCGCCTCTGAGACTTGAATATTCAATTGCGTCTGCCGCCACTGGATAAAGGGCAGACTCAGCCCTGCGCCCAGGGACGCAACGGGGTTGCGCAATATATCCGCCAGCTCTGAACCGCCCGTCGCCAGCGAACCAGTCAAGCTGAAACTGGGATAATAACTGGCGCGGCTGTGGTCCGTATCCGCCAAAGCGCTGCGCAGACGCATCTCCGCAGCCTGCATATCAGGCCTTCGCGCCAGTAACGCAGCGGGGGTAGCCAAAGGCAGGACCGGCATCGCCATAGTCGGCAATGACTGCGGAGCCGGCACAGCGTTCTCCGGCGGCTGATCAAACAGTATCGCCAGAGCGTTTTGCGCTTCCACTTTGTCCTGCCGCAGTGTGGTCAACGAAGCGCGCTGACTCGCCAGATTCTGCTCAGCCTGGATCAAGTCCAAATTGGAGACCGCGCCGCTACGATGTTTAACTTGGGCCAACTCCAATGCCTTGGCCGTGTACTCCAACGACGCCTCGCTGGCGGCGATAGACTCATTCAGGTAAGCCAGCCGCCAATACAGATTTGCAGTGGTTCCGATCAACGTCAACGCGGCGCCAGCCCGCTCCTGTTCCGTCGCCATCGCTTCCCAATGAGCCGTGTCACGGGCGCTGGACAGTTTCCCCCAGAGATCAATCTCATAGCTCAATCCAAGGGAGGAACCAAAGGACTTGCTGCTGGTATGCGCGTCAATATTGCGCTCCCGGGAAGCGCTGAACTGCGCGCTGACGTCTGGCGTCAGGTTGCCGTCGGCAATGCCGGCGCGCAGCCGCGCCTGTCGCACTTTCAACGCCGCCAAAGCCATGTCGCTGTTGCTTTGCAGCGCACGCTCGATCAGGCTGTTCAACTCCTCGTCTTGAAAGGCTCGCCACCATTGCTCGGACGCCAACGCCTGCTCCCCACTCACTGGCGCATAACTCCAGGATGCGGGCAGCTCCAATTGCGGTTGGACATACTGTGAACGCGCCAGCCCTTCGCACCCCGTCAACAACACGGAGGACAGCAATAAAAGGGCTAAGTGTTTTTTCCCGCTCGCGCCCATGAGACTCTCCCGCTTTACTCCAAACTGCATGTGATTACCGTGCATCAATCACTCCCGCGCCAAGGCTTCAATCGGATCAAGCCGCGCCGCATTGCGCGCAGGCAAAAAGCCGAACAACACGCCAATCAGGGAAGAGCAAACCACTGCCGACACTATCGCCGTGACGGAAAACGACATTTGCATATCCTGCACCAACAACGAAAACAGAGCGCCCACGCCGAAAGACAACAAAATGCCAATGCCCCCGCCGATCAGACACACCATTACCGCTTCAATCAGAAACTGCTGCAATATGTCGCTTTGCCGGGCGCCGACCGCCATGCGAATGCCAATCTCACGGGTGCGCTCGGTAACGGACACCAGCATGATATTCATGACGCCAATGCCGCCGACGATCAAAGAAATGACAGCAATGGAGGACACCAGTAAGGTCAAGGTTGTCGTGGTTTTCTCCACCGCCTTCAAAATACTGTCGGTGCTGAAGGTGAAAAAATCCTTTACCCCATGGCGCACGGTCAGCAAGCGAATGATGCCTTGCTCCGCCACTGCGCTGGAGAGTCCATCCGGCGTGCGGACGATAATGGAGCTGAAGTTTTGTCTGCCAATCAGGCGGGTCGTGGCGGAACTGTAGGGCATCCACACAGACAGATTACCGCCGCCTCCGAACATATCGCTTTTATCCTCCGCCACACCGATCACAGTCCAGGGCGAGGCGCCGATCAAGATCACTTTGCCAATGGGGTCATCTTCAGCTGCGAACAGTTTTCCGCGCGTATTGCTGTCGATCACCACCACCTGCGCCTGGGTGCGAATATCTTCCCGCAGCAGCGGCCGGCCTTCCGCAACGACCAGCCCTTTTACACGGAAGAACTGCTCGCCGACGGCGTTGATGTTCACATTGACAGCGACATTGCGGTAACGCAATTGCTGACTATTGACGATGCTGGGCGTCACGCTGTCGACAAAAGGCTGCGCCTGTAGCGCCTCAACATCTGCAGCCACCAACGTATCAATGGCTGCGGCTCGTTCATCTCCCCAGTCTTTACCTGGAAAAATCTCAATAGTATTGACGCCGATCGAATTAATATCGCTGATGACTTTCTGCTTGGCGCCCTCGCCAATGGCGACAATACTCACCACAGCGGTAATGCCGATAATGATGCCGAGCATGGTCAGCAGCGTTCGCAACCGATGAGACGTCATGGCGACCCAAGCCATTTTGAAGGCTTCAGAGAAACGCCCAAGCCAGGCGCCTCTCGTCTCTTTGCGGCCTGCCGCCGAAGCAGCGTCCGTCGCAGACGACGCGGACGTTTCCAATTCCGAAGCAGGGTTCACCCGGTCGGCGATAATTTCGCCGTCCTGAATCTCAATGATGCGCTCCGCTTTCGCCGCAACTAGCGGATCATGGGTAACGATAATGACGGTATGCCCCTGCTGATGCAGCTCCCGCAACACCGCCATCACTTCCTGACCGCTGCGCGTATCCAGCGCTCCGGTGGGCTCGTCCGCCAGAATGACTTCGCCGCCGTTCATCAGCGCTCGGGCGATGCTCACCCGCTGCTGCTGGCCACCGGAAAGCTGGCTGGGCTTGTGCTCACAACGCTCCTCCAACCCCAGACGCGACAGCAACATGTGCGCACGCTCCCGGCGCGAGCTTTTGGAAACTCCGGCGTAAACCGCCGCCAGTTCCGCATTGCCCAAAGCATCCAGGTGGGACAAGAGATGATAACGCTGAAAGATAAAGCCGAAGTGATTACGGCGCAGCGCCGCCAGCTCATTGTCATCCAGTTCCCGGGTTTCACGACCGCTGATTCTGTAGCTGCCGCTGCTGGGGCGATCCAGGCATCCCAGGATATTCATGAGCGTGGACTTTCCAGAGCCCGACGTCCCCATGATAGCGACCATTTCCCCCGGATAAATTTTCAGGTCGATGTCCTTAAGCACTGCGACCTGCTGCTCACCAGCCTGAAAAATACGGTTCAGGGCGCTTATTTCAATCAAAGGCTCCTTCATACTGCGACATCAGCCCCCAATTACGACAGATGTTTCACCATCAACCGGAACCGACAGGCTGTCGCCGAGGATCACATTGTCTCCGTCATTCAGACCGGACAGCACTTGCACATACACATTGTCGCGGATGCCGGTCTCGATTGTTCTGTCTTCCGGCTGGCCGTTCACCAGCACACGCACCTTGTGTTGCGCGCCGCTGATCTCCTGCTCTGGATCTAACGCTGAAATTGGAATGCTCAGTGTCTGCGACTGTCTATTAATAATGATGGACACTTGCGCGGTCATGGCCACTCGCAGGGAGTAATCGGGATTGGGCGCTTCCAACACGCCGCTGTAATAGACAGCAGTGGTGGAATTACTGACGGAGCCGTTATCGGAAATATTATCCGGCGCCAGTTTGATAGTGCGCAGAATACCGTTGTATTGACGATCGGGATCGCCAAGAACAGTGAAATTGGCTTCCTGACCGGACTTCACCTTGGTGACGTCCGCTTCTGATATTTGCGCCTTCACCGTCATCGTATCCAGGTTAGCGAGAATCAGCAGCGTCGGCGCTTCCTGAGTCGAAACCAGAGTTTGTCCCTGCTCAAACTTGGTGGCGATCACCACGCCGTCCATCGGCGCCACGATCTTGGTGAAACCTAAGTTGGCTTTTGCGGTTTCAACCTGGATTTCCGCCTGACTGATCTGAGCCTCCAGGGCTTCGATTTCAGCTTTGGCGCTTTCCAGCTGAGCGCGGGCGTTTTCCAGTTCCGATACGGACGCCGCCGCCTGCGCGTTCATTTCACGCTGACGTTTAAACTCCAGCTCGTAGTAGCGCAACATCGCCTCACGGGCGCGCCGCGAAGCTTTGGCGTTTTTCAATTCCGCCATCGCGCGGTTCAGATCGTTACGCTGCAAAACCGGATCGATTTCCGCCAGCAGTTGGCCTTTGGTCACTCTATCGCCCACGGAGACATTCATGGACTTCAACTGCCCGGTAACCTGAGCGCCCACCGCCACCTGCTTGGAGCCTTCCAGCACGCCTGTGGCCAACACGGTTTCCTCTATATCCCGTTTTTCCACGGGAGCGGTGATGTACTCAACGGGCTCAGGCTCGAACCAACTCAGGGCGTTCCAGCCGACAGCGGCCAAAACAACAAAAATGACCACTCCCACCACAGCAGGACGACGCGTTTTCTTTGCCATGCGAATTACACAAGAAGTTAATTAATGAACACAGATATGTTGAAGTCGCCGTGAACCCAGTATCCGCCAGGGGCGACGTTGATCAGAGAGGTTGCTCCAAAGTAGAGCACTCTAGCGAATTTTGCCTAGGACTTCTAACAAAAACACAAAACATGGACAAGCTTTATGAAAACCGCAATGCGCCGGTCATCAAAGCCCCAAACAGTTTTAAAAATAACAAAAAAAAGGGGCGCAAAATTGCGCCCCGGAAAATAGCCCGGACTTAAATACCGGACCCTCTCATGCATTCTTTAAATAACGTAAAAGGTGCGTCGAATTACTCCGCAGACCAGTTGAACAGTTGCTCAACGATAGTGGTCAGAGGCTGGCTGTAACCCGCCGCATTTTTGGCGTTGGTTTTCCAGCTGGAAGGAATAGGTTGTCCTTTCGCCCAGCCAGAGGCGCCCTGGGTGTACTGAATGTTCAGTTTGTAGTTGGAGCTATTGTTGTAGCCTTTAACGCCAACGTAGTAAGTTCCCGCTTCGTTTGCAGAGCACTCCTCGCTAGAGCCTTCCAGATATGGACGGCACTGATAAGTAGTGTCGCTTGGCTGAGCGCCTTTGTTCACGTACAGATCCGCATCGCTGTCGCCGCTCATGGTGACTTTGAATGAGCTAGTGGTGGTGAACGGACCATAGAACGCCCACTTGTTCTGCTCAATTACGCCCGCTTTCTGCTCAGACTTGGTCTCGCTGGAAGAACCGGTCGGATTGTAATAGGAAACAGCATGCGCGCCAGGAGCCGGAGTCCACAGGAAGTCCGGATGACGGTTGTTGTACCACTCGCCGCCAATGATGTCCCCGTTGGAGTCCAGCTCCAGGTCATACACGTAACGAACAGTGTAGGCGCGGTCATAGGACGGATAGTCTTTGTCTCTGTGAGTCGGGCTGGTTTCCACAATGTAAGTCAGCTTCATCTGAACGCCAACCACCTGAGTGGCTTGCTGCGCGCGATACTTGGAGAACTTGTCCTGAGTGTAATCGCTCATGGCGATAATCGCTTCTTGCGCGGAGTTGTAAGAAGCGCCAGTTTGCGGGTTGAAGTAGGTGTACTCGTACTTCATTACCGGCTGGTTCCACACTTCATAGTCAAACGTCGCGTCGATAACGAAGCTGCGCTTGCTCACGCCGATCTGGTTGACCACCGCTTTGTGCCAGCTGCCTGGGTTGCTGTCGAAACACGCCTGATCCAGGATACGGCCGTTTTCATCCTTGCCGGGATCTTTGGAGTTACAACGTCCGCCGATGAAGCGAACGCCTGGAGACGCTTCCGCCCACAACAGCGTACCCAGCGCTTTGATGTCGGATGGGAAGAACTTGATGTCCTTTCCTTCTGGCGACTTAACCGTGATGGAGTTAGCTGGACGCGGCAGCATGTAGGCGGCAGGCGCCCAACCGTGGCACAGACCCATCCAGGCTTCAACGGAACCATAACGATCCCAGTAACCTTTACCGGACTCCCACATTTTCTGAGTCAGAGTGAAGTTGGAGTCGCCCACCAGCAAGTCGTATTTTTCGGACGGGGACAGGTTATCGATTTCACCTGCGTCGATGTATTCTTGCGGCTTGTGAGTGCTAGTGGCGAAAATCCAATGGTCGTACCAATTGGCTGGCCAGGAATCATTCAGCTTGGGATCGGCGTAACGAATACCCAGAGCGCCTTTGTAAAGGGCCCAGTAATCGTCAGACCAGGGCTGGACGTCCAGAGATGCTTGCGTCAGGTTGGCGTTATCCATTTCATGGACGTTGCCGATCAGTTGGTCGCCGTTGTCCACCAGGCGCGCGGCATTGTCATTGCTGAGCTCCATGGAGCGCATCATCATAAAGCCGTTGCCGCCTGTGCTGTTCAGCAGGTCTCTGCGCAGCTTATCTTTGTCTTCCACGAACTCGCCGGAGAGAATCGCTTCGTCGCTGAATAGCGGCATCGCCAAGTCGCCATTGACCGCTTCTTTGACTGGCACTTCGTCCATGACAGCCGCGGTGTCAGCGTGGAAACGCTCCAGATAGTCGCGAACGTACTGCGCGTCCTGACCGGAAACGTCGGCCATGGTTGCGGCGGAAACGCCCAGCGCCAAGGTAGAAACAGAAAATGTAATAGCCCGTTTAAGCGTGTTTTTGTTCACGGTTATAACTCCTTTTAACCTAAATAAATCAGTATTTATATCTTTCCGTTTAACTGTTCAGATATTATGCGTAGCCATTTTTTATATGTATAAAAGGCGGGGATCAGGCATATACATCAACTTATAAATATAAGCCTATGCCAGACCAAACAACGTATCTCCTTATATGCGGATCGTTCCATATCCTTTTACCGGCTAGGTTAGCCGGGCGGCAATCTATCAGGATTAGGCCATTTGGTCAAGCGTTTGAAACACTGCATCTCACACCATCAAAAATTCACACAATCATTTGAAAAACATCAATAAAATTAAAAGCCGCCTATTTTCTTCGTGCAAAAAAAGAGCTGTCGAGTCATTGTTTTGAGCTAAGTCAATACAATCGACTTAATACTCAATTCAAGAAATTCCCAGCCATTTTTTATGAATACCTTTTCATGACTACAATCCCCTAAAAGGCGAGGCCATTTTAATACCGGAGCATTATATTAATATCGGTATGGAATACTGTTGACGCAGATTTAAATTGATTGGAGTCAATAAGAAGTGTAACTTCAGCATCCACTCTCTACATTAATCAGAGATCTCCCATTGCTGACTGAAAGGAACTCCAAAGTTTCCACGGCTCCCTGTTTCTTTCAAACTTCCCCGCCCCGTTTGACGCTTCCGCATATCGATACAATACTTTAAACAACTACAGCCGACGCCGTAGATATTTTGGGCCTTGCGTCGGCGTTCGCCTTCTAAGCAGGTGGCGTTCTGATGTTCAGATCAAAGAAGTTGAAGTTGCGGAGCCTGCTCCTGACATGCGTATTCTTGCTGCCATCCGGTCTGACGATGGCTGCGGACCCCGCCGGCGGGCTTCGATTTATCACCGAAGAATCGCCCCCCTATAACTACACCGAGAATGGTCAGCTCAAAGGAAGCTCCGTAGATTTACTGGAAGCGATGCTGCACATTATCGGCTCCGAACGGACACGCAAAGACATTCAGGTGCATCCCTGGGCGCGGGGATACCGCATGGTGTTGAACGAGCCGAATACCGTGCTGTTCAGCACGCGCCGCAACCCGGACCGCGAAGACCTGTTCCGCTGGGTCGGCCCGGTCGCTTCTTCACCGGTGGTGCTCATAGCGCGAAAGCGCCGGGATTTTGAAGTGAAACAGTTATCGGACCTGAACGACCTCTCAGTCGTCGCGGTCGCCAGCGATATGGGCGAGCAGGTGCTGGACGCCTACCATATTCCAAAAGATATTCGGCAGACCGTCTCTCACCCGGATATCGCCGCCCGCATGCTGATTTTCCGACGCATTCATCTATGGTCATACGGACAAAGAACCGCTCTATGGCTGCTCAAGCAACAAGGCGCCAAACTGGAGGACTATGAATCGGTCTGGAGTTTTGGCTCCGCGGGCGACCTCTATTTCGCCTTCCACAAAGGCACACCAGATGAGACGATCCAACTCTTTCAGCATGTCTTGGACCAATTGAAAAATGATCATGGCGACGATGGACTTTCAACCTATGAAAGAGTGTTGAAATCCTACATCGAGTAACTCATTTCCATCACTGTCATCACCGTGTAAAAAACACCCTGATCATAAATTGCAAAAATTCCCGCAAGCCCTACGGAATAAAGGGATTGCGGTGTTTTCCAAAGAGATATCCACAGGTTATGTGGATATCTGAAGGGGAAAATCTACGCAACACAGGGAGGGTGGGCGCAAAAATCACTCTAACGTCGCCACCAAACGACGTGCGGCGTCAAGCGCAGAGGCGCGGTAGCGGTCCGCCATCTGTAAGGGCTGCATGGAATCTATATTGAAATACAGAGAGGCGACTCCGAAAGCGACAGACTGCAGAGCATCGTCGTCAGCATCGGGATAATCCCGTCTGAGAACCTCCGCAATATCGCTGTAAAACCGCTCTGTCCAGGAACGCATGGCGTCGCTGATCGCCGCATCCCGGCTCGCGGCGAATATCAAGGCTGACTCCAGTTGCATACGCTCTCTGTCATCGTCTTCATACTCAAACAGCATGCGCAGAAATGCTGGCGCGACTTCCGTCGCCGGCAGCTCACTCAGCATTTCTCTCCACTCACGCTCATACTGCGCCGCCATTTGCTCTATCAGTTGCAGAGTCAAATCCTCACGGTTGCCGACATAATGACGCACCAGGCTGCGCTGCAATCCCGACTCTTCCGCAATACGCTCCAGCGTGCTCCCTTCCAGACCATATCGGGCCACGCAACGCCGAAACGCCTGCATGATTTCCTCCGTTCTTTCCAACTTTTTGCTTGGTCGCGGCATAAAGCCTCCCATATAAATTATCATTATTGACAATTTATTCTTGCACAAATAGATTGTCAACAATGACAACTTACATACTTGACGAACCTGACACTATGAAGTCGATAAAAAATCTACACGCTGGACCCGCCTGCGTGAATAACCAATGGAAGGCCTCGCGATGAACGTAATACCTGAAATAGGCTTACGCCGGATATTAAAAGAGTTCCGTTGGCGCGTGGGACTCACTTGGCTATTGGTGTTTCTCGAATATGCCCTGGACGCGGCCATCCCTCTACTGATCGGACTGGCGATAGACGACATGCTGTCCGGCGGCTCCACCCAACTGGCCTGGCTGGTATGCGCCTTCGTTTTGATCACAGCCATCGCGGTCTTGCGTCGTTTCTATGACACCCGCGCCTACAGCAAAATCCGCGTCAAGCTTGGCTCGGAGTTGGATCAACGACAGCAGGCGTTGTCCGTCTCCATTCGCAATGCGCGTTTGCAGATGGCGACGGAATTGGTCGACTTTATTGAAAAGGACACGCCGGAACTATTCGCGGCGGTGATCACACTGGTTGCTTCCGCGATGATTCTGTCGTCCTTCTCAATGGACCTGGCGATGAGCTCCCTTGGGCTATTGGTCGCCATGCTGACGATCTACCTGTGTTTCCATCAGCGTTTTTTCCGACTCAATGGCGGCCTTAACTCGCAGATGGAGCGCCAAGTCAGCATATTAAGCGCCCGCCAGCCGGGACAGTTGCTGAAGCATCTGCACGCCATACGTCATTGGCAGGTGCGCCTGTCCGATGCGGAGTCCATCGTCTACGGCCTGATTTTTTTGCTGATCACCGCCTTCGTTGTGCTCAATCTTTGGCTCTGTAGCGGCTATGTCGGCATAACCACAGGCGCCCTGTTCTCCATTGTCACCTATTCCTGGCAGTTTGGAGACGCGGCAGTCTCACTGCCGACGACATTACAGAGCTGGTCGCGCCTGCATGAGATAACGATACGCCTGAATAACCCGGAAGCTCATGGCGCCGCCTGATGTAAACTCAATCGCCCTTCTCTCAAGGGCGATTGACTCCAGTCGATCAAGCCGCTAGCTTACCCAGACTAACGCCATTCGCATCAGGCGCACCAGTCAAACCCGATAGCCTGGTTTATTCTTGCCTAAAAGCAGTCTGCTCAAAGGATGACAATGACAACTCAACACTGTTCCCACGCCAACCCACACATTTGCGTCTGCCCTCATGTTTTCGACAAGTCTGTTCAAAATGGCGTTAAGCGCTTTATCGGAGTTGGAGAGCAAGCGGAGTATCTTTGTTCGGAGTGCGCTAAAGCAGAAAGCTTCAACCGCTGCTATTGGTGCGATGACTGTTTTGCCGCCGCGGACGCCGATTGTTATTGGTCGATAGCCGGCATGCTGGAAATCAAAAGGGAACCGAAAGAATTCCATTTTACCCGGCGGGAAATTCATCTCGACTTACTGAGCAAGCGCCGCCTTCTCGCCCTTGAACCATTAAAGAGCCATCCCACGGACGCCATGCTTTTCACCGATGATGGCGGACTGTGGCGTGTGAATCTCCAGAATGGCGAATCCGTCCAGGTCGCAACCTTACCTGTTGAGCAGATCCATCCCGCTGGGGCAATTACCCTGAAGATCAGTCCTGACAATCAGTTTCTGGCCATCACCTCTTTGCTATACCGGCATGCAGACGAAGGCTCTTCCAATAAAGGCTTAGTGCTGAACCTCAGCTCTGGCGAGGTCCTCATGCAGCTTGACGCTGGCGACTACCATATGGAAGAAGCGGACTTCCCCGTTGCTTTTTTCGAACATGATGGAAAAACCTTGTTAGTACGCGCCACCGACTGGAATCAACTGGATATCTTCGACCCAAGAACAGGAGAATGTCTAACCCAACGCCATTCCGACACGCCGCCAGAACATGATGAAGACGCTACCTTTATGAGTGAATGGAGCGGCGCCCTCGCTATCTCGCCGAACGGCCAACGCATCGCCACGATCGGCTGGGTATGGCACCCTGTTGGCGTCGCCTACAGCTGGGACTTGCAACACTGGCTTAACCACAACGCCTGGGAGCCGGACATCGGCGAATCCAAAGTCATGTACGCCAGCTGGGATTACTTCTGGTCCTCGCCCTTTTTCTGGATCGACGAAGACCGCATCTGTATTTGGGGATGCCAGGACCTGCATACTGACTACGACGTCCCCCTCGCCAGCGCCGCCATCTTCGACGCCAAAAGCGGCGACCAAATCAAATGGTTCGCCGGCCCCACCATGAACGCCTTCTACTACGACCAATACCTGTTCTCAACCACGGAAAAAGGCGACGCCATCACTATCTGGGATCTGGAAAGCGGCGCACTGCTATACGAATACCCGTGCGACCTTCCTGTTAACTATCTGCCGGGGAGTAGAGAATTTGTTTGCAATGAGGGCGATGGGGTATTGGGGTTGTATGGGTGGAGTTTGTAGGTTTTTGCTATCCGGGAAGCGACCACCAAGGTAATAATCGTTTTAAAGCTGAGATACAAGCCAAAACTGGCAGACGGACAAAGCCATTGGGGCGATTCAGAGATAGGAAGTCTGAGAATCTTCGCGTGATGAAGGATCAATGGCTCTGACCCTATTGATACTTTCCGACTCATTATCTGCCTATCCTTAACCCTGCAATAGGGTACTAGTGATAGGCAGATACACAAATTTAATTACAGTCTCGATCAATGGCTCTGACCCTATTGATATATGAGCTTGGAACATCAAACTCAAGTTAAATTAACCACCTCAACTTCGCCACATACTTTATTGACCCTCAACTTTGATAACAAAATTGAGGGTGGTTTACCTGCAAAGGTTAGAACATCTCCCAAATTGATACCCAAGCTCCTTGTAAATTCAGTATTAATAAGCTTTGAGTCCTCTTGAACTAACCAAAACTCCCAATACTCCTTGTTCTTAATCGTACTATTAGGAACTAGCTGTTCAGCAGCTAGTTCCTTAAATCGTTTTCCAAGCTTATTTGGGTTAGCTTTTACAAAAGACTCTGCTATATCTTGAGCTTTCTCAACATCCATACTAGTTCCCATTGTCAATTAACCCCCAAACACCATCCAGGTTCCAAATTCCGCTATTCTGTTGCACTTTCAAACCTGCTTCTTTTTGTCCTTGCTGAACGTAGTTTCTCAGCAAATAAAGATCGCCTGGGCCAGCCATATAGAAATTATGCCGCATATTGAGCGTCTCTCGACGAGGATCAGAAAGGCTGGAGAAATGGTGTTTAACGCCGTCAATTAAAGAAGAACCCATAACAGTCCTTATTAGGGGAGAAAAAGAGGCGTACTCTCTGAGCTTACTGCCTACTATTCAACCATATAGTGCGATTTGCCTGACGATCACCACCTCCATTGGAGGTGGTTTTAGATTCCCAATATAATTAATTCTTACATCATCAACTATGTAGAAGCCGTAGCCATCGGCTAGTCTCAACTCATCATCTAATGAACGTAGGTCCGCTGCATTGCCGCCCCCCCCTTTTGTACGATGTCTACATGCTCCCCTTTAAAAGAGCATCACTGTCTGGAACAACTAATTTAAACCAACCAATTGATCACTATCTATCTGAGAAAAATCAGTATCAACTATAACCTCACCAGATAAATCTGACTTTCTAAATCTCATCGAAAACAGAACGATCTCCTCATAAGAATCAGCAATCACGTAGCGCTTTTCGCCAGTTTTTTCATCGATAACAACATTAGAATTACCGGGTTTCCGGTGATTCTTTGATGCAACAATTGAAAGCTGCCAACTATCGCCTTTATCTAGGGTTTGATGGGTAGTTTTATTTCTAAACCAAAGAGGAAGACCGCCTCGCGGATGAATTCGAAGGAACTCATCAATGAACTTTTCGGTTACGACCTCTACACCACCTTGTTTATTATTGCCCATAGAGTTTCTCCCAAATTTTTCTAGCCACATCAGATTGAAGTTGCAAGTCGTCAGCCTTGCCTATTTGCCCAAATAAATATGGCTCGGTATCTGCGTTAGCAGGCCATATAGCGCTCTGCTTTTGCTCTAACTTAATTAACATCGGACGATCCTCTGGACCTGGGTCGATAGAGTATCCAGGGCGATGGGTGTGGCCAGACCACTTACCATATTGCCCAGAAATTAGACCTTCATAAACATCTTGGCTCACGGTAACTTTTTCACCATTACCCCGAATGATGGTTCTCCGAGCGCCCAAGGTATACATACTGAATTCATCACCTGTAACCTTTGTCAGTGTGGTCCTCGCCCTTTTTCTGGATCGACGAAGACCGCATCTGTATTTGGGGATGCCAGGACCTGCATACTGACTACGACGTCCCCCTCGCCAGCGCCGCCATTTTCGACGTCAAAAGCGGCGACCAAATCAAATGGTTCGCCGGCCCCACCATAAACGCCTTCTACTACGACCAATACCTGTTCTCAACCACGGAAAAGGCGACGCCATCACCATCTGGGATCTGGAAAGCGGCGCACTGCTATACGAATACCCGTGCGACCTTCCTGTTAACTATCTGCCGGGAAGTAGGGAATTTGTTTGCAATGAGGGTAATGGAGTGTTGGCGCTGTATGGGTGGCGTTTGTAGGTTTTCGCTATCCGGGAAGCGACCACCAAGGTAATAATCGTTTTAAAGCTGAGATACAAGCCAAAACTGGCAGACGGACAAAGCCATTGGGGCGATTCAGAGATAGGAAGTCTGAGAATCTTCGCGTGATGAAGGATCAATGGCTCTGACCCTATTGATACTGACCCTATTGATATAAACATCAACTCTTTCTTAACTCTCCCTCAAGCTCAGAGCTTTAATTTTACAAACCAAGTCATCCGGAACAACTATATCATAGTTAATTATATAATAAACAGATATAGAATTAATCAGCCACCCCCCCACATCATAATAATACAACCCCAAGAAAATCTTTTTGTTTTCAATAGGACAATTAAAACCCAACGTGGTTACCGGCAACTCCAGAGGCGGCAAAGAAGAAAGCTCCTCTTTTTCACGCTTACTTAAAACAGGCTCTCCTTTAAGCTCTCCCATGACCTTCAAATCAATCCACTCATCCACATCAATAACTTTTGGCGGCCCATCTGAAACCAAAAACTTATTTAACCCACTTATATAATCCAACAACTCAACAGTATTCATCCCCCCCCCTTTATTCTGGAAAGTAGTCAACAAATAAGCCTTCATTAACTGGCTTCCACTGATTCCAGTCGCGGTCAAACTTTATATCATCAGCGACAAATATTTTATCCACGCCTTTTACAGCCCATAAATCTCTATTTGGCGCGGTAACCTTTAATCTAGTTACATTAGCCATTATCTGAGCTACGTTCTTGTCCCCTGGAATGTCGCATCCAGTTGAACAGCTAATTAGTTTAATATGTGTAATACCTTCAAGCTGCCCACTTTCTATAAGGGCATTAGCTAGCTGATACCCACTAACGCTCTCCCCACCAACGACTACGGACTTAGGGTCTCCATGGGTAACAATATCCAACCTGTTAGGTGTATTACCAACCTCGCTGCTTAACCGGAAACTATCTAGATCATCAACAAAAGTCAGCGAATTACTCTGCCTTGCGGCTGCAACAAAGCCATCATCCAATTTGATAAAGGCCGTATCAACCGGACCTGAAGCAGCTCTAACAGTTTCAGGGAGATAGCTATACCGGCTAAGCTTATTTAAAAATCTCAAAGGTGCAACCGAAATTATTTTGGCTCCAGTCATAGTCAGGGGCGCTAAGGCCCCTGTACTTGCACCCAACGCAGTGAGTTCAGTATCTGCGTCATCTAAAGTAAGGTCCCTGGCAGCCGCATAACCTTGTATCGGTAGAGAAGCACCGTTGCTAAATGCGTTGGTGAGAGTAAATAGCCCATTTGCAAGTGACTTCACACCAAAGCTTATGAAGTTAGTTACCACGTTCCCTGTATCAATAGTTCCATAAGTAAGGACAACGTCTGTATTACGGTTGATCTGGACATTCCACAGAGGCTCTACCGGTCCATTAATTTCATCCCACCAAGAAGGTCCACCATTGAGGCTTAATTGGTAGTCATCAAAAAAGTGTTCTGTGCGCTTGCTCATACCGTAATTGAGACTATCTGTAAAGTCCATGAGTAACAACTCATCCACATCAGTACTAGGGGATGCTAATCCATAAAACTCATCGAATAACGTATATTGGCCTGCGTTTGGAGTCTCCTCATCCAACTGTATACCTAAGCTACCCAGTCCCGTATCAACTACACCTGCTGATTCTGAAGCGTACAGATACGTAGTTCCTTCAAGATTACTTACTGTAGATATCTCACGACGAGCAACTTGTTGTGCAGACATCATCTGCCCCCCTGTTGCAGCGCTTACCGCCAAGCCTCCCAACGTACTACCAACAACCCCCGCGATCATTCCCACATAATCAGGGCGGTAATCTTCGCTGTCATAGATCGCTACGCGAACGGCTTCGGATACTGCGCCTGCTGTTAGCCCTTGGACAGCGTCTCTGGCGATACTGGAGTTTTTAATGCTGTCTGGAAGAAGGCCGTCGACATAGCCCTTTAGGCCTTTGTTGTAAAATGCATTTTCATCGCCGACGCCAATGCCGCTCATCACTGAGGCGGCGGCAAAGCTGGTCGCGACGTCTCTCCAGCGGAAGGTGGTGGGGAGATTCGTGGCTTTGCCCGCCAAGTAGTTAGAGCCCACTGCAGCGCCAGCTGTAGCAGCGTTTTGCGCCCACTGGTCCCATCCGTTTACTTTGACATAGCTATTGGCGCCCGCGGTCGCCGCGCCGGTCAGCCCCGAGCGTATGGCGCCTCGAAGAGAAAAGTGCTCTTGCAATCCAAACTCTTTCGCCGCCAACTGAGATACAGCGCTGCTTAAAAACCCGCCGGCAAATCCTCCCGCCGCCACAGCCGTGTAGCCCAATCCATTGGCGACAAAACCACCGGGCAACGCTATTGCGCCCGCTTCTGCTACGGTTGCGCCAATTAAGTTTCCAACCCCTTGAATTGCGGCGGGCGTTACCAAAACAGCTACTGCAACGGCAATCACAATAACCAGAAGGGCTTTGAAACCGCATTTCTTCTTGGGTGGTGGGGGCGGAGGCGGATCTGGCAATGTCGGGCTGGTATCGCCCAGCGCCAGTCCTGGATCATAAGGCCTGAACGTCTCCGAGTTGTTATGAATGTTAGTGACGACATTCGGCACTTTCAGGTTGAAGCCGGCGACCAGCTTCTCTGAACCGTTCAACCCATTCACGTCCGCCAGAATGTACCAAAGAGAGCTATCTCCCCATACCGATAGCGCGACGCTTTGCAGGGTATCGCCTTCATTCACTACATAATAAGTAGGGGATTTCGCTGGATAATCCGGGTTAATCGGCTGATAGTTCTGATCAAAATCCGCAGAGGTCGTTGGCGTGATTCGCTCACGAATATCGTTGTGCTTATTGGCGTCCTGTTGAGCCAATGCCTGCGCATAATCAAACCGGGAGGGAACCGGATCATTGCCTACATCGCCAATGACTTTGTTGTTAGCGAAATAGAATCTGCGTATGTACGGAGCCTTGCCCTCCGACATACGCTCATCGCGGTTCAGCTCTTGCCGCTGAAGAACTCGTCCCTGATAGTTGGTGACATAGTCGATGGAACGTCCAGTATGGCCATCCAACAAGTATGTGTTATGCCCATTAGCATCATAGGTGTAAACAGAGCGCCCTTCTTTCCAGCCAACTTTTAAGTAATCTTTACTTCCTGTGCCGCTAATTCTCACTTCCGTCGCTTTGAAACTGTCCCATTTATCAGAGTCATCAAAGATATAGGATGTCGTTATCTGGGTCTCCATTGACGTACCATTGGACTTGTAATTCGTCTGGATGACGTTCTTAACGGTCTTGCCGTCCATCAGATAGTTGTAGTCCAGCTCCGATTTCTTTTTCGTCAGGTCCGTGGCGTTTTTGTAGGTCGTGTCTTTATCCACGACACCGTCTTTGTCATAGGTGTAGCCGTGGTGCGAGGTCACGTTACCGGAAGCGTCATATTCCGTATAAGTCTGCATATGGCCGACATTGTTATGCACACGTTTGGCGCGCAAGGATTCCACTCCACCTGGAGCGGTTTTCAGGTACACCCTGTCTACAGTACCCAAGTCGCCGTATTCATAGCGCTCGTAGCTATACGATGCCGCGCCGTTGTTATCCAGCAAATTGCTTTCCGCACTCTTACGATTGCCGTCAGCATAATATTGGATGGCGTAGCCGGTGTTGCCTTGATCAATCACATAGCCGCCATTGCTGCCCGTACGGCGACCCATAGTGATATTGAAACGGTCTTCCTTGTCATACAGATAGAAAAACGTTTGCGGATCTTTCGCCGGTCTGGCGCCGCTTGCATCGGTATATTCCAGGTACCTGGTATCGGTAAAGCGGCGGTTGCCGTTGGCGTCGTAACCGTATTTGATATCAAAGCCGGGGTCCACAACCTGCTTGACCCGGTTCAGCTCATCATAATAAATACGGGCCACCTGATAGGGCAGATAGTCTGAGTATCCGTCTGTTGAGGCGCTGTCCGCATCGTGGGCCAGATCATAATAAGCCTCCAGAGTGCGATTGCCGTTTTTATCGTACTGATAACTCGCCTTGGTTCCCGCGCCGCGGTCGATGACCTCTTTGAGATAACCGTTAGCATAGTAACGATACTCAATATCCTGGTTATTGCGGGCGGTCTTGTGCCGGGATTCTGACTCCAGTAGCGCGGTAGTCCCGGTTTGGCGCATCAGCCAACCCGCCTGGTTGTAGTCGTAAGAGAAAACATGACCGCCCAAATCGTTATGCAGTCGGGCGCGACCAAAGTAATCAGACTGATCTGTGATGCGATTTAACTCGCCACTGCCGCCATACATGCCGGTTTGCGTGATTTTCTCGTAGCCCCCCAAACCTCCGCCAATGGACTCGATATAGCGATATGCGTATTGGGTCTTGCGTCTGGCTAAGCTGACATGCTCGCGGACTCGACCCGCGCCGTCATAGAGATAGGTTTCTGTATTGCCCGCCGCATCAGTATGGGTAATGCGGTTACCCAGGGAATCATAACCATAACTATCCTGGGCGTAAAACTGACCGGCGGCGTTGAAGCGTTTTTGGGAAGTGAGATTGCCTACGGCATCGTAACCATACTGGATACGCTGCCCCAGCTCCGTGACCTCCGTACGTTTGGCGCCGTAGATGTCGTACGCAAAGGATTTCGTCGCTCCCGTGCGATCAAAGGACTTAACAACCTGCCCGTTTTCCACCACCTGCTTCTTGTAATAAACATCGCCGGTATAGTGGCTGCGCGCATCCCTGACAGCGACCTGCTCGCCCAGCTCATTGTAGTAATAAGAGGTGATGGGTCTGGCGCGCACCGCATCAGACTTCTCAGGATTGATATCCGTCTCGGGCTTCACCTCTCGGACCAGCTTCCCTAACTGGTTGTATTCATAACGGGTAACATTGCCTGAAACAGCGACCTGGACGGGCTGGCCATGCTCGTCATACACCAGATCGCCATTGTTGTCGTACTTCTCCTTGGTACGCCGACCATCCACTTCCGCAACCACGTCGCCAAACGCGTTATAGCGATTCTGACGACGAATAATATTGCCTTCGACGGAGCCATAAGTGGCGTTGAAACCTTCGTCTTGCGTAGTAGCTCCCGCAGATTTTACGTAATGATATGCGAGACTGCGTAGATAGCTATTTTGTAGTGTGTCGCCTGACCAGGGAGCAGTGGTTTGTGTGCTAGGCGCTGACTCTGAGTGACCTTTCCAGGTTTCTTCCGTTAAGCTGCCGCCTCCATGGATGTAGTCAAACTCTCTCAAAACGACCACATCGCTAGAGCTGGAATCTCTACTTAATGTTAATTTAGAGATATGCCCACCCGATGCATCTCTTACCGCAGTCTGTGCATAAAAGGGGCGCTCAAAAAAATCACCAAGAGCCCAAATTACTTTATTTCCACTAAACGTAGATTGTCTTGGGTATCTTTGACCTGCGATAAAGAAATCTCCAATCAATTCCTTCGCATCAGTCCCAAAACTAGAAAAAGATATAAGGGAAGGTACATTTAAAACATAATTAAAGTCATTAGAGCTTGGCCACCCAAAATCATAATCGACCTTTTGCTTAGCGATTAATGTATCTCCACAATACAAGCTAAACTCAGTAGCCCATGGCTCTGCAAAAGTTATATTTTCTAGCTTAACAGTATGCCCGGCCTTAACCTCCGCCAAAGTTATAGGTTTTTTTACAAAAGGGCCTTCCATCTTTAGTATTAAAAGCTCACCCTGCAAAGCTTTAATATTAGGTACAGTAATTTCAAAGTTAGACCTGGGAGCACTCATTACATCTAGAAGATTCTGCTTAATATGGATAGTCGACTTTGAGCTGTATATAGTATCTCCCGCAGGCAAACCTTTTTCATTTACTCTTCTTGAAGGAGATATGCTTGAAAATTCCCTATTTAGTCGGCGCGTTTGTTCCAAATCCACTTTTTCCTGAAACTTATGCGACTCAATTGAGCGCGCAGAGGTCACCCACTTTTCAGTTGCAACAGCGCCATTGTTGTCATATTCCACCCAGCGATCACTGATTCTGGTTTCCGCTTTCAGAACATATTCAGTTTGCACCGTTGTTTTAGTATTAGCGTAGTTATTTAAATCTACATATTTATCCACGATGGTTTTCACCACCTTTTTGGCGGTCATGGTCACAGTAGCGGTTTGATTCTCCACCGGCAGGACCCAGGCGGACGGCGTTTTATCTTGCTCTGTCGCCAATTGATCGCCAACGAGCTCGCCCAGCACAACACCCTTATCGTCGCGCAACTCCAATCGATAACCATAGCGCGCCGCCTTCAATCCCTGCAGCTCAAGCTGTTCGCTGGAGGCGCCCTCACGAACTCCGCTGTCAACTATATGCTCGTCCAATGAGAGATAAGTCAGCTTCCAGCTTTTTACTTCCGAGTCCAACAAGCTGATGTTTAACGCCGCACTATTTTCTCTCAGGTTGATATCGATTCTGGCCAACTGGATTTCCTGAGTAGCGACAGAATCATCATTAGGATCAAAGCCCGGGACTGTCCCAACGGTTGTTTTCTCTCCCGTCCCATACTTTTGTTGGATTTTCGCTATTGAATCCGTTTCGGGATCATTTATGTCGATCCAGACGGTATCTCTTACGGGCATCCCCGCCGCAATCGTATTCGTATCGACAAGCGCCAGTCCCAATGCAGGATCACCCGCCCCAACCCACGGCCCTAACGTAGGCGCTGTGCCGCTATCGTAGCCAGGTTGCCCCTGTACGCCCTCCGCGCCTTTCCAACGGATCTCCCCGCTTAACCCTTCAAAGGTCATGGGCGGCTCCACCACGTCCGTCAACTGCCCTTTGGCGTCATACACGCTGACGCGGATCTGTACGTCTTTCGGCGAGAGTTTGGCGGCGTCCGCGGCGCTCTTGATGTCTTTCAGGGTGACGGTTTTCCCATCCAGCTCAAAACTGTCGATGGTCAGCATCTCCATCGTCGCCTTGCCGTTGGCGTCATACAGATACAGCTTCCAGGCGCCGTTGTCCTTATTGGTTTTAAGCACGCGTCCAATATGGTCGTAGACGAACTGCTCCTGCCACTGTCCCGCTTTGCCTTTCGCTTCAATCTCGCCATAGGCGTTGTAGCGCACTTCGCTGCTGACGGTTTCGCTTAGATAGGTCGGGTCCACTTCCCAGCGTTTGATTTCCTGATCCTGAGCGTCATAGATAAAGAAGACGTCCAGGGTGCGATTATGCGTCGAACCGCTGCTGTAGCCGCCGACCAGCGTCTGCTGACGGGTCACATTGCCATAGCTGTCGTAGTTGTATTGGATACGACGATTATCCGCATCCAGAGACGTGATTGTGCGGCCCAGTCGGTCGAGCACATGAATCTCAGTGCGCGTTTGCTTCGTCTTACGGTCTGCGCTGACGCCTTCACGGCTGCTGCTGAACGCGCCGCCGTCGGCGCGAACCGCCGTAGCGCTGATGCTCACCTGCTCGCCAAACGCGTTATAGGATTGGCTCTGACGTCGACGCACCGTATCGCCTTCGAAGTCCGTGAAGGTTTCTCCGGTCTGCGTCTCTTGCCGCCCCAGATTGTCGTAAGTGAACTCCGTGACGTGATTGACGCCCGGGCGCACTACTTTCACCACATTGCCCATGCCGTCGTATGTGTAAGCGGTGACCAGGTCGCCGCTGGTATGACTGAGCGCGCCACTGCTCTTGTCGATGGCGCTGTAGGCGACCTCCTTCTTGATCTCCTGCACCTTGCGGCCCAGGTTATCGTAGCGGAACTCCGTCACCCGGTTGTCGGCGTTGCGCAGCGCCGGTTTGTCCGGGTCTCCGCTGGGCGCCGGGTCCGTTTTCGCTTCTGCAATCAACGCCTGGGCGCTACGACTGGATTGATCCGCCGCCAGCGCCTGCAAGGTCGTTCCTTTGAGCGGCACGGCGAACTGGGTTTCTTTCGTCACCGAGCCGCGATAGTCATACTCCCACGCAATGGCGCCCCCCAGCGGGTCCACCTGCAGGATGCGATTGCCGCGATCGTCATAAAAGTAGTAGGTCGGCTGGTAGTTGGCGTCCACGGACTTCACCACCTGCCCGTTGCCGTCGTAATAGGACTGCGTCGTTTGCGCGCCGACGTAATAGCCCGTGCGCTCTGTGTCCTCCCCGCCGCCATGAATGACCGCATTGAGGTCAAACAACTGCTCGTCACGGGTGCGGGTGGCGATAACGCGGTTTTCCCGGTCGTAATAGCTGTTCAGCTCACGATAGTCGTCGCTGTCCTTATTCATCAACGCCGCGACTTCCGTCGCACCATACCCTAGCGTCAAGCGCTCGCCATACTGGCGCACCTGAATGCGGTTACCCGCCGCATCGTAGGTCATGGCGGAGAGACCAAAGTCCGCGTTAACCGCCCAGATCTGTTGACTCAAGGCGTTGTAACCATAGCGCGCCACTCGCGCCGCACCGACAGGCGTGGTTCCGTTCTGATGCGCTTGCCGGGTCGTTGCAACGACCTGGCCCATCTGATCGTATTCAGTGCGGGTATGCAGACTGACGTTGTTGTAAGTGGCGTTGGCGCCGGCGTCGTAGATGCCGTCCATCGCCTGATCAATGCGCAGAACCTCCCGGTTCAGCTTGTCATAACGGTATTCCGTAGTGCGGCTCTGTTCTGCGATATTCGCCGCCTGCGTCACCTTCACTTTGTTGCCCAGGGCGTCGTACTGATAACGCGTCTCCACGCCTGCGTTGGCCAGCAGCGTCACCGAGCGGTCGTCGTTGGCCCGGTATACCCTGACCGCCGGCGTCACTTCCTTGATCAAGCGGTTGGCGGCGTCGTAGGCATAGCGATACGCCTGGGTTTCAACGACGCCCTGTCCTTGCTGGTAGTTCTGCAGCCTGTCCACCATGCGGATGCGGTTGCCCGCTTTGTCGTACTCAAAACGCTCCACATAGTTCTTCACCGCCCCATCCAGCTGAGTATGGCGATAAACGATATCGCTGACCCGGTCCAGCGTGTCGAAGACGTAATCGGTGCGTCCGCCGACCTGATAAATATGCGCGTTGGGATTCACCGCCCCCGTATTGACGCTGCTGATGCGGCCGGCGATGACGCTGAGCGCCGTGCTTTCGTTCAGTCCGGAAAGGCTGATCGGCGCATAATGCTCGATCTTGCTTTTTACTTTGCCGGTGCTGGTGTACTGGTTTTCTATGACGTAGCCGGCGGGATCGACGCTGTAACGCAGGCGATTGAGGCTGTCGTAGTAGAAGTAGCCTGTTTTGCCGACGCCATCAATCACTTTAGCGATATTGCCAAAGGCGTCGTAGGTGGTGGACTTGACCTGACCGTTGGCGTCCGTCTCGGAGATTTTGCGGCCCAGCGTGTCGAAACGCTGTTGGCGGGAGTACAGCTCATACAGCGCCTGCTTATGGAAGCTGTTCAGGTTCTCCGCCTTGTCCGGCAGACTGTACAGCTGCGCTTTCAAGTGCGCAGGAATTTGCAGCGCCATCGCTTCCGCACGATTAACGCTCCCACCACTGGCGACACTGCGAATCAGCGCGCGCATTTCCTGCGCCCAGGCGTCGTTGCTCTCCACCAACGCGTAAGCGCGCGGATCGATCACCCGCTCCACCTGGCCGAAGGCGTTGTAAACATAGCCCGTGCTGCTGGCGTCCGCCGTCCCGAACGCTTTGGTTTCCTTCACAACCCGGTTCAGGTCGTCGAATTCGTAACGCGTGGTGCGCTCCAGAGCGGAGCCTTCCGCTTCGATCAAGGCCGTGACGTTGCCGTAGCGGTCGTATTCCTTGCGCGTCAGTGTGGAGACGCCATTCAGCTCCGGCGTGCGGATGCGCTCCTGACGGTTGAGCGCATCGTATTCGTAACGGGTATGCCGGTCTCCGCTGACCGGATCGTTATTGGCCGGAACGTTGGCCGTGGCGTAATCCGCCGCCGTGCGTTCATGGATCGATACTTCCGTGACGTACTGGCTTTCCTGGATCAGGTTGTCGAAGCCGTCGTACTGGTAGCGCGTCACCGCGCCTTTGCGCGCGCTGGCGCTGATGTCCGCATCGTCGATAGCGTCTTTCGGCGTCAGTTTGGCGATCAGGCGGTTGTCCGCGTCGTAGGCGAAGCTGGTGACGTTGCCCCGCGCGTCGGTCACCGCCGTGCGGTTGCCGTGGGCGTCGTAGGCGTAGCTTTCAGTAATCCAGGTCTCCGCGCCGCCGGTCATCAGCCGCTGCGACTGGCTGATCTTGCGGCCGGCGTCGTCATAGGCGTAGCGGGTGATGCGGGTCTCGGCGTCCGGGTGCAGCCCCGTCAGGGCGCTCAGGGTCGCCGCCTGGGTCCAGGGGGCGGCGTAACGGCGTTCTTCCGTCACCTGCCCCTGTCCGTTGTACAGGGTTTCCGAGACGTAATTCTCGCCGTCCAGGCTGTAGCGCAGACGTCCCAGGGCGTCGTAAACCAGACGGCTGTGCTGGTTCGCCGCCGCGCTGCGATGGGCGTCCGCCGCCTGCGTCACTTGCGTCAGGGTCGCGGCGGTTCCGAGATTCAGGCTGGCGGCGTAGCGCACGCGGTGGGTCAGACGACCGGCGTGGTCGTATTCCTGTTCGATCAGGCGTCCGCCAGCGTCTATCCGGTAGATTTCCAGGCCGCGGGCGTCGTAGAAGACCTGCTCCACCCGGTCCCCGGCTGAAGCGTGGCCTTGCACATAAGTTTCCAGCGCCGCCGCCGTCAGCGGCTGGCTCAGGTCATAGGCCGCGACGTAACTCAGCGTGCGCGTCACCTGACCGTTGTGATCGTATTCCAGTTCGGTGATATGGCCCTGGTGGTCCAGCTTGAAGCGCGCCTGACCCAGGCTGTCGTACACCATGTAGGCATGTTGCGCCCGGGTCTCGCCCGCGACGAACTGCGCCAGCGCCGTTTCGCTGTAATCGGCGCCGCTGTAGGCGGTTTCGTAGCGCAGCGTCTGCGTCGCTCTGCCCGCCGCATCGTAACGGGTCTCCGTCACCTGCCCCAGGGCGTTCAGGCTGAAGCGCGCCAGACCGCGCGCGTCGTAGATCGTGCGGCTGACGTTCACGCGTCCCGCCGGGGCGTCCAGTCGCGTTCCGATCACCACGTCTTTCAGCAGGGAGCCGCCTTTGTAGAAGGAGCTGTCGATGGCGTACGCCTTGCCGGGCTCCACCGTTCTGGTGGAGGTGTGCACCAAAGTGAAAGTCGCGTCGCTTTCCCGCTTGATGTAGTAGTTGACCTTGCCGTCTTTCAGCTCGATGCGGTAACGGGTGTCCCCGGGCAACACGCCCAGCTCTTTCAC